>SXNL01000014.1 GCA_005777185.1 Myxococcales bacterium
CGATGCTCGCACGGTAGACGTCGAGTCGCTCATGTTCGAACCCGTCCATGCCCGCCAGTCGGCACGAACCGCGGGTTCGTTGCGCAGGAATCGGGCTCGGGCTCGGGCTCGGGCTCGAAAATGAGGGGATTCCTCAGCCCGCGATCGGGACGAGGTTCGCTACGGGAACCGGACGGGCGCGCCGGCGGGTCCGTCCGTCGCGGACCAGGCACGCAGCTCGGCCTTCGCCGCGCCGTCCTCGACGTCGATCACGAGGTGTGTCCTCGCGGCGCGATACGCTTTCTCGTGGCCCTCCGCCTCCTCCTCGGCCCAGGAGCCGAGGTTGATGTAGCGGGTGGTGCCGAGCTCGCGGTCCACGGGGACGTGCGTGTGGCCCATCACGACGAAGGGCGCCGGGAAGAGCGCGGCGAGCGCCTCGGCGCGCGTCACCATCTCCTCCGCCGGATCGAGCTTCCGCTGGCGGGACAGGTACGCCATGCCGCCGATCGCGCAGAGGGGGACCGAGAACGCACCGAATCCGAAGCGGCTATCCCAGAGAGAGAGCAGCGCGAGGACCAGCACCAGCAGGACGGACGCGGCTGCGAGGGAGAGTCGGTCGAGGAGAACGCTCGACACGATCCCCCGCGCGGTCCGCGTGATGGGCGCGACCTGCAAGGCGACGAGCGCGCGGAGTCGCTCGACCTCGGACGCCACGCCGCTCGCACGGGAGACGACCTTCCCGTCGTGCTCCTCGCGCATGACGCGCGCCGCGTCCGAGTCGTGCTCGCGCTTGACCTCGAACAAGGCCGCGACCGCGCGCGCGAATCGCACGGAGAGGCCCACGAGCCCGCGGAGGCCGAGGCGGATTGCGAAGCCGATGTAATCGGCGAGACCCATCGTGTCGTGTCCGTACTCCTTCATCCCCGGGGTTCGGCGTACGACGTGGCGCAGCAACACCGATGAGAAGTCGCGCACCGTGCGTCGTCGATCGCTCGGGACGACCGGCGTCATCACGTGGTCGATCGCGCAGTAGGGATCGTACTGGTGGCCGTGCTCGATGTAGACGACGCCGCTCCGGTAGAAGAACCACGGCTCGAAGTCGATGCGGCCGAGGAACGCCTCCTCGTCGAACGCGCCGTCGCCGCCCTCCGAGGGGCGCGCTCGCTCGAGCAAGATGTGCCGGAAGTCGGCCTTCACCGCGTCCCAGTGGAAGTCGATGTCGTGGTTGCCGGAGATCAAGGTGACCGCGTTCCCGCGGGCGACGAACCCCGCGAGGGCGAGGAACACGTCGGCGTGGCGCTCGGCGACACGGTGGAGCTTGTGCCGGGTGTGATCCTCGGCGCCCCCGAGGCCGTTGCGGATCTCTTCCTCGTCGAGCGTGGTCGCGGGCGGCGCGCCGTCGCCGGGCTCGACGGACATGCCGATGAAGTCGATGAAGTCGCCGGCGATGATCAGCCGCCAGGTGCCGCGGGCGGGCCGCACGCCGGCGTAGTGATCGAGGAAGCGGGCGAGATCGCGGTCGATGGTGTCCGACCGACGCGGGGAGCTGCCTCGATCGTTCAGATCGCTTCCGAGGTGAACGTCGGAGAAGACGAGGTAGCTCTCGACCGGGTGGGACACGCCACCTTCATCGTAGAAAGACGCGGGCGCCGGGGCCGTCACGTTCCTGTCAGCCAGGACGCCGCGACCGTTGGCCGGGACGCACGAAAGCCGCTAGATTCGCCGCCATGGCCACCAGCGAGATCCTCGATCCGCCGCTCTCCGACCGGTTCGCCGTCGCGCTCGTCTACGCCGTGGGCCTGCACAGGAACCAGGCGCGCAAGGGGACGGGCGTGCCCTATGCTTCCCACCTGCTCGCGGTGGCGAGCCTCGTCCTGGAGCACGGCGGCTCTGAGGACCAGGCGATCGCCGCGCTTCTCCACGACGCCATCGAGGATCAGGGCGGGCCCCCCACCGGCGACGCCATCCGGAAGCGCTTCGGTGACGCCGTGCACGCCATCGTCGCCGGGTGCACCGACGCCGAGGTGCAGCCGAAGCCCCCCTGGAAGGCGCGAAAGGAGAAGTACGTGGCGCACGTGCGGCTGGCGCCGGTCTCCGTGAAGCTCGTGTCTGCCGCGGACAAGCTCCACAACGCGCGCTCGCTGCTCTCCGACCACCGGCACGTCGGAGAGAAGCTCTGGAAGCGCTTCAACGCGAGCAAGGAAGAGACGCTCTGGTACTACCGCAGCCTCGTCGCGGCCTTCCGCGACGGCCCCCAGTCGCACGGGCTGCGCCGACTCGTGGAGGAGCTCGATCGCGTCGTCGACGAGCTCCACGACGTGTCGGGTGTCGCGCGCGCGGACGAGGGTGCCGCGGCCCGATCCGCGCCCAAGCGTCGAGCGACCCCGCCCGGCAAGCCGCGGCCCCTGTCGGGGAGCTGAGCTCGACCCTCGCGGCGAGCCCGTCCTCTACCCCGCGCGCGAGGCCGGCGGGCCGCGGTCGCGATCAGGCCCCGCTACAGCCGCGAAGAAGCGTCCAGCGCCGCCACCCTGTACGCCTCGGCCAGCGTCGGGAAGTTGAACAGGTTGTCGACGAACGCGTCCACTGTCATCCCGGCGATCAGCGCCATCTGCCCGACGTGGACGAGCTCCGCCGCGCCCTCGCCGGCGATCTGCACGCCGACCAGCTTGCCCGATCCCGGGAGGACCACGAGCTCGAGGATCCCGTCCTGCGCCGCCGCGATGTGACCGCGCGCGACCTCGTCGAAGCGGGCGCGACCGACGACCGCGGCGCCGTGACGCTTCACGGCCTCGGCCTCGGACAGACCCACCGTGGAGATCTCCGGGATCGTGTAGATGGCCATGGGGACGAGCTCGGCGGGCGGTGGCGGCGAGAGGCCGAGCGCGTGACGCATGGCCCGGCGACCTTGCTCCATGGCAGCCGAGGCGAGCGCGGGCGGGCCGATGGCGTCTCCCACCGCGTAGATCCCGGGCGCGCTCGTCCGGCAGGCCTCGTCGACGAGGAGGACCCCGCGGCCGTCGACGGCGAGGCCCGCAGCGTCGAGCCCGAGGCCGCGCAGGTTCGCGACCCGGCCACGCGCGACCAGCATCTTGTCGGCGCGGATCATCTCTCCGGAGTCGAGGATCGTCTCGACGGCGTCGACGCCGTTCCAGCACACCGCGCGCGGCGCGGCGCCCCCGACGAAGCGGCCTCCCGCGCGCTCGAAGGCGCCGAGAAACACGCCCGAGAGGTTCGGCGAGAGGAAGGCGAGCGGCCGGTCGGCGCGGTCGATCATCGTGACCTGGCACCCCAGGCTGGCGAGGATCGACGCGTACTCGCTCGCGATGACGCCGCCGCCGAGCACGGTGAGCGTCCGCGGGAGGTAGCCCATCGACAGGAACGAGTCGCTGTCGAGAATGTTCTCGTGATCGATGTGGATGTCCTCGGGGGCCCGAGGTCGCGAGCCGACCGCGATGACGATCGTGGGCGCGGTCGCTCGCTTCGCGCGCCCGTCCGGGCCCCGCGCCTCGATCGTCGCCGGGTCGACGAACCGCGCGCGAGCCCGCCATAGGATGACGTCGTTCCGCGCGAGCTGCTTGCCGATGTACGCGGCGTGCGCCTCGACGACGCGCGTCATGCGCGACATCAGAGCCTCCATCTGGAGATCCGCCCGCACGTCGAGCTCGAACACACCGCCCGTGCGCGCCCGGAACCCGGTGAGCGCGCACGCGGTCTCGCGCAGGGTCTTCGAGGGGATCGTGCCGCGCCGCACGCACTCGCCGCCTGCGCCGCCCGCCTCGTCCACGAGGAGGATGCGCTTTCCCGCCTTGGCGCCCTGGATCGCGGCCTTCTGTCCCGCGGGCCCACCGCCGATGACGATGGCGTCGAAGGCCTCGGTCACGGAAGCCCCATCGTGCTCTCCACGAGGCGGTCGCGCCGCGCGAGGATCCCGGCGAGATCCTCCGGGTAGAGGTCGAGGACCCCGAGGTAGGGGCTCGCGAGGAGCCCCTGCTCGACGTCGGCCGAGGGGGCCTCGGCCCACGTGGTCACCTCGTCGGCGAGCGCCACGAGCGCGGAGAGCGTGGGATCCGGCGCCGCGGACGGGTCGTGGTGATGCCGCGCTGCCTCTACGATCCGCGCGGGGAGCCCCCAGCGCGCGATGAGCGTCGCGCCGGCCTCCGCGTGTAGCTCGTCGACGAGGCGCTCCTCCACCTCCGCGGGGAGGCGGCCCTCGTCGACGACCGCCTGGAGGACGAGCGGGCGTCCCACGTCGTGGAGGAGCCCCGCGAGAAACGCCTCCTCCACGTTGCTCCGGCGTGCGCGCGCGATCTCCTGCGCGAACACGCCCCCGTGGAGTGCGCGCCGGAAGGTCGCGCGGACCCACGCGTCGCGGCCGCGCACCTTGAACGCGCGGGTCTCGCACGAGACGACGAGCGCGATCTTGCGGATGGCCTCGATCCCGAGGCGGCTCGCCGCCTGCTGGAGGGAGACGATGGGGGAGACGGGGGCGTAAAGGGCGGAGTTCGCCACGCGAAAGACGTGCGCGCAGATGGAGGCGTCCTTGCGGAGGAGGACCGCGATGGATGCGGCGTCCGCGCGATCGCTCCCCAGCTTGGCGAGGAGCTCACGGACGGCGTCGGAGAGCACGGGCAGCTCCAGGCCGCCGCCGCGGGCACGCGCCCCGACGCGCTCCCGGACCTCGTCGACGCGGGTGCTCGTACCCTGCATGAGGGTGGGAACGGCCAGGAATTCGGTGGATTCAGGTCGGCTACAGGTTCGCCCGCAGGAACGCCGCGACCCGCGTCCACAACGCCTCCGCGAGATCCGGCTCGTACGGGAGGTGCGTGATCCCTGCGAGCGGCATCAGCTCGAAGGGCCGGCCGGCGCGCTCCATCGCGTCGGTCAGCTTCAGCGTGTGGGTGAAGAGCACGTTGTCGTCCGCCGTCCCGTGGATCAGGAGCAGCGGGCGCGCCGGACCCGCGGGCTTCGCGGCCGCGCGCACCAGCACGCTCGCCGCGTCGTAGGCCGCCTTCTCGGGGTCCGGAAGCCCGAGGTACCGCTCGGTGTAGGCGCTGTCGTAGTCGCGCCACTCCGTGACCGGCGCGCCCGCGACGCCTGCCTTGAAGACGTCCGGGCGCGACACGGTAGCGAGGGCCGCGAGGTAGCCGCCGAACGACCAGCCGTAGATCCCCACCCTCGACATGTCCATCTCCGCGTGGGCGCGGCCGAGCGCGGCGAGCGCCTCGACGTGACCCCCGAGCGGCACGTCCCCCAGCCTCCCCGCGAGGGCTCGTTCCCACGCGCGCCCCCGCCGCTCCGTGCCGCGCGCGTCGAGCGCGACCACGATGGCGCCCGTCGCGTCGGCGAGCCACTGATCGCGGAGGTAGGGAGAGGCCTGCACCATGTTGCGGTGGGGCCCTCCGTAGGCTGCGTCGATGACCGGATACGAGCGACCCGTCACGAAGCCGCGCGGCCGCAGGATGGCCACCCTCACATCGTCGGGGCCCACCTTCCCGAGCTCCGCGCCCGGGATCGGGCCCGGATCCTCCGCCACGGAGGGAATCTCGGCGTCGAGCGTACCCGCGCGATCGCGTGCCCAGTGCCGCGCGAGGGTCGTCGGCGTCGCCACGCGCACGACGGACAGATCGTGCTGGCTGGAGCCGAACCGCGTCGTCGTGTCCAGCGGCGGGCCGGGGGGAATGGCGCCGGTCGTGCCGCGCGCGAGATCGACGTCCACCGTGACGGACCTCGTGGGGTCGACGTGCACGTCGACCACCGCCCGCCGCGCTCTCTCGTCGACGTCGACCAGCTTCGCGTAGCCTGGCGCGGCGGTCCACACGATCTCACCCGAGGCGGCGCGGAGCTCGAGCCGCCGCTCGCCCGCGCGGTCGCTCGACCACAGGAAGCGACCGTCCGCGAGGAAGCGCGGCACGCTCGGATCGACGTTGAGCCACGCGTCGTCGTGCTCCGTCAGCAAGGGGCGCGTCGCGCCCGTCCTCGTGTCGACGAGGAGGAGCTGGGCGTTCTTCTGCAGGCGGTCGAGCACGCACAGCGCGAGCTGCCCGTGCTCGCCCCACGTCACGGTCGCCACGTAGGGCCAGCGCGCGTCGTCGAGGGCGATCCACGTCGTCGGGCCCCCCGTCAAGGCCACGATGCCGAAGCGGACGCGCGCGTTCGGGCGGCCCGGGCGCGGGTAGGGGACGCGGTCGGGCTCCTTCTCGGGGTGCGCCACGTCCGCGATCGTGACGAGATCCATCCCCGACGTGTCGGCCTCCTCGTAAAGGATCTGGGATCCGTCCGGCGACCACCAGAACCCGCGGTGACGATCGAGCTCCTCCTCGGCGATGAACTCCGCGAGACCGTGCGGCTTTCGCGCGGTGCCCCCCGTGGTCACCTGGAGCTCGGCGGGATCTTCGAGGCCGATCACGCGCACGTCCGAGCCACGCACGTAGGCCACGGTGCGGCCGTTCGGTCCGAAGTGCGGATCGATGGCCGCCCCCTTCCCCGTCGGAAGCTCCTTGATCGCGCCCGTCGCACGGGTCAGCACGAAGACACGGCCCGACAGCGTGAGCAGCACGTGCGTGCCGTCCCGCGAGATCTCGAACGAGGTGAAGCCGGACGTCGTCACGCGCATGCGCTCGCGCCGGGCACGCTCCTCGGGGGAGAGCGTCTCCGGACCCGCGAGAACGGCGTCGGGGCTGGCGATCGCGCGCACGGCCCGCGTACCGATGTCGAGCTCGAAGAGGGACTGCTTGCGATCGCGCGCTCCGGAGCGGAGGAAGAGCACCGACTTGCCATCGGGCGCCGGGGTCGGGAGGACGGGGGCGCCGAGCGTGAAGTTCTTCGTCAGCGCGAGGCGTCGCACGAAGTCGCGATCGATGGAGGGCGCGGGCGGGCCGTCGGCGCGCGAGGGCGGCGGCGCGGACCTCGACGGAGCCGGCGGTGGGCGCCCGCACCCCGCCGTCACCGACGCCGAGAAGAGGAGGCTCGCGAGGAGGCGCTGCCACGCGCGCGGGGAGGTCCTGCCGCTCACAGCCACGCGTAGGCGTCCCGCACGGCGTCCGTGCCGCCGCGCTCGAGGGTCGCGCCGTGGCCGAGGACGACCGCGTCCGGCTCCCACGCGAGGATGCGATCGACCTGCCGGCGCGCGACCCTGCGATCGCGCACCATGAGCGGCTCGACCCAGCCGACGCCAGGCGCGGTGTTCCCCATGAGGCGCGCGACGGCCCGCGTGACCCCGGACGCGTGGGTCGAGAGGTTGAGGAGCGCGTCCGCGCAGATCAGCGTGCGCGTCCTCGGGTGGAAGAACACGACCTCGTTCTCGCGACGCGCGGAGAAGTAGACCTGCTCGAGGTCGCCTGACCAGGCGCCGAGGGGCTCGTCGCCGAGCACCGAGGAGAAGGCGAGATCGGGGCGCTTCCACTCCAGCCCCGGGCACGCGGCGAAGACGGCCTTCGGGTACACCGACATCCACCCGCCGACATGGAGGTGGTGGAACAGGCTCGGTGCGACCACCGCGTGCACCGCCCCGAGCGCGTCGACCTCGCGCCGCGTGTCGTCGTCGAGGGCGACAGGCGAGTGGATGAAGAGCCCACCGGCCTTCATCCGGACGACCGTCATGCGCGAGCCCGTCTCGACGCCGAAGAAGCGGACGGGGCGGGTGTCGATCCAGACGTCCTCGGCGAAGGGCTGGAGCATCGAGGCGATCATCGCGCGGATCGGGAGGCGTTGTATACCGCGCGCATCCGATCCCAGGCGAGGGGGCCATCACCCACGGCGTGGCGTCAGTCGTTCTTCGCCCCGGCGCAGATCCAGGCGCGGATCGTGTCGATCTGGGCCGCCGGGAGCGCGACCGCGGGCGGCATCCGGTTGCCGTTGCACAGGTCCACGTTCGTGAGCTTGTTCACGAGGTAGCTGTCCTTCGGGCGGCCCGGGACGACCCTGGTGCGACCGAAGCAGCTCGCGACCCCGACGTTGACGAGCTGGCCGTGGGCCATGCCCGTGGCGAGGTTCAGCGTGGCCCTCGGCGCGCTGCCGCGATGACAGCCACTCGTCGCGCAGGACGCGGTGAAGATCGGCTGCACCGCGCCGCTGAGCGTCGGTGTCGCCGTGATCCCCTCGCACCCGGTGGGCGCGCCGGAGTCGCCGGTCGTGCCCGTGTCGTCGCCCGAGCCCGAGTCCGTAGCCGGGCCCGCGTCTTGGACGGTCGCCCCCCCGTCGCCCTCGGAGACGACCGCCCCGTCCGTGCCGCCTCCGCCGTCGGCTCCGCCGTCGGAGACCGCGGGCGACGGCGTCGAATCGCTGGAGCACGCCGCGAGGACGAACAGCAGGGTGGCCGTGGACGCGACGACGGGGGCACGGAGATGAGGGGGCATGGATCTGGCCATGGTAACCCGCTACCCTCCCCCCGTGGCGTACGATTTCGATCTCGTCGTCCTGGGTGGCGGGCCCGCGGGGGAGAAGGGCGCGGTGCAGGCCGCGTACTTCAAGAAGAAGGTCGCCATCATCGAGCGCGAGGCCGAGCCGGGGGGCGCCGCGGTGCACACGGGGACCTTGCCGTCGAAGACCCTCCGCGAGACGAGCCTGTTCCTCTCGGGCCATCAGGCGCGCGATCTCTACGGGGTCGACGTGGAGATCGACCGCGTCAAGGCACCCCCGCGCCTCCTGGCGCGCAAGGACGCCGTGCGCGGCCTCGAGGTCGCGCGCATCTGGTGGAACCTGAATCGCCACGACGTCACGGTCCTGCGCGGACACGCCCGCTTCGTCGATCCACGGACGGTCGAGGTCGCGGGGCGGGACGGCAGCACGCGGCGGATCACGGCGGAGTACTTCCTCGTCGCGACGGGATCGGTGCCGTTCCGCCCCGCCGGCATCGACTTCGACGACCCGGACATCGAGGACAGCGACACGATCCTGCGCCTGTCGAAGCTCCCCCGCTCGCTCACCGTCCTCGGCGCCGGCGTCATCGGCTGCGAGTACGCGACGATCTTCGCGGCGATGGGCGTCGAGGTCCAGATCGTCGAGCCGAGGAGCGCGATCCTGCCCTTCCTCGATCCGGAGATCGGCGAGCGCCTCTCGAAGGCGATGGAGCGGCTCGGCATCCACGTCCTCCTCGGCGACGGCTATGAGACGGTGAGGCGCGACGGCGCGCGCGGCATCGTCACGACCCTCAAGAGCGGCAAGGTGCTCGTGTCCGAGCAGCTCCTCTTCGCGGCGGGCCGCAACGGCAACACCCGATCGCTCGGTCTCGCCGACATCGGCGTCCAGGTCGTCGAGCCGCGCGGCTACATCACCGTGGACGAGGACTACCGGACCTCGGTGCCCCACGTGTTCGCGGCCGGCGACTGCATCGGCTTCCCTTCCCTGGCGTCGACGTCGATGGAGCAGGCGCGCGTCGCCGTCTGTCGCGCGTTCGGGTTCGCCTACAAGAAGCAGGTGAGCGAGCTGCTCCCGTACGGCATCTACACGATCCCGGAGGTCTCGTGCGTCGGGCTGACCGAGGACCAGGTCACCGAGCGCGGGCAGACACCCATCGTGGGGCGCGCGTTCTACCTCAACAACGCGCGCGGCAAGATCATCGGCGACAAGGACGGCGTGGTGAAGCTGGTGTTCGACTTCGAGTCGCGCAAGCTCCTCGGGTGCCACTGCATCGGGGACCGGGCGACCGAGCTGGTGCACATCGGGCAGGCCGTCATCATGCTGGGCGGGACGGCCGAGACCTTCATCGAGATGGTGTTCAACTACCCGACGCTCGCCGAGATCTTCAAGTACGCCGCCTACGACGCGCTCGGCCGCTGGGCGGGGCACAGACTCACGAACCTGCCGCCGATCTCGGTGACGACGCGATCGTCCTGACGGCTGGCCTGGGCACGACGGGCACGGGGGGCCCTACCTGCTAACCTCTAGCCGCAATGCCGTTCGGATAAGGCATTCGTTCGAGCGAGGGTGCCCCCACCCGTAGCGCTTCGCGCGCGAAGAGGTTCCGTGGAGGCGGTGGGCGAGCCCGCGCAGACCTCACCCCCCGTCCCCCTCTCCCTGAAGGGAGAGGGGGCATGTGAACGGGAGAATCGCCTCTCGCAGGGTCTCCCGGTTCAGTCGTGCGTTCTCGAGGCGAACGACGCGGACGCCACGGCGCGCGA
>SXNL01000101.1 GCA_005777185.1 Myxococcales bacterium
GGCGGCGGCATGGGCGCGGCGGGACTGCTCGAGGCGATCCAGGCGTAGCCTTGCGCCGCGCGCCCCGCCTGGCGTTCGGGCTCGCGTTCGGCTTCGCGCTCGCGTGCGGCCTCGCGTGCAACGAGAAGGAGGGCAAGGGCCCCGAGTACCCGAACACGGGGGACGCGTGGGGCGAGCGCTGCGCGTCTGCGGTGCGCCGCAGCGTCTCGTGCGGGACCATCCCCCTCGAGCAGGAGGTCGACGGTGTCGCCGTCTGCATCAAGTCCGAGGCGTGCGCGAAGGGCAACCTCCGCGCCGACGCGCTCGCCCACTACATGGAGTGCGAGTCCAACGCGCCGTGCCCGACGTCGTGCGTCGACTCGATCGGCGCGTCGATGTCCCCCTCCGACGCGCACGGCGCCCTGAAGGACGCCTGCCAGAAGATCCCCGCGCGCTGCGTCGGGCAGAAGCGCGGCTGCGAGGCGATCCTCACGAGCCACGTCTCCCGCATGTTCTCCGACGCGATCCTCGGCGAGCTCAAGGCGTGCACGGCCACCGACGACTGCGCCATCGTCGGCGACTGCATGAGCCGCAAGGTGTCGGAGGTGGGGAGCGTGATGTTCATGTGCAAGAACGCGATGCCGAAGAAGACCTGACGTGGACGTCGCGATCCTCGGGTGCGGAACGGCCGGGAGCGCCGCGGCCATCTTCCTCTCGCGGCAGGGGCATGACGTCACGGTGTACGAGCGCGTGCCCGATCCCGGCCCGGTCGGCGCCGGGATCACGCTCCAGCCGACGGGCATGCACGTGCTGGCGCGCCTCGGCCTGTTCGAGGAGGTCACCCGACGCGGCGCCCGGATCGATCGGCTGCTCTGCGAGACTGTGGGCGGCCGCGCGCTGGCGGATCTCTCCTACGACGTCGTGAGCGATCGCTTCTACGGCCTCGGCATGCACCGCGGTGTCCTCTTCCAGAGCCTGTTCGACGAAGTGAGGCGATGCCCGCGCGTCACCATGAGGATGGGCGTGACCGGGGAGGATCTCCGGCCCGCGAGCCCGCCAGGCTTCCAGTGGGTCCTCGACGATCAGGGCGGGAGGCACGGCCCCCACGAGCTCGTGGTCGTGTGCGACGGCGCGCGGAGCCACCTCCGCGACGACACGCACATCCAGAAGAAGGTCGCCCCCTACCCGTGGGGCGCGCTCTGGTTCGTCGGGAGGGATCCCGATCGCGCGTGCGGGAACGTCCTCTACCAGTCGGTGCGGAGGAACCAGCGCATGCTGGGCCTCCTGCCCACCGGTCTCGGTCCGGATGGCGCCAACGCGACGCCGCTCGTGAGCCTCTTCTACAGCCTCCGTGCCGATCTCGTGCCGGCCTGGAGGGAGCGCGGCCTCGAGGCGTGGAAGAAGGAATGCCTCGAGATGACGCCGAAGTGCGCCTTCGTGCTCGACCAGATCCACGACATCGACCAGGTCCTCTTCGCCGCGTACCACGACGTCGACATGTACCCGTGGAACACGCACAACGTCGTGTACCTCGGCGACGCGGCCCACGCGATGAGCCCGCAGCTCGGGCAGGGCGCGAACCTCGCGCTGTACGACGCGATGGTCCTCGCCGACGCGCTCGCCGCGACGAGGTACCTCCCGCTCGCGCTCGCGCGGTACTCGCGCACGCGCCGCGCGCACCTCGGGTTCTACCAGTTCGCGACGCGCTGGCTGACGCCGTTCTTCCAGGGCGACGTCGAGATCCTCGGCCTCCTCCGCGACGTGGGCATGCCGATCGGCCTCATGCTGCCACCGTTCCGCTGGTACATGGCGCTGTCGATGACGGGCACGATCGAGGGCCTGTTCGGCCGGCTCGAGCTCCCGGAGCTCCCGGAGCTCCCGGAGCCGTCGTGAGGCTGGCGAGCGCGCTGGTCCTCGCGCCGCTCGTCGCGTGCGGGGCGTCGGACTCCGGGCGAGGCCCCGGTCATGCCCCGGTAGGAACGACGCCCGGGCCCGCCCCGGCGCGCGCCCTCCCGGTCGCGTCCGCCGCGTCGCCGACCGCGCCCGCGCTGCCGCACGCGAAGGGCAAGCTCACCGTCGCCGAGGCGCGGACCTACATGGTCGAGCTGCTGAACCGCGATCGCGCGACGCAGGGCCTCCCGCCGCTGGAGCTGGACCTCGGCGCCCCGACGCGCGCGGGGCAGGCCCACGCCGAGGACATGGCGCGGCTCGGGTACCTGGGCCACTGGGGGAGCGACGGCTCGGTCCCGGAGGAGCGCCACACGCGCGAGGGTGGCGCCGACATGGTGCTCGAGAACGCGTCGTGCTTCACCGACGAGCGCCCGCGCACGCTGGACCCGGCGCCGCTCATCGATCGCGACCGGGTCGAGCAGGCCGAGCGGATGTTCTTCGACGAGGTGCCGCCGAACGACGGCCACCGGAAGAACATCCTCAAGCCCGCGCACAACCGGATCGGGATCGGGATCGCGCAGCCGATCGCGACCGAGACGGAGCTGCCCGTCCCGTGCTTCTCGCAGGAGCTGGTCGATCACCATGGCACGTACGACGCGGTGCCCGCGTCGGCGCGCGTGGGCGATCCGGTGCGCGTCGCGGGGAAGCTCGCGCCGCCGTGGGAGGTGACGGCCGTGGGTCTCGCGCGCATCGAGCCGCCGAAGGCCCTCGCCCCCAGCGTGCTGAACCAGCGGCGATCGTACCCCGTGCCGCGCCCCTACGAGCTGTTCTGGAAGCGCGGCTTCGTGACGCGGATCCCGCTCGAGATCGGGCCCGGCGGCGCCTTCTCGATCGCGACGACGCTCGACGACAAGCGGCAGCCGGGGTTGTACGAGATCAGCGTGTGGGGGAAGGTGCCGGGGGGCGAGCACGTGATGCTGGGTCTCCGGACGATCCGGGTCGACTAGGCGTGTCGCGGATGAACTCCGACACCACGCGCACGAACCGCGCGGGGTCCTCGCAGTGAGGGTAGTGCCCGACGCCCTCGAAGATCGCGAGGCGGCTCCCGGGGATCCGGGCGTGCGCGTCGAGCCCGTGCTGCACGGGGATGATCGGGTCGGCGTCGCCCCACACGATGAGCGTCGGCAGCCCGAGCGACAGGTGCAGGCGGTCCTTCGCGCTCACCGACTGGCCGCGGTGATCGACGACGGCGCGCAGCGTGAGGAGGAACGCGCGACGCGCGTCCGGATCGAGCAGCGACGCGTACGAGCGGAACATCTCCACGGTCGCCGGCTTCGGGGCGGCGCCCAACCGCGAGAGCCAGGCGCCCGCCTTCGCGGCGAGATCGCGCAGGCCCGGTCGCGTCCCGAGGGGGAGCGCGAGCTCGGCGCCGGGAACGCTGAGGAGCCGGAGGATCCCGCTCACCTCGGTGCCGAGCCCGCCGCTGCCGACGAGGACGAGCCGCTCGCACCGCTCCGGGAACTGATACGCGAGCTGCATCGCGACGCCGCCGCCGTACGACTGGCCCACGATCGTGGCGCGGTCGTGCCCGAGCGCGTCCATCAGATCGCGGACGACGCTCGCGAGCGCGCCGAGCGAGTAGTCTGCGCGAGGCTTCGCGGAGTCGCCGTGGCCGAGGAGATCGGGCGCGAGGACGGTGAAGTCGCGCGCCAGAGGCGGCGTCGCGTGGCGCCACGTCGCGGAGCTACCCGCCATCCCGTGGAGGAGCACGACGACCGGGCCGCTCCCTTCGGACCGGTACGCGACGCGGTGGCCGTTCAGGGTGACGTGCGCGGCCGGCATCGGGGGACACCTTAGCGCGTCCCCTTCTCATTGACAAACGTCAGTGACCGGATATGGTCCAGCGATGCTCCTCGCGTACGTCCTCGGATCGGTGGTCGCCGGGCTCGGGATGCAGTTCGCGATCGGCGGCGTCATCGAGCTCCTGTACTACCGCCGTGGCCGCGCGGGCGCGGAGGCGTGGAAGTGCCAGCCCGCGCGCTGGCCGAGCGCCGCGAATCGCAGGCGGGAGATCCTCCTCGGCGCGGCCAACATGACCGTCGCGTCCATGGCGTCGGGCGCGTTCGCATGGGGTGTCGCGACCGGCGCCCTCCGGACGACGATCTACTTCGACCGGGGTAGCGGGATAGCCGCGTCGGTGGGCCTCACCCTCGCGTACTTCCTCGTCACGGACCTCGGTCTCTACGCCGCGCACCGTTTCCTGCACCGCCCCCTCCTCTTCCGGCACATCCACCGCTGGCACCACAAGTTCACGTCGCCCACGCCGTTCACGGCGGCCGCGATGCACCCGGTCGAGTTCGCGCTGTACCAGTCCATCATGGCGGCGCCGCTCTTCGTGCTCCCCATCCCGCTCGTCGGCCTGGTGGGCGTGCTGCTCTACCAGAACTACGTCGCGCTCATCGATCACTCCGGCGTCCGCTTCCACTCGTGGTTCCCGTGGCAGCCGCCGACGCAGTTCCACGACGACCACCACGTCCACTTCCACGTGAACTACGGCCAGAACCTCGGCCTCTGGGACCGCCTGTGCGGCACGTGGCGGCGTCACGGGCGTCGGTACGGCAAGGAGGTCTTCGGGGGCCGCGGCGAGGCGATCGGGGGCGCGCGTGACGAGGGACTCGTGGACTACAGCCGGGCGCCGCGGATCGGCGAGGAGGTCCGATCCGCGACGGAGCGCCAGGAGGCCTCCCCGTGATGGCGCCGGTCGTGGAGGTCCCGGACGGGGCGCGGGAGGCGCTGTTCCAGAGCTGGTTCGTCACGCTGCGCGATCCCGTGGCCCGTCCACCGCTCTTCCTGGGCCTCGAGCTGACGATGTACGCGTGCGCGGCGTTGACCTTCGCGCACGCGCTCCGCGCCAGGCGCGCGGGTGAGGCCTGGCCGCCCTTGCTGTGGGCGTCGACGTTCGCGTACGGGCTCCTGATCGAGATCGTCTCCTACAACTTCGTCGACAACTTCACCCACGGCCCCTTCACCCTGATGTTCTACCGCGACAAGCTGCCGCTGTACGTCAGCGTGCTCTACCCGGTGTTCATCTACACGGCGGCGATCACCGTGCGGCGCCTGGGCCTCGGGCGCGTGGCCGAGCCGCTCGTGACGGGCCTCGCCATCGTCGCGATCGACTTCCCGTTCGACGTGTCGGGCCCCGTCGCGCGGTGGTGGGCGTGGGCGGACGGCGATCCGAACATCGCCTACCGGTGGCACGGCGTGCCGGTGACCAGCTACTACTGGCACCTCGCCTTCGGCGGGATCCTCGTCGCCCTGTGCCGCTGGCTCGCGGGCTTCGTCTCCAGGCGCCGCCACCCCCTCGCGGCCTCGCTCGCCCTCGCGTTTCCCATCGGTCTCGGCACGATGGTCCTCGGCTTCCTCGCGTTTTTCCCGTTTCACATCCTCAAGGCGCTGCACGTGTCGGACGGCCTCATCGTCGGCGCGCTGCTCGGGATCTCGGCGCTCGTCGCCGTCGTCGCGAGGAAGACGCCCGCTCCGAAGAGGGAGCGCGGCCTCACGGCGGTGCTCGGGATCTGGTACGGCTATCACGCGATCGTCGCCTTCGCACTCGTGGCGAGATGAGCACCCTCCGGGACGAGCAGCGCGAGAAGACGCGTGATCGGCTCTTCTCGACGTCGATGCGCCTGTTCCTGCGGCGTGGCTACGAGAACGTGAGCATCGACGACGTCGTGCGTGCTTCGAAGGTGGCGCGGGGTACCTTCTACTTCCACTTCCCGAGGAAGGACGACGTGCTCCTCGAGGCCATCGCGCGCGGCGAGCAGACCATCGTGGCGCGCCTCCGCGCCCTCCGGCCGCCGTTCTCGCTCCAGCGATCCCTGTCGACGGCGACGGACGCGTTCGTGGAGGTGTGGGGCGATCGCCGCGAGCTCCTGTCCCACGCGGGCTCGGTCGCGCTCCGGCGGATCGGCGCGGATCCCGCGGTACGCGACGCCGATCCGCTGCGGATCGAGCTCGCCGCTCAGCTCGATCGCGCGATCGAGGACGGCGAGCTGCTCTCGGTGCTCCCGGCGCAGATCCTCGCCGACGTGTTCCTCCTGCAGGTGTTCACCGGCCTGATGGCGTGGAGCGCGCGCGGCGAGCCGCCGCTCGACGTGATGATGCCGGCCGTCATCGATCTCTTCCTTCACGGGGCCGAGGGGTTCGGGCGGGCGTCGGGGGCGTGACGGCCGGCTCCCCGCGCTCACGGCCCGCAGATGAGCGTCGCGACCTTCGTGTAGACGTCCTGGAACGTCCCGCCGAGGCACGCGCTCGTGATCGCGGCCTTGCCCGCCGTGAAGGCGTCGGTGCACGCCTTGGTCTCCATCGTGTCCTTGCAGACGTCCGCGTCTGCTGCGTCCTGGCAGGCGAGGATGAGGGACTGGTCCGCCGGCGCCGAGCTTCCGAGCGGGCACGCCCCGCACGCGGAGAGGCGGCACTGGGAGAGGTTGACGGCGTTCGCGACGCACTCGGGCTTGGCGATGGTCAGGTACGCGCAGAGATCGGTGTTCACCGCGGTGAACTTCTCGTTCGCGTGCAGGAGGACCGGGAAGTTCGCGGTCGTGCCCGCGTCTCCCACGGGCGCGCCCTCGAGGCAGCTCACGCACGCGTTGTTCGCGCTCGCCTCGATGAAGGCCTTGCACCCGGCCTCGGTGACCCCCGGGCCGAGGCACGACGTGTAGAAGTTCCCTATCTGCGTGCCGGTGCAGAGGTTCTGCTTCGACTTCGCGCTGGTGGCCGCGAGCTTCGTCGCCTTGGACGCGTCGTAGCAGCCCCCCGCCCCCGAGTCGTTCGACGTGACGCCGGTGTCCCGTACGCCGGTATCGGCAGGCCTCGCGTCCGCCGCCGCCGACCCTCCGTCGGCCGGAGCGGGCGTGGCGGCGGTGCTGCTGCACCCGGCGGCGGAGGCGAGCCCGACGACGATCGCGATGGGGACGAGGGAGAGGACGGTCTTCGGAGACATGCGGGGATCTTCGCGCAGTCGGCGCCCGAGCGCCAGCCCCGGCCTGCCGAGCCGCGCGCTACTTCGCCTTCTTGTAATATCCCACCAGGGTCGCCTGCCCGACGATGTGGCCGTCCATCGCCTTCTCGAGCTCGGCCTTCGTGGGGGTGCCGAGGTCGGGGAGCATCGTGTCGAGCGCGTACAGCTTGAAGAAGTAGCGGTGCCTCCCGATCGGCGGGCAGGGGCCGCGCCAGCCGGTCTGTTTCCAGTCGTTCTTCCCCTCGCGCGTGCCCGGGGGCAGGGTCGCCTTCGTGGCGCCCTCGGGCGTGCCGAGCGTCACGGGGGGCATCCCGTAGAGCACCCAGTGGACCCACACCGTCTTCGGCGCCCTCGGATCGGGCGCGTCGGGATCGTCGACCACGAGTGCGAAGCTCTTCGTCGTGGGCGGCGCGCCCGACCACGCGAGGGCCGGCGCGGCGTCCGTGCCCTCGCACGTGTGCCTCTGGGGGATGTCCGACTCGTGCTTGAACGACGTCGACTGGAGCTTCATGGACAGGACGGCACCTCCGCTGGGCAAGGGAGCGAGGGTCTGGTGGATCGGGTCGAGCGTCGCCGCGATCGACTCGCCGGGGTGCCGCTGCCACCACACGTAGGCGGCGACGATACCCAGGACGAGGGAGGCGGAGAGCAACAGCTGCGACGATCGCCCCATGCCCGGAAGTATGCGACGACGAGGCCAGGTGGTGCACGGCGAAAATCTCCGGACAAGGTCCGCGCTGACCGGCGGCCCGCCGATGATGGACTTCCTCGGCGCGAAGGGCGACCACCGGTTCGTGCTCGGAGGCGCGTTCCTCGTCGCCCCGATCCTCGACGGCACGAGCAAGCGGGACGTCGTCCTGCCCGGCGGCGCGCGCGGGTACGCTGGACGGGCAAGGCGTATGGCGGCGGGACGACCGTGGCCGGGTACGACGCCACCGGGCTCGGGACCCTCCCCGTCCTCGTCCAGGACGGCGCCCTCGTGCCGATGAGCGTGCGCGACGGCGCGAACGGCCTCGGCGACGCCACCTCCGCGGGCGCCCTGACGCTCCTGGCCTACCCGGCGCGCGCTCTCTCGCGGTTCTCGCTTCTCGACGAGGACGGCAGCCGATCGAGCTGACCGCGTCGGCGTCCGACGCGTCGAGCACGGTGAAGGTCACGGGATCGAAGCGAGCCCTCCGCCTCCGCGTGCGCGCGGACGCGCCCCCCGCGCGGGTCACGGTGAACGGCGCGCCCGCCACGTCCACCTTCGACGCGGCCACGTCCTCCCTGTGGATCCTCGCGCCCGCGGCCCCGTCGAACGAGGTCGTCCTGGCCCGCTGACGCCAGAAACTTGGCCGAAACGGCCCGCTTCGTAAGCTCGGCGCGAGATGCCTCCCAAGTCCGATCCGGGCGACACCGCCTGGCTCCTCGTGAGCTCCGCGCTCGTTCTCCTCATGACCCCCGCCCTGGCCCTCTTCTACGGGGGGATGGTCCGGAGGAGGAACGTGCTCTCCACCTTGATGCACTCGCTGGCGGCGATCCCCATCCTGAGCGTCGCGTGGGTCGCCATCGGCTATTCGCTCGCGTTCGGGCCGACGCGCGCGGGGCTGATCGGCGGGCTCGACCTCGTCTTCCTGAAGGGGCAGGTCAGCGCGACGCGCGGGACCGTCCCCGCCCTCGCGTTCGTCGCCTTCCAGATGATGTTCGCGGTGATCACCCCCGCGCTCATCTCGGGAGCGTTCGCGGAGCGGATGAAGTTCTCGGCGTACGCCGTGTTCATCGTGCTGTGGTCCCTCGTCGTCTACTACCCGGTCGCGCACTGGGTCTGGGGCGAGGGCGGCTGGATCGCCAGGCTCGGCGCGCTCGACTTCGCGGGCGGCACGGTGGTGCACGCCACCGCGGGCGTGAGCGCGCTCGTGTGCGCCCTCGTGATAGGCAAGCGCCTGAAATACCCGGAGGAGCGGCCCCTCCCCCACGATCTCACGATGACCCTCACGGGCGCGGGCATCCTGTGGTTCGGCTGGTTCGGCTTCAACGCGGGGAGCGCCCTCCAGTCCGGGCAGCTCGCCGCCCTCTCCTTCGTGACCACGCACCTCGGCGCGGCGGGCGGCGCGCTGTCGTGGCTCGGCGTGGAGTGGTGGCACAGGCAGAAGCCGACCGCGCTCGGCGTCGCGTCGGGCCTCGTCGCGGGCCTCGTCGCGATCACACCGGCCGCGGGGTACGTCGCGCCGTGGTCCGCGATCCTCATCGGAGGCGCCGCGGGGCTCCTCTGCTACCTCGCGGTGCTCGCGAAGTACCGCTACGGGTACGACGACTCGCTCGACGCGTTCGGCGTGCACGGCGTGGGTGGAATCTCCGGTGCGCTCCTCACCGGCGTCTTCTGCCAGAGGCGCACGTTCCCCGAGATCGCCGATCCGGTCGGCGCGGACGGGCTCCTCTTCGGCGGCGGCGTGAAGCAGCTCGGTGTCCAGGCGCTCGCCTGCGGCGCCGTCGCGGCCTACAGCGCGCTCGCGACGTGGGCGCTCCTCCGGCTGGTCGATCGCCTCGTCGGCCTCCGCGTCAGCGTCTCGGACGAGCGCGAGGGCCTCGACGCGACCCAGCACGGCGAGGACGGACACGCGGGCTGACGCAAGCCGTGCGGCCCGGAGCCCGGGCGAGCACGGCGTGCGCGGGACGAAAGTTGAACGCGCGCGGAACGTGTGCCACGTTTCACTCGTGGACCGACAACGCATGCTCGAGATGGCGCGCCGCGACCAGTGGCGCGTCGACGATCTCGACTGGAGCGTCTCGCCGCGCCCGCTCTCCCGCGAGCACGAGATCGCGATCTGCCAGTACTTCACCGACATGAGCGGCATCGAGCTCCTCGCGGGAGAGCTCTTCAAGGTGCAGCGCGACAACGCGCGCGATCCCACGCTGCGCGCGATCTTCCAGACGTTCGTGGTCGACGAGGCGCGGCACGCCGCCGTGGCTCGGCGGCTCGTGGCGCACTACGACGTGCACCGCTACCAGAAGTACGAGCTCAACCCGCACCTCGTCGGCTTCCGCGATCACTTCGTGAAGGCGGTCCGCGCGCTTCCACCCGACATCGCGAACACGTACATCACCACGGGCGAGCTCCTCCTCGACATCGCGCTCCTGCGGTCCATCGACGACTTCGTCGATGACGACATGAGCCACCAGGCGATGCGCCTCATCAACCGCGACGAGTCGCGGCACATCGCGGTCGACTACCACATGGCGGAGTACTACTCGTCGGCGGAGTACGAGCGCTGGATGGACGCGCAGCCGAAGCGGCGCCTGCGCGATCGCGCGCGCGGGGCGGTGGCGTTCGTCGGGTTCGTGTCGCACGCGCAGCCCTTCTTCAGGGACGTGTTCTTCCGGCCGATGGAGCTCGTCGATCCGGAGGGCAAGCGCCTCGAGGAGGCGTTCAAGCGGGTCCAGCTGCTCGGACGCAAGGACGGGAGCGGAAGACCTCGCCCGTTCCTGCGGTTCCTCCGCATGCTGCAGGACCTGTTCGAGCACAGCCTCGGGCGCCGGGCGCTCGGGCCGGCGATCCAGCGGATCACCGGCGTGGATCCGAAGGTCATCCGCGTGCTGCACACGAAGGAGGAGCTGTCGCGCGCGAAGACCATGTCGTTCGACGCGATGGCGGAGGAGGCGCTCGCCGCCAAAGGGGATCGCGCGGCGTAGCCGACCGCGGGCTTGCACGCCCACCGGGATGGAGTCAGAATGCGTCACTCATGGGTGAGTTACGCAGTGCACGGCCGCTTGTCGCGCTCCTCGTGCTCGCCGCCTGCAGCGGCCCGACCGTCGGGACGACCCCTCGCGGTCACGAGCCCGCGGGCGCACCGACCGGCGCCTCACCCGCCGCCACGACCTCCACGCCGGACCCACCGGCGAAGCCCCCTCCGCTCCCGATGCCACCGAGCGGCAAGCGCGTCGGGGCCACGCCGGGGGAGGCGGGGGTCGAGTTCCGCGTGTGGGCTCCGGGCGCGACGTCCGTCGATCTGACCGGCGAGGCCACGGGCGGCGCGCGGGTCGCCATGACGCGGGAGGCCGACGGGCACTTCGCGACGAGCGTCGCGTCGGCGCGCGGCGGCCAGCGCTACCACTACGTGATCCGCGCCTCGACCGGCGAGGAGCTCTCGCGGCTCGATCCGCGCGGCCGTCAGGTCGACGGGACCGAGAGCGTGATCGTCGACCCGCGGAGCTTCGCGTGGCAGACGACCACCTGGTCGCCGCCACGACGCGAGGACACGGTGGTCTACGAGCTCCACGTCGCGAGCTTCGCGCGTCGCGGCACGGACGTGGGACGCTTCGAGGACGTGGCGGGCAAGCTCGACTGGCTCGCGGGGCTCGGCGTCAACGCGATCGAGCTCATGCCCGTGAACGGTTTCAGCCCTTCGTCGCCCAAGGGCTGGGGCTATGGCCCCTGGCACTACTACGCGCCGCACACGGCCTACGGAACGCCAGACGATCTGCGGCGGCTCGTCGACCTCGCCCACGCCCGCGGCATCGCCGTGCTGCTCGACGTCGTCTACAACCACACGTCCAGCAACACGCCCCTGAAGTGCTTCGACGCCCCCTGCGGCCTGGACAACGGCATCTACTTCTTCTCCGATCCCGCGTACAAGGCGACGCCGTGGGGCCCGCGCCCGAACTTCGCCCGCCGGGAGGTCGCTGACTTCTTCGTCGACAACGTCTTCTCGTGGCTGTCGGAGTACCGGATCGACGGCTTCCGGTGGGACTCCGTCTCCAACGTACGCGCGATCGACGGGCAGGGGACCGTGCCGGGTGGCTCGGAGCTCATCCGGACCTCGAACGCCGTCACGCGGAAGGTCGCGCCGGGGGCGCTCCTCGTCGCCGAGGACCTCAAGGGATGGGATGGCATCACGAAGGCGGCCGCGGCGGGCGGGCTCGGCTTCGACACGCAGTGGGAAGGCGGCTTCTACTACCCGCTCGCGGGCGTGATCACGCCGGCGGACGACGCGTCACGAAACGTCGGCACCGTCCGCGACGCGCTCCTCGGGAGCTACAACGGCGACCCCTTCCAGCGGCTGCTCTTCACGGAGAACCACGACACGGTGGGCAACGGCGGCGCCCGCCTCCCCTCGCGGATCGACCCGGCGGACCCGGGAAGCTGGGCGGCGCGCAAGCGCTCGATGCTCGCGGCGGGGCTGCTCTTCACGACGCCCGGCGTCCCGATGCTCTTCATGGGCCAGGAGATGCTCGCGCGCGGCACGTTCGAGAGCACGCCCGACCCGCTCGACTGGACGCTCGCGGCGTCGCACGGGCCGATCGTCGCGTTCTACAGGGACATGATCTCGCTCCGGAAGACGAGCCCCGGGCTCCGGGGAGCGAAGGTGGCCGTGCCGCACCTCAACGACCAGGGCGGCAACAAGGTCATCGTGTACCGCCGCTGGGCCAAGGGGGGAGACGACGTGATGGTCCTCGTGAACCTCGCGAAGAAGACGTACGCCCAGTACGACATCGGCCTCCCGGCCGGAGGCACGTGGAAGGTGAAGATCGACTCGGACGACACGAGGTACTCGGCCGACTTCGCCGGCGCGAAGAACGGCGACGTCATCGCCGTGGCGACGCCACGGGACGGGATGCCGTTCATGGGGAGCCTGAAGGTGGGGGGGTACAGCGTGATCGTGCTGGAGAAGTGAGCGCCGCCGTCACGCCGTCGCGGTGATCTCGACCTCGAGCCGATCCGAGAGCCGGAACGCGTTCAGCGGGCCCTTCACCGGCTTCACCCCGAGGGCCTTCAGCGAGAAGCGGGCGCGGCCCGTGTACGTGTCGCCCGCACGCGTGATCGGGAAGCTCGCCGTGCCCTTGCCGCACGGGAGCGTGAGGGTCACCTTCCCCTGGGCACCCTCGACGGTGACGCTGGCGCGTATCTCGCCGGGTCCGATCGCGCCCGTGATCTTCCCCTGGATGTCGCGACGGTCGGCGTCGCTCAGCACGCCCGGCTCGACCGCGTCCCTCTTCACCGCGCCCAGGATCCGGATCTTCGACACCGTGAACACAAGCTCCGCGCGGCCACCGGCGTCCGTGCGCTCGGTCACCCGCGCCTCGTCGGGGATCGCCTCGAGCGCGAGATCGTGGGCGAGCCGCGACATCAGGCCCTCCGCATACGTGTAGAGTACAGCTTTTGCAGCGCCGAGCGTGGTCACTCGTCCTTCGCCTTTCCTGTCCAGTCCCACCGCAAGCCGACCATGATCTCACGGAACCCGCCCGTGAAGATCCCCTCCGGGCGGCGGCTCACGATGTACAGGTTGTCCGGGGCGTTCTTCACGAGCAGCCTCACCGTGACGCCGCTCGGCTTGTGGCGATAGCGCGCCGTGAGGTCGAGGTTCGCGAACGCCGGGATCTCCCCGACGCGCCCCGACCCGTCGTCCGGCACGGTGTTGCGAGGGTCCGCGAACTGCCTCCCGGTGTACGCGACCGCCACCTGCGCGCCGAACCCCGTCGCGTGTTCGAAGTCGAGGGCCGTGGTCGCCGTGTGGAGGGGCGCGTACGGAAGGAGCATGCCGTCCGTGTCGCCGCCGACGAAGACCGCGCGCGAGAAGTTGTACCGGGCCACCAGGTCGAGCGCGAAGCCCAGGCGGAGGAGCTTGCCCGGCTCGAAGGTCGACTGCGCCTCGACGCCGTAGTGGCGCGTGCGACCGCCGTTCACGAGCAGGGTCTGGCCCGCGTCGGTGGACGCGATGAGCTGGTTCTGGAAGTTCGTGAGGTAGAGCGTCGTCTCGGCCTTGAGCCACTTCTCCGGCGCGGCGCGCGCGCCGATCTCGTACTGGATGTTCTTCTCCGGGGACAGCGCCTGATCGAAACCCTTCGGGTTGACCGCGCTCGTCACGCGCGGCGGCGCGAAGCCGACGTGGAGCCCCCCGAAGCCGTGGAGGCGGCGCGTGCCCACCGTGAGCCCCACGCCCGGGATCACGCCCGTCGTGCGGCTCCCGCCCGACGACACCACGTCGACGCCGCCCTGGCGCCCCACCTCGCGGCGCATCGCGGCGTGCTCGAGGCGGAGGCCCGGGGTGGCGAGCAGCGTGGGCAAGAACGCCATCCGATCCTGGACGAACGCAGCGAACGCATACGTCCGGTGGCTCTCCGCGAGCTGGAGCGCGCCCGCGTCGGAGGTGGGGGTCTCGCCCTGCCGCTGCTGGTAGACGGCGCTCTCGCCGAGGATTCTCCCGCCTGCCTCGACGGTGTGGCGCACGGAGAGCGTGGAGAACCTGTGCTCGACGCGCGGCTCGACCCCGGCGACCTCGTACGTGCGATCGAGGATCGTGTTGGTGCGCGCGAGAAAAATAGCGCCGTTCGGGAGATCGATGTCGCCGACGACGCGGTCGTAACGCTGACCGGAAATGGGTGTCCGCGTGTAGTCCTGCCGCCGCCACAGGCGTGACGTGGTGTACGCGTAGACCATCGTCTTGATCTTGGTGTCGTTGCCCACGCGCTCCTCGTGGAGGAGCGACACCTCGTAGCGTCGGAGCGTGAGGCGATCGTCCCCCTTGATCGTCGCGCGACGCGGCGTGGTCTCGAACATCGCCTGCGTGAGCCCGACGTCTCCCGAGCGCGAGCCGTCGTCATGGACGCCGAGCTTCAACGTGAGCTGGCCCGTGTCGGACGTGTCCCACGCCACCTTCCCGAAGACATCGGTCGCGGTGAACGCCTCGTCGCGGAAGCCGTCCCCCTTCTTGTGGAACGCCTGAACGACCCAGCGGACCGGCCCGACGCGATCGCCGTACATCCCGAGCACGCGCGCGTAGGCGTAGTCGCCGCCGAGGACGTCGATCGCGGCGCGCTGGCGGTCCGGCGGGCGAAGCGTGAGGAAGTTCACGACGCCGCCGATCGTCTGCGGTCCGAAGAGGATCGATCCGGACCCCTTCACGACCTCGATCCCGCGCATGCGCTCGATGGGCGGCGCGTAGTAGAGGTCGGGCTCGGCGTAGGGGTTGATGGCCACCGGCACGCCGTCCTCGAGCACGAGCACCCGTCGCGATCGCCCCGGGTCCAGGCCGCGGATCCCGATGTCGAGCCGCTGCCCGCCGCCCTCCTCCTGACGCGCGACGACGCCGGGCACGCGGCGGAGCATCTCGGCGGCGTCGTAGGGCTGGGTGCGTTCGATCTCCTTCTCACTCACGATCGCGCCCGATCCTGGGATCCGCTGGAGCGCCTCCGCGCGGTCGCCGATCACGCGCACCTCGACGACGGGAGCGTCCTCGGCGCGCGCCGACGCGACGCTCGCGACCGTCGCGGTCGCGACGAGGAGGCCCCGGGCGCGGGCGCGGGCGATCATTGCACCTTGCACACTTTCTGGCCGCCGCACTTGCCCGAATAGCACGGGCAGTCGCCGTCGACGGCGCACGGGAGCGTGCACCGGGATCCGTTGGAGAACGTGGCGCAGGTGCCGGTCACGCAGCTCGCGCTCTTCTCGCACGGGGCGCCGAACGGGCAGTTTGCCGTGCACACGCCCGCGAACGACGGTGGTGGCGCGCAGCCGTCGAGGCCGGGCGTGCCGGCGGAGCAGTCGCACGTGCCGTAGCCGAAGGACGCGCTCACGCACTTCGCCCAGCCCTCGCCCGTCGAACAGGGGCAGGCGACGTACTCGCCGGGGTGACACGCGGGGCGATCCGCGTTGGAGCACGCTCCGACCACGGAGATCCCGAGCGCGACGACCGCGGCGATCGCTCCGGCAGACGTGGCCTTCACGGGACGAGGATAGTCGAAAGATCGGGCGGGGTCCCGCTCGAGTTCGGCGTGGTCCGGGACTTGCTGACACGCATGGCATGCGCCTCGCCGCCTGGATCAACGCCGCCCCAATCCTCGCCCTCCTGCTCGCCGCATGCTCCGACGCGGGCGATCCCGACGGCACCTCCGGCTCGCCCGCCGGCCAGCGGACCTCGACGTCCGCGCGGACGTCGCCCGGCCCCTCGACCAGCACCCTCTCGGACGCCGGTGGCGGCGGAGCCGGACAGCACACCGACGCGGCCGCAGACGCCGCGCGCCCCGCGACGGGGCTCATGTCCACATGCAAGGTCGTCGGCGTCCCGGGCGACTGCGGCGCGGGCCTCCAGTGCTTCAACTTCCCGTCGAAGGGCATGGTCTGCACGAGGTCGTGCACGAAGGCGACGGAAGCGGCCGACTGCCCTCAGCCGCAGACGGGAGGCTGCAACAACCAGGGCGTGTGCCGGCCGCCTGGGTGAAGATTCCACCACCTGAGGGCCCGCCTCATCGGAGCAAATGTAGGCAACGAGGCCGTTCGCTCCGCCCGACGCGAGCCGACCTGAGCTAGCATGCGGCCGTGCGGACGCTGTACGGACTCTCCTACTCGCCGTGGACCGAGAAGGCGCGGTGGGCGCTCGACCACCATCGGATCGCCCATCGCTACGTCGAGCACCTACCCCTCGTCGGCACGCCGTGGCTGCGCCTGAAGAGCGGCAAGACGTCGGGGCGCGTGACGGTGCCGTTCCTCGAAGGTGAGGGCGAAGCGATCTCGGGCTCGATCGACATCGCGCGCCACGTCGACGCGCTGGGCCGCGGCACGTCGCTTTTCCCGGAGGGCCGATCGGGACCCATCGTGGACCTCGACACGGACGCGAACGAGATCCTCGACGTGGCGCGCGCCCTCGTGATCGAGCGCACGAAGGCCGATCCGGACGTGCAGCGCGAGGCGGTGCCGGGCTTCGTGCCGGGCTTCCTCCGGGGCGCGTCGATGCCGCTCACGCGCGTGACGGCGGGCCTCCTCGCGCGCAGGTACGACGCGCCGAAGGACGCGGAGGCGAAGGTGGAGTCGGTCGTGCTCCCGCGGCTCGCGAAGTGGCAGGACCAGCTGGGCGACGCGGAGTACTTCCTCGGCTCGTTCTCCTACGCGGACGTCACGACGGCGGTCACGCTCCAATGCGTGGAACCGGTCGCGGACGCGCACATGAAGCTCGGACCCGCGACGCGGCGCGCGTGGACGATGCCGAAGGCGCGGGAGAGGTTCCCGGGCCTCCTCGCGTGGAGGGACCGGATGTACGCGCGGCACCGGCGGGGGTAGCTCTGGCTTCGGCCCTCACACGGTGAGCCGCGTCCCCGCGCGGGGCGCGACGGCCCCGGTCATCCCCGCCGCATCGAGCGCCGCCACGAGCCCGCGCTGCGCGCGTTCCTCCCCGTGCACGAGCGCGATCCGGTTCACCCCGCCGGTCGCCCGCATCGCCTTCGCGAAGCCCACCAGATCCGCCTGGTCCGCGTGGGCCGACAGCCCGTTCAGGGTCACGACCTCCGCCCGCACGTCGCGCTCGACGCCGAAGATCTTCACCCGCGGACGCTTCTCGACCAGCCGACGCCCGAGCGTGTGCTGCGCCTGGAAGCCCACGATGGCGATCGCGCTCTTCTCCGACTCGATGTTCGCCTTGAGGTGGTGGAGGACGCGCCCCGCCTCGCACATGCCGCTCGCCGAGATGATGATCGCGCTGCCCTGCGACGTGTCGATCGCCTTCGAGTCCTCGCGATCGGACACGTACCGCAGGCGGTCGAAGTCGAACGGAGAGTCATGGCCCTCGATGAGCGCGCGCGTCTCCTTGTCGTAGCACTCGGGGTGCAGCTTGAAGATCTCGGTGATCTTCACGGTGAGCGGCGAGTCGACGTACACCGGGATCTTCGGCAGGAGGCCCTTCGTCGCGAGGCCCTTCAGGTAGAACACGACCTCCTGCGCGCGCTCGAGCGCGAAGCTCGGGATGATGAGCTTGCCACCCCGCTTGTGCGTGCGCACCACGAGCGCGAGGAGGTCCTCCTCGATGGTCTGGATCGGCTTGTGGAGGCGGTCGCCGTACGTGCTCTCCGTGATCAGGAGATCGCAGCCGCCCGTCGGCACCTCGGGATCCCGCAGGATGGGCATGTCCTTTCGCCCGAGGTCTCCCGTGAACACGACGCGCTTCTTGGCGCCGTCCTCCTCGACCTCGAGCAGCGTGATGGCGCTTCCGAGGACGTGTCCCGCGTCGAAGAAGGTGACGTCGACGCCGGGTGAGACGGGGACGCGGCGGCGGTAGGGAACCGAGATCATCTGCTCGAGCACGCGCACGACGTCGTCCGGCGTGTAGAGCGGCTCGACCGGCTCCATGTCGACGTGGTCCTTCTCGATGCTCCGGTTGATGTAGCGCGCGTCCTGCGCCTGGATGAGCGCCGAGTCCTCGAGCATCGCAGCGCACAGGTCGCGCGTTGCAGGCGTCGCGTAGATGGGCCCGTCGAAGCCGCCCTTCACGAGCAGCGGGAGCGCCCCCGAGTGGTCGATGTGGGCGTGCGAGAGGACCACCGCGTCCACCGAGCGGGGGGAGAAGCCGAGGTCCTTGTTGGCGGCGATCGCGTCCTTCCGCTTCCCCTGGACGAGCCCGCAGTCGAGCAGCACGGTGGCGTGCTTCGTGTGGACGAGGTGCTTCGACCCCGTGACGGTCCCGGCGGCGCCGACGAACTCGATCTCCATGGGGGCCAGCATACCCGATCCGGTGTACGATCCGCGCCCATGCCCCCGTTCGGGACGAAGCGCCCGGTCGACACGATCACGCGCCAGGTCGCGAACCCGGAGAGCGCGTACGGTGCGACCGAGATCGCCGAGGACGATCCCTCGACGCTCAGCCTGCGCGACGCCGACCAGATCCACGACACGATCGCCTCGGGGCCCACCTTCGTGACGGGTCTCGATGCCGAGCTGGTCCCCGAGGAGCCCGAGCGGCGCTACCGCCCCAAGGCGCTCCTCGGCGAGGGCGGAATGGGCGAGGTGCGCCTCTCGCACGACCGGCACATCGGCCGCGACGTCGCGATGAAGATCATGCGCTCGCCGAAGGACAAGACCGCGGAGTTCCGCACGCGCTTCCTCCGCGAGGCGCGCGTGCAGGGGCAGCTCGAGCACCCGGCCGTACCGCCCGTCTACGACCTCGGGCAGGACGCCACGGGCAAGGCCTTCTTCACGATGCGTCGCCTGCGCGGCGAGACCCTCGAGGCGATCCTCGAGCGCCTGCGGAACAAGGACTCGCAGGCGCGTGCAGAATACACGCGTCACCGGCTGCTCGCCTCGTTCCAGCGGGTGTGCCTCGCGGTCGACTTCGCGCACAAGAAGGGCGTCGTCCACCGCGACATGAAGCCGGGGAACATCATGTTCGGTGACTTCGGCGAGGTGTACGTGCTCGACTGGGGGCTCGCTCGCCTGGTCGAGGCACGCTCGTCGGATCGCGACTTGCCGCCGTCCAGCGAGCGCGCGCCCGTGGCCGACGACTCGGGCGCCGAGACGGACGTCGGCGCCATCCTCGGCACGCCGGGCTACATGGCGCCGGAGCAGATCCTCGGTCAGATCGAGGAGATCGACGCGCGCACCGACGTGTACTCGCTCGGCGTGGTGCTGTTCGAGATCCTCACGCACGAGCCGCTCTTCACGGCGAGCGCGGCGAACGCCATCTTCCGGCAGACCCTGCAGGGCGTCGAGACGCGCCCGTCGCTCCGCACGCCCGATCGGGACATCGATCCGGAGCTCGACGCGATCGTCGTCCGTGCCACGAAAACCGCGCCCGAGGACCGCTTCCAGACCGCGCGGGAGCTCCACGACGCGCTCGAGCGCTACCTGTCGGGGGATCGGGACGTCGAGCAGCGCCGGGCCCTCGCGCGCGTCCACGCGGACCGGGCCGCCGATCTTGCGGCGAAGAGCACCTCGTCGTCCGACCCGTCGGATCGAAAGGCGGCCCTCCGCGAGCTCGGCCGCGCCCTCGCGCTCGACCCCGAGAACCCCGAGGCGCTCCGCCTGCTCCTCGGGCTGGTCACCGACCTCCCGAAGACGATCCCACCCGAGGTGGAGGAGATGGCGATCGCCGGCGAGAACGCGATGCGGCGCGCCGCGCACCGCGTGGGCGCGCGGATGCTCGGCCTCGCGGTGGTCCTCGTCTTCGTACCCATGTTCCTGCTCATGGGTGTGCAGAGCTGGGGCCACGCCGCCATCGTCCTCGGCGCGTGGTCGACCGCGGGCGTCGTGAACCTCGTCATGTACAAGACGCGCCGGATGATGCCGGCGCCGTTCGTGCTCTTGCTCACGGGGATCGCGGTCGCGTCGGCGTCGGTGTTCTTCGGCCCGCTGGTCTTCACGCCGGCCATCGCGGTGGTGACGACGACGGCGTACGTCACGAGCGGACAGCGCAGGTGGCGCTTCATCGCGGTCCTGATCGGCTGCCTCACGGTGCTGCTCCCGAGCGCGCTCGAGCTGGCCGGCATCGTGAGCCCGTCGTACACCTTCGACGGCACCGCGATCCACGTCGTGTCGCGCGCCGTGAGCTTCCCGCCGGGCATCACGCAGGGGGTGCTCCTCGTGACGCAGCTCCTCCCGGTCATGGCGGTCGCGTACTACGTCGGGCGCTACCGGGATCTGCTCGTGTCGGCGGAGCTCAAGAACCACCTGCGCGTCTGGCAGCTCCGGCAGCTGGTGCCCGAGGAGGCCTCGGGCGCGCTGACGCCGGCGTCGAACGAGTCGGTCGGCTCGCTGCGGATTCTCCACGCGCCGACGGTGAGGATCCATCCCCCGCGAACCTGACACGCTCCAGCGCGGTTGCCCCCCCGGCGTGCCGCTCGTGAGGCTCAATCCGCCGCGAACGTGAGCTCGAAGGCGCTACCCTTGGGGCCTCGGCGCGGCGAGGTCACCGCGTCCATCACGGCGACGACCTCTGCGTACCGGAGATCGTTGCCGGCGTGGACGACGACCTGATCCCGCCTCCGATCGCCGGGATCCCGGTGGACGCCCCAGTTGTTCCACTCGCCCTCGATCGTCCTCGCCAGCTCCGGGAAGCGGATGGCTTCGTGGCCGTGCTCGTCGGTGCTGCGGCGGCTCGTGCGGGGCACGTCGACCTTGCGCACGACGTCGGCGCCCTCCTTCCACGTGAGCACGAAGCGCGTCTCGTCCGGCACCGCGACGTGGAGCTTCCGCTCCTTCTTCGGCGTGCAGTTCCCGTCCTCGCACGGCGACGGCGGACCGGGTACCTGCGCGCTCCCCTCGAGGCGCGCCATGTGCGACCACACCGCCGTGATCAACAGGAACGAGATCGTGACCATCAGCAGATCGATCATCGGGATCATGTTGATCTCCGAGTCCACCGCCCGCCGCTCGCCGCCGCCGCCACCACCTTCGACCGAGACTCCCGCCATCTGACGCCTCCTGAAAGGGACCGGCGAGGCTGGACCGGGAGACGAGGCGAAAGTTCCCGCCGCCGAACGACGTCGCGACGATTTCCCCTGTCGAACTGGACATTTACCGTGACGCGCGATCGCCTGCGCGGCCCGCGAGCTCGAGCGTCATCTCGACCATGGTCGTCCTGAACCCGTGCCGTTCGAAGAGCGCGCGCGCGTGCGCGTTGCTCGCTCGGGATCCTCGACGTGGATGAAGCGCGCTGGATCGATCGCGTGGTGCATGCGGACGAGACGGCCGGCGAGGCGCGCCACGGCGCCCAGATCGTCGGAGGTCGCCGGGCGGATCTTCGGGGGGTCGGGCTCGGGCATGACATCCCTGTCGGGGTGGTGGGCCCAGGATCAGGGCACCGTCGCGAGGATCGCATGAATTCCCCTCGAAAGTCGCCTTCTCGCGCCGTGCCAGAGTGGCACATCGCTTGCGAAGTGTGCTCCCATCCTTTCCGATCCGGAGCGAAGCGATGCGACGACGTGTGACCCTCTCCCTCTCCCTTGCCCTCCTCGGCGCCCTCGGCCTCGCCGTCGTCGACGTGCGTGACGCCGCGGCGTGCGGTGGGTGCTTCGTGCCTCCCACCGAGCGCACGCAGGTGACCGATCACAGGATGGCCTTCTCGATCTCGAAGCAGCAGACGGTGCTGTGGGACCAGATCACCTACAGCGGCAACCCTCGCGACTTCGCGTGGGTCCTCCCCGTGCGCGCCGGCACCACCGTGGAGCTCTCGCGCGACCAGTGGTTCGCCGCGCTGGACGCCTCCACCCAGCCGAGCATCCGGGCGCCGAACACGTACGGCGGGAGCTTCGGCTGTGGCGTCACCGGCTGCGGGCAGTCGGAGGCGACGAGCGCGCTCGCGTCGGACGGCGCGAACGGCGGCGTGCAGGTGATCTCACAGTCCGTGGTCGGGCCCTACGAGACCGTGACCCTCCGCTCGACGGATCCGAAGGCGCTCTCGGTGTGGCTGAAGGATCACGACTACTCGATTCCCCCGGCCATCCAGCCGACGATAGACGCGTACGTCTCGGAGAGGTTCGACTTCATCGCGCTCCGCCTGCGGCCCGACTGCAACACCCGATCGATGCAGCCCGTGCGCGTCGTCTCCCCCGGCGCGGATTCGACGCTTCCGCTCCGCATGGTGGCTGCGGGCGTCGGCGCGAACGTCGGTATCACGCTGTACGTCATCGGCGAGGGGCGCTACCGCCCGAAGGCGCCGTTCGTCGAGGTGCCCATCGACTACGAGGCGCTCGTGTGGGACCGCTTCCAGAACAAGTCGAACTACGACGCCCTCTCGCAGCAGGCGATGCAGTCGAACGAGGGGCGCGGGTGGATCACGGAGTACGCGGACAACCCGCAGATCTCGGATCCTGCGTTCGGCGGCACGCGCCAGTCGTTCGCGGGCCGCACGCCGGGCCTGTGGCAGTCGTACACCGGCCTGTGCCGATCCGGCGCGAGCCCGAGCCCCGCCACGTCACCCACCGCGGTCCCGAGCAGCCAGGTCCAGGAGCCCTGCCCGGACACGCCGGACGCGGGGATCCGGACGGCGACGGACTCCGGCGTGGACGCGGCGAAGGTGGACTCCGGCGTGGCGGACGCGGGCGCGGACCCTGACGCGTCGACGGATCCGGACGCGTCGGCGGACGACGGCGGCGCGCTCGACGCCGGGGCCGCGGCGAAGGACGCGGGCGTGGACTCGGGCGCGAAGAAGGACGCGGGCTCCTCGAGCTCGAGCGCCGTCTCGCGCTGCGAGGGGTTCGACGATCTCGATCTCGCGACCGCCGGCATGAACCCGAAGGACGTGTGGCTCACGCGACTTCGCGCGCAGCTCCCTGCGCAGATCCTCCAGCTCGGAGACCTGAAGCTCGAGGCGCACCCGTCGCAGACGTTCGTGGCGAACGAGCACCAGGCGGTCCGCTTCTCGGACGAGAAGCGCTCGGGATCGCGCGCCTCGATCAGCGGCCAGGCGCACGAGGCCTACGGGACGTGGGCGCTCGTCGGCGTCGGCTTCGTCGCCGTCACGGCCTTGCTGCGTCGCCGCAGGAAGGGGTAGACCTCGCGGCATGCCGGAGCTGCCGGACGTCGATCTGTACGTCACCCGCATCGCGGAGCGCGTCGTCGATCGTCCGCTGATCGGCGTGCGCCTCGCGAGCGCGTTCCTGCTCCGGACCGCGGTCCCCCCCGTGTCCTCCGTGTTCGGCGCGAAGGTGCTCGGCGTGTCGCGTCTGGGAAAGCGGATCGTCCTCGCGATGGAGGGCGAGAGGTTCCTGGTCGTACACCTCATGATCGCGGGGCGTTTTCGGTGGCTCGAGGAGGAGCGCGCGAAGATCCCCGGCAAGCTCGGCCTCGCCGCGTTCGACTTCCCGGCGTCGACCCTCATCCTCACCGAGGCCGGCACGAAGAAGCGCGCGAGCCTCCACGTCGTGGTCGGCGAGGAGGCTCTCCACGAGATGGATCCGGGCGGGCTCGAGCTCATCGGCTCGAACCTTCCCGACTTCGCCCTGCGCCTCCGCCGCGAGAACCGCACGGTGAAGCGCGCGCTGACCGATCCCACCCTCTTCTCGGGGATAGGCAACGCGTACTCCGACGAGATCCTCTTCCGTGCGCGGATGTCCCCCACGCTCCGAACCCAGTCGCTCACGCCGGAGCGCGTCGCCCGGCTCCACGCGATCGCGATCGAGACGCTCGCGTCGTCACGCGACCTCCTCCTCCGCGAGACGCCCGGCTTCCCCGAGAAGGTGACCGCGTTCCGGCCCGAGTTCGCGGTCCACGGCAAGTACGGGAAGCCTTGCCCCGTGTGCGGCACCAACGTGCAGCGGATCCGCTACGCGGACAACGAGTCGAACTACTGCCCGACATGCCAGACCGACGGCAAGCTCCTCGCGGATCGATCGCTGTCGCGCCTGTTGCGCGGCGACTGGCCGCGGACGCTCGACGAGCTCGAGCTGCGGCGGAAGGGCGCCGCCGTCACATCCCCTGCGACGCGCTCGTCACCCCGCCGATGACCTTCTGCTTCGCGTCCACCTCGAAGCGGCAGAAGGCCACGGTGACGGGCGAGCTGTCGTTGCGGCAGGCCTGATCCCGCAGCGTGGCCTCGTCGCACCGGCACGGCGCGCCGATCCGACCCTCGCCGCACGGTGGCGCCTTGGGCTGGACGATCGCGTATCGTCGACGCTCATGCGCGGTGATCCACGCGGGCGGGATCGCGTCGGCTGCGGCGAGCGCCGCGAGGGCCCAGCGCTCGGTCCAGCGCGCGTCGTCCTTCAGCACCTCGGGGGTGGGCCGCCCGATCTCGCGCGCGACGTCGGGGGCCAGGTCGGCGCCGGTGCAGAGCGGCTCGGTCTGATCGCTGGCCGCGCGCGGATCGATCCTCGCGCCGCCGGGGCCGCACCGGAACGACGGGTGGCAGCGCTCGTCCCCCAGGAGCTTCACCACGGCGTCGGCGCACCTGGCCTTCGCGTGGGCCGCCGCGAGGAGGGCGCCGTCGAGCATCGCGCCCGCCCCTCCGGGATCGCCCGCGGCGATCACGTCACAGGCTACCCTGCCGGCCTCCTCGGGCCTGGAGCGCGCCAGCGCGCGCAACATGACCCCGAGCGCGCGCGGGTGAGGGACCGGCCGCCCCTTGGCCACCTCGCGGATCCGCGGCGCGAGGGTGGCCACGATCACGGGCTCCCCGAGATCGACAGAGGCGACCGCCCCGAGGAGCGCGTCCGGAGGGGCTCCCGGATCGAGCGCGCGCCGCACCTCCGCCTTCACGAGCCGCCGCGCGTCGGCGGAGAGCGCCGCCTCGGCGTCCTTCCACGCCGGATCCTCGAGATCGACCGTCCGCGCGAGCAGCCGGGCCAGCGCGTCGTCGCCGCCGCGCCTCCTGCCCTCGGCGAGGATCGCGGCGTGGAGATCGGGGTTCGCGGTGTACAGCGCGCGGGCCTCCACCTCGAGCGTGGCGGTCTTCCAGTCGGGGCGCAGATCGGGACCGGGCACGAGCCGGTCCCCCACCGCGTGGAACACCCTGTATCCACCTCGCTTCGCCCGGAGGGCAACGCGGGTCGTGTCCGAGACGACGACGCCTTCGGCCTCGTCCCGGCCCAGGTCGATGGGCTGAAATTTCGGGGCGACGAGCGTCGACCTGCCCGCGTCCCCGCGTTCGATCCGGGCCTCGATGGCCGAATCCGGGACCTCCCCCTTCCCGGGTTGCGGGCCCTTTCTGCATGCGCACATTGCGAGGATCACCGCGAAGGCGACACCGGACCTCATGACCCATGAATCTCTCGTGAGCCGCGGCAGGGGGCAAGCTTCCGACCTCGCCCGCCCGTCCATGGGGGGGAGGGTCTCCCTCTGGGCGGGGCCGCGCGCGTTCTTCGGTGGGCTGCTCTTCGTGGTCTCGACGCCCTCGGTGTGGCTCCCTGCCATGGTCCCGATGGGCGTCGCACTCGTGCTCCTGGGAGCGGTCACGGGGCTCGGCGTCTGGGCCGCCGTGAACGTCGTGAAGGCGAGCCAGAGCGCGTGGGGCACCGCGGGGGGTATCGCGCTCGGGCTCGTGGCGCCCCTCGTCGCGCTCGCCGTGGCCGCGGCGCTCTCCCAGCCCCTCAGCGGGTTCGCGCTCGACGCGATCACCCGCCGGCAGGAGCGCGCGCTCGGGGCGCCCCCGCACGCGGAGGTGCCTCTCCTGGCCGGCATGTGGCGGTCGCTGCGCGTGAACCTCCTCGGGCTCGGCCTCGGGCTCCCGCTCCTCGCGCTGCTCTCGCTGATCACCGCGGTCGCGCCGCCGGCGGGGGTGGTGACCCTACCGCTGAACTTCCTCGTGACCGCGCTGATGCTGGCCTGGGACTTCCTCGACTACCCCCTCGGGATGCGCGGGCTCGGGATCCGCGCGCGCCTCTCCTGGATCGGGCGCAACTTCCTCGCGGTGCTGGCGTTCGGGGCGATGTGCGCGGCGGTCCTGCTCGTGCCGGCGATCGGCCTCGTCGTCCTGCCCTTCGGGGTCGCGGGGGCGTCGCGGCTGGCGGTGCTCGTCGATCGCAGCCGCTAGGCAGAGGGCCAGGCAGGGGCCAGGCAGGGCTAGGCGCAATGCCGTTCGGTTAGGCGCGATCCAGCGAGAAAGAAGGGGAGCCCCCACTCGCCGCGCTGCGCGCGTCGGTCTCCCCCAAATCGCGCGCTACGCGCGCTCAAGAGCTGTCCAACAATTGCCCGGGGCTGCCCTTCGTCAACGTCAACGGGAGAGGGCGCGCGCAATTTTGGACAGCTCTTCAGGGGGAGACGAAGAGGTTCCGGGAGCACCGCGCAAACCTCACCCTCCCGGCCTCCCTCTCCCTGAAGGGAGAGGGAGGAGCGCGCGAGCCCCGCGCAGACCTCACCCTCCCGGCCTCCCTCTCCCTGAAGGGAGAGGGAGCGCGCGAGCCCCGCGCAGACCTCACCCTCGCGGGCTCCC
>SXNL01000102.1 GCA_005777185.1 Myxococcales bacterium
CGCAAGAACCTGCTCGAGTACGACGACGTGATGAACGAGCAGCGGAAGACGGTCTACAAGATCCGCCAGCAGCTGCTCCTCGGGATCTACAAGGCCGAGAAGCTCGACGAGGAGGGGAAGGCGACGGGCAAGCTACGGGAGATCAAGCGGCTCGATCGCTTGGTCGACGAGGTGAAGCCGACGGTGACCGAGATGTTGCTCGGCCACGGCACGGCCTCGGAGGGTGGGGCGCGGCCGACGAAGATCGAGGACGTGAAGGAGCTGCCGAACCTGGACGGCCTGCGCGCCGACATCTACCAGTTCTGGGGCTACCGGATGGACTTCAGCGAGGCCGACAAGGGGCGGCCGATGGAGGTCTACGAGCGGATGCTCGACGAGATCGCGCAGAGCCTGACCGAGCAGCGCGAGCGGTTGCTCGACCTGACGGACCAGATCGTGAGCGCGATGGTCGAGGAGTGCTGCCCGCAAAACAAGCCCCCGGAGGACTGGGACGGGAAGGGGATCCGCACCGGCTTCCTCGAGCACTTCGGCAAGAAGCCCGAGGGGCACGAGAACCACCACGACCAGAGCGACCTGGCGCACGCCTTGTACCAGCAGGCCACGGTCATCCTCGACGAGAAGGAGAAGGAGATGGGGACGGAGCTCTTGCTCCGCGTCTTCCGCCACTTCTACCTGGAAGAGGTCGACAAGCAGTGGGTCGATCACCTCACGAACATGGAGCACCTCCGCGACGGCATCGGCCTGCGCGGGTACGGGCAGCGCGATCCGAAGCAGGAGTACAAGAAGGAGGGGTACTCCATCTTCGTCAACATGATGGCGTCGGCGAGCTCCAACGTGATCACCAAGCTTTTCGAGGTGCAGGTGCGCCGCGAGACGGACATCGAGCGCATGGAGCGCGAGGACGCGGCGCGCCACGCGCGGCAGCAGCAGTCGATGCATCTCATGCACGGCGGCGAGCGCGCCGAGGGCGACGAGGAGGAGCCGCTGCCGCCGCGGAGGCACGTGTCGGTCGCGCCGCGCGCCGCCCCGAAGGTCGGGCGCAGCGACCTCTGCCCCTGCGGCAGCCGCGAGCAGTTCAAGAAGTGCCACGGCGCCGTCCTCGACGACGACGACGTGGGCGCCAGCCCCTAGCCAGGTTCGAGGGGGCCGAGACGCCCCCTCGAGCTCCCCGCTCCGAGGAAGTTGGTGATGCCCCAGGAGGTCCGCGTCCGCGGCGTGTTCCACGCGGGGGCGGCGCGGAGGGCGCGGCGGATCCTGGGGCCGATCGCCACGTTCGTGGGGAGCGTCGCGCTCGCGGCGGGCGGCCTCACGAGCATCGTCCTGCTCGTCGACGGGCCCTTCGGGGTGCTCGCGGCGCTGTCCGTGTGGGCGTTCGTGCTCGGGGGCTTCCTCATCCCGTCGATCGCCCCGTTCGTGATGGCGAACGCGCGGCCGCGGCCGATCGAATCGGACATCTTGTGCGCGCCGGGCCGCGTGCGCGTGGTGGATGTAGACTACACGATTCTCGCGCGCGACGTCGTGGGCGCGTCCACCGCCCTCCACGAGGGAGGGTACCTGCTCTCCGTGGACTCGGCGGAGACCGGGCGCCCCCATGCGCTCTGGCTCCCGGACGCGGAGAGCCTCGATCGCGTGCGGCGGGCGCTCGGACTCGAGCACGAGGGGACGGGCGTGGTCGAATGGGCGGTCGGGCGGTCGCCCGAGCTGTGGTTCGGCGTCGGGGCCGTCCTGTCGAACTTCCTCTGCGCGGGCCTCGCGCTGCCGATGCTGCTCGTGTGGCCGTTCCTCCGCTTGTGGCCGCGGCAGTGGAGAAGCGCGACGCGGCTCGCGCTCACGCCCGGCGCGGTGAAATACCAGCCAGGGACGCACTGGCTGCAGGAGCACGCGTACACCCACATCGAGGAGGCCGTGTACGACGCGGGGACGAAGACGATCGCGCTCCACCGGGTGCAGCGGCTGCGGTTCGATGCGTGGGGGCCGCCGGCGTCTCCGGGAACGGTGCTCGCTTACCTGCCCGTGAGCGGGCTCGGCGCCGACGAGGCGCGCCAGGTGTGCGCGCAGATCAACGCAGCCGCCGTCCGCGCGCGGGGCGATCGCGTCGCGCGGTCGAGCGCCCTCGATCGGATCGCGCTGATCAGGCGCCTCGATGGGGAGAACGCGCGATCGTGGCTTGCGCGGATCGGCGCGCTGGCGGCGTCGGTGGGGGCCGAGGGGTACCGGTCGGCGCCCATCGAGGCGGAGGACCTGCTGCGCGTCGCGGAAGATCCCGACGAGGCCGCCGAGGATCGTGTGGCGGCGGGCCGGATGTTCCTCCGGGCGACCTCCGCGCAGAGGGGCGTCGGCCCGGAGGACCCGGGCGTGCGCGTGCGGGTCGACGCGGCGCTCGCGACCCTGCGCGCGAGGCCCGAACGCGTGCGGCTCGCGCTGGACGCGCCGGAGGACGCCGCGGGGGACGCGATCGAGGAGATCGCGCGGGAGAAACGCCTCCGGATGGCGCCCTGAGCCGCGAAGGCTCGCCGGGAGCCTGGATCAGGATCGCGGCGCCCACAGCCCGAGGACCAACCCCACGCCCACGAAGATCGCGGCCGCGACGAAGCCCGCCGCCCCCGAGATCACGTCGTCGTTCCGGCTCTGCGCCATGAACACGAAGCTCGCGAGCATCCCGAAGATCCCGGCGACGAGCAGCAGCACCGGCCCGCGCGTCCACCGCGTGCGGAGCATTCGCAGTTCCTCCGCGTTGAGCGTCACCGAGGGCAGGTCGGCCGGCCTCACCGTCGACATCGCCTCGAGCGCGGCGCGCACCTCGGTCGCGCTCGCGGGGCGCTTGGCGGGGTCCGGCGCGATCATTCGATCCACCAGCCGAACGAGTCCCGGTGGCGCCGCGGGGGCCGCCGCCGCGAGCGACGGGGCCGGGGCGCGCCCGTCGAGCACATCGCCCTTGAGGCCCGCGCCCTTGCCCGCCGCGAACGCCGCCGGCAGCATCCCGGCCGCGCACTCGAAGAGGGTCGCCCCCAGCGAGTAGATGTCGCTCGCGGCGTTGGCGCGCGAGAGGGTCGAGACGCACGCGGGATCGATGTAACCGAGCGTGCCCGACAGGTGGTCCAGCGGCGCCGGCACCGGGGCCGCTCCCTTCCACAGCGCCGACGCGTCGAGCATCGACGCCTTCGTTGCGCTGACCTCCAGGGGCAGATCGTCGACCACGACGCGTCGCGCCTCGTCGCGCCGCGACTCGTCGGGGCGCTCGTCGATCGCCGCGACCCCGAAGTCCACGAGCTTGTAGACGCCGCCCGTCACGAGGATGTTCGCAGGCTTCACGTCGCGATGGACGAGCCCCGCCCCGTGGATCGCCTCGAGCGCCGACGCCATCGCCATCCCCAGCGCGACGACCTCCCCGGCCGACAGCGGGCCCGCGTCGAGACGCGCGCGGAGCTCGGTTCCGCGCACGTACTCCATGACGAGCCCGAGCACGCCGGCCTCCTCGTCGGCGCACTGCGTGTAGAAGCGCACGACGTTGGGGTGCTCGACGCGGCACAGCGCCCGCGCCTCGTTGACCACCATCTCGGCGTGCCGCGGATCGAGCCCGCCGGTCGAGAAGAGCTTGATGGCCACCTTGCGCAGCTGCGCTCCCCCCATCCGCTCGTCGGCGAGCCACACCGGCGCGAACCCGCCGGCTCCGAGCTGCTCGGTCAGCTGGTACGCGCCGAGCACGCGCCCGGCGTCGTCTCTCGCGAGGAAGTCCCGGAGCGGGGCGGGGCGCGTGGCCATCGACGAGATGCTACCCGATCGCCCCGTGCCGGGGACGTCAGGGGCCACGCGCGTCGGGAGCGCCGAGCGGCCGCGGACGCGCGGCCCTGGGCTCGGGCCCGAGCGCGCTCTCGCAAGGGACGCCGCCGTCGGGGCACGGAGAAACGCCTGCGGATGGCGCCCTGAGGCATCCCCTCATTTTCCTCACGTCGAGCCCGAGCCCGAGCCCGAGCCCGACGAAGACGAGCCGAGCTTCAGCACCATCGCGGTGAGCATCGCCGTGATCCGCAAGAGGAGGGCTCGCACGGCCACCAAGCGTTGCGCATCGGCGAGCCCGAGCACGGCCAGAGCGTCAAGGACGGCTGCGGTCTCGGTCGCCGAGCGGCGCGCCATGCGGTAGAAGCGCGCCTTGTCCGCCGGAGCGAACTCCCCGGCGCCTTCCGCATGTTGAGGGGGATCGAGGCGACAGCTCGCCGAAGTTGATCGCTGAGGTAGGCGCGGCCCCTCGGAAAGCGGTCCGCGAGCTGGTCCGCCCCCGCCACCAGCTCGATGCTCGCACGGTAGACGTCGAGTCGCTCATGTTCGAACCCGTCCAA
>SXNL01000103.1 GCA_005777185.1 Myxococcales bacterium
CGAGAAGTGTTCGCCTCAGCCCGCGAGCACGCTGACCTTGCCTTCGTCGGCGGCGGCTGCGGCCCCGAAGGCGGCGTCGAGCGCGCGCGTCATCGCGATGTTCTGCGCGTTGCGGTACCGGGGGCGGTTCATGGTCACGATCGCGGCGGCGCCGCGCTGCTCGATCAGGACGAGATCCTGCTCTGTCTCGCTCATGCGGCGCTCCCCTCGACCTCGACGCCCCCTGCGAGGCGGGCCATCGTGCTGCCGGCCTCGACGACGATGCGGTCCACGAGCTCGGCGACGGTGGGCAGCTCGCCGATGAGTCCCACGACCTGCCCGGTGGGGAGGATCCCCACGTCGGCGCGCCCCTCGACCATGCTCGCGCGGGTCATCATCGGCGCGTTCGCGGCCATCAGGAGCTGCGCCAGCGGGAGGTCCTGGTTCGCCTGCATCGCGCGCGCCTCCCGCAGGAGGTCGAGGCGCGTCGCCCCCGTCGCCTCGCGGAACCGGAGGGCGTTGCAGAGGGCACGCCACAAGCGCTGCAGCGTGCCGGCGCGCTCCAGCCCGTCGATGACCTCGGTACGGATCACGCGCTGCGGGGCGCCGTCGATGTGGCGAGTCACGACGGTGCCCGTCACGGGCGTCTTCACGTAGAGCGCCTTGATCTCGTCGGGGACCGTGGACTCGCGGGTCAGGAGAAAGCGCGTCCCCATCGCGATTCCGCTCGCCCCGTAGGCCAGCGCCGCGACGAGCCCGCGACCGTCGCGGAAGCCCCCCGCCGCGATCACCGGGATCTTCACGGCGTCGCACACGTCCGGAAGGAGGAGCGACGTCGGGATGTCCCCGGTGTGCCCGCCGCCCTCCCCTCCCTGCGCGATGATCGCGTCCACGCCGAGATCTGCCATCTTCTCCGCGTGCCGGCGCGCGCCCACGGTGGGCATGGTGAGGATGCCCGCCGCCCGGAGACGCGCCACCACATCCTTCGACGGAGGACCGGCGAAGCTCGCGACGCGGACCTTCTCGCGCACGAGGATCGCGACGCGAAGGTCGAGATCGGGCTGATCCGGGCGAAGGTTGACGCCGAACGGCTGGCCGGTGCGTGCCTTCACCGACGCGATCGCGGCTTCCATCTCGGGAACGGTCATGGTGACCGCGCCCAGGATCCCGAACGCGCCGGCGGCGCTCGTCGCCGCGGTGAGGCGCGCGCCCGAGACCCAACCCATGCCGGTCTGCACGATGGGGTAGCGGCAGCCGAACAGATCGCACAGGCGCGTATGGAGCGCGTGCGTCACGAGGCGACCTCCTTCGCGGCGAGCCCGCGCGGATCGAGGACCCTCCTGAGGAGGTCGAGCTCCTCGTCCGTCGGCTGCCGCGTCTCCGGCACGACCTCGCCCGGGCTCGCCCCCGCGAGCGGAAAGCCCGTCCGCTCGACGACCGTCGCGACCGCGACCCCGGGGTGGGTGGACACGAGGCGCATCGTACGATCGGGCGTGGCGAAGTCGAGGACGGCGAGATCCGTCACGACGCGGCGGAGATCGTGAAAACGCCCCGCAGGCCCGAGGGCCGCGGCCCTGTCGTGCCCCACGCCGCTCACGACGTCGACCTTCGCGACGAACGAGCGCAGGGAGTGCGATGGGATCCAGTAGCTGGTCGGGTGGTTGATCGTGTTCCCGGGCGCGCCGCGCATGCCGAGCAGCTGCGCCTTCGGCCGGCGTGGATCGCCTATCGCCGCGATGTTCTGGTTGCCGTGGCGGTCGATCTGGGATGCGCCCATGATCACGTGGCGGCGACCCGACCACACGAGGTCGAAGATCGCGCGGTACGGCATCCACCCGCTCGGCGTGCCGTCGGCCTCGACCAGGGTCGCCACGCCGTCGGTGAGCAGGAGGTCGGGGGCGAACGTGGCGCGGGCGAGGCGCGCCGCGATGGACGGGAGGACGCCGATGCCGCTCGCCAGGATCTCGCCGTCGCCCCGGAACGCCTCCGCGAGCGCGACGGCGCAGACCTCGTGCCGCGCGGCGGTCACGAGACGAGCTCCGAATAGAACGCGTTCCACGCCGCCGGATCGGCCGCCGCGGCGACGTACCGCGCCTGCATCGCCTCGTCGCGCCCGTAGTCCGGCACACACTCGGTGAAGTGCGCGCCCCGGGGAGCCTCGACGACGCCGTCCACGAGGCCACGGTGGATCTTCATCGTGTGGATCGAACCGCCGGCGAGCAGCTCCGCGGTGGGTACCACCTGTTCGACCGAGATGAAGCGACGGGCCGCGGCGCCGAGGAACAGGTCGTCGAAGTAGAGATCCGGCCCGAGGAACTGGGCATTGCCCGAGGCGTCCGCGCGGTTGAGGTGGCAGATCGCGACGTCGAGCCGGATCGCCGGGACGGCGACGAGCTCCTCGCCATCCTCGTAGGGGGAACGCACCGTGCGGACGTGCGGCGCGAGGGCGAGCACGTCGCTGCCGAGGCCGGCGCGTGTCGGCAGGAACGGGAGACGGAGGCTCGCCGCGTACAGCCCCCACTGCAGCATCCCCTCGTCGAGCTCGACCGCCTCGACGCGGCCCTGCTGGCGCGCCGCCCGGTAGTGGGGATCGAGCGGGATGGAGTCGAGCGAGACGAAGCCGGTGACCAGCCGCCGGACCTTCCCGGCCGCGCACAGGAGCCCGACGTCGGGGCCTCCGTAGGATACGATCGTGAGGTCCTTCACGCTCGACCGGAGAATCGCGCGAAGGAGCGCCATCGGCTTGCGGCGCGAGCCCCAGCCACCGACGCCGAGCGTCATCCCGTCGCGGATCTCGGCGGCGACGTCGAAGGCGGAGAGCCGCTTGTCCCGCACTACGTCTTCTCCCCCTTCTCCCCCTTCTCCCCTTCGCCTTCGCTCGCGTGTCGCTCGGCGAACGCGCGCCGCTTCTCGTCGCCCACCCCGGCGAGCGTCAACTCGAAGGTGAAGCCCTGCTCGAAGCGGTAGCTGCGGCGAACGTCGACGGGGTCGATGCCGTTCAGCGACTGCTTGGCGGCCCGGATCGCGACGGGGCTCTTCGCGGCGATCTCGGCCGCGACGGCGCGCGCGGCTTCGCGGAGGCGCTCCCTCGGCACGACCTCCAGCACACCTCCGTGTCGCTCCAGCTCGCGGGCGGGGACCTTCCGGCCGGTGTAGACCATCGCGCGCATGAGGTGCTGCGGGACGAGCCGCGCGAGGTGCGTCGCCGCCCCCAGCGCCCCTCGGTCGACCTCCGGGAGGCCGAACGTGGCGTCCTCGGACGCGAGGACGACGTCCGCGTTTCCCACGAGGCCGATGCCCCCGCCGAGGCAGAAGCCGTGCACCGCGGCGACGACCGGCACCTCGCACTCGTACACGGCGGCGAAGGCGGCGGCGCACGCGCGGTTCACCGCGACCAGCGCGGCGTGCGCGTCGGGCGCGGCATGGAGCTCCTTGATGTCGACTCCGGCGTTGAAGCCGCGGCCCGCCGCCGCCAGGACCACGACGCGGACCCGGGCGTCGCGACCGAACGCCACGAGCGCGTCCGCCAGGCCGTCCCAGTCGGCGATCCCGAGCGCGTTGACCGGCGGGCGATCGACGATCAGCTCGGCGATCCCCTGATCGTCGACCGAGGACCGGATGGCGGGCGCGCGGGTCTCCACGGTTGCAACGCCGAGTAGAACATGTTCTACTTCGCACGTGCAAGCGGAGATGCACGGCAAGGTGATCCTCGTCACCGGGGGCGGCCGCGGCGTCGGCCGGGGGATCGCGAACGCGTTCCTCGCGGCGGGCGCAGAGGTGGTGGTCTGCGGCCGCAAGCCGCCGGTGACGCTGCCCGAGGTGGCCGGGCGATCCGCGGCGTTCCTCGCGGCCGACGTGCGCGAGAGCGAACAGGTCGATCGCCTGATCGGGGAGGTCGTGCTCCGGCACGGCCACCTCGACGTCCTTGTCAACAACGCGGGTGGCTCTCCCGCCGCCGACTCCGCGACGGCGTCGCCGCGGTTCTCGGCGGCGATCATCCAGCTCAACCTCGTCGCCCCGCTCTGGCTCGCGCAGCGCGCGCGGGCCGCGATGACCGGCGGCGGCTGCATCCTCAACATCGCCAGCGTCAGCGGCACGCGCCCGTCGCCGGGGACGGCCGCGTACGGGGCCGCGAAGGCGGGGCTCATCAACCTCACGCAGACGCTCGCCGTGGAGTGGGCGCCGGACGTCCGCGTCAACGCCATCGTCGCGGGTCCCCTGCAGACGGAGCTCGCCCACCTGCACTACGGCTCGGAGGCAGGCGTGGCCGCCGTCGCGGCGACGATCCCGATGCGGCGGCTGGGGTTGCCCGACGACATCGGCGACGCGTGCGTGTTCCTGGCCTCCGAGCGCGCGCGCTGGATCACGGGCGCTGCGCTGGTGATCCACGGCGGGGGCGAGCGGCCGGCCTTCCGCGACGCGGCCAAGGCGGGCCCGTGACCGATCTCGTCTCGCTCCCGACGGCCGAGCTCTGCGCGCGCGCGGCGGGGAAGCGGGACGCGCGCTTCGGCCCCCGCGTCACGTACTCGCCGAAGGTCTTCCTGCCGCTCACCAACCTGTGCCGCGACGTGTGCGACTACTGCGCGTTCCGCCGATCGCCGAACGACGAGGGCGCGCACACGATGACGCCCGACGAGGTGCGCGCAGCCCTCGCACGCGGACGCGACGCGGGGTGCACGGAGGCGCTGTTCTGCCTCGGAGATCGGCCGGAGGCGAGGTTCCCCTCCTACGTGCGCGAGCTCGCCTCGTGGGGCTTCTCCTCCACGGTGGAATACCTCGTGTGGGCCTGCGGCGCCGCGCTCGAGGCAGGCCTCTTGCCCCACACGAACGCCGGCGTGCTCACGCGAGCGGAGCTCTCGCGGCTGCGCCCGGTCAACGCCAGCATGGGGCTGATGCTCGAGTCCACGAGCGAGCGCCTGCGGGGGCCAGGTGGCCCACATCGCCACGCGCCCGACAAGGATCCCGAGGTCCGGCTCGCGATGCACGAGGACGCGGGCGCGCTCCGCATCCCGTTCACGTCGGGGCTCCTCGTCGGCATCGGCGAGACGGAGGCGGAGCGCGTCGACGCGCTCCGCGCGATCCAGGCCTCCCACGCGCGCCACGGCCACGTCCAGGAGGTGATCGTGCAGCCCTTCCGGGCGCACCCACGGACGCGCATGCTGCGTGCCCCCGAGCCGACGGACGAGGCGCACCTCCGGGCAGTCGCGCTCGCGCGGCTGATCCTGGACGAGGATGTGACGGTCCAGGCTCCCCCGAACCTCTCCACGGACGTCGCCTCGCTCCTCGCGGCCGGCATCAACGATCTCGGCGGGATCTCGCCCGTGACCCCCGACTACATCAACCGCGATCACGCGTGGCCGCACATCGCCCGCCTCGCCACCGCCTGTGAGGCCGCGGGCTTTGCGCTCGCCCGGCGGCTGCCGGTCCACGACCGCTGGCGCACGCGGGAGTTCGTCGCGCCGGAGCTCTTCGCGCGACTCCTCGATCGGGCCGCCGCGTGAGGATCCTCGATGAGGTCCTCGCCGGGAAGACGGCGTCGTGGCGCGAGGTCCTGCCGCTCTCCGACGCGACCGGTGCGGACCTCGACGCGCTGTGCCGCACGGCGGACGAGCTGCGCCGCCGGCAGGCGGGCGATCTCGTCACCTACGTCATCAACCGCAACATCAACTTCACGAACGTGTGCGTGAAGACCTGCCGCTTCTGCGCCTTCGCGCGGGGCGCGCGGAGCGAGGAGGGATACTTCCTCGAGCAAGCCGAGGTCGTCCGCCGCGCCCTCGAGGCACGGGCGATGGGCGCGACCGAGGTCTGCCTGCAAGCGGGGCTCGCGCCGGGCATCGACGGCCTCCTGTACGTGGACCTCGTGCGCGCGGTGAAGCGCGCCGCGCCGGAGCTTCACATGCACGCGCTGTCGCCCGAGGAGGTGAAGTACGGGGCGCGCCGCGCGAGGCTCTCCGTGCGGGAGTTCCTGATCGCGCTCCGGGAGGCCGGGCTCGACACGATGCCCGGGACATCCGCGGAGATCCTCGACGACGCCGTGCGCGCGCGGATCGCGCCGGGTCGGATCACGACCGCGGAGTGGATCGAGGTCGTGCGGACGGCCCACGCGCTCGGCATCCGTACGACCTCGACGATGATGTACGGCCACGTCGAGTCACCGGGGGACCGGCTGCGGCACCTGGAGACGCTGCGCGACATCCAGCGAGACACGGGCGGCTTCACGGAGGTCGTGCCGCTGTCGTTCGTGCACGCGGACGCACCGCTGTTCGCGAGCGAGCCCGACGTGCGCCCGGGTCCGGACGCGCTCGACGTGATCCGCACCCACGCCCTCGCGCGCGTGATGCTCGGCCGGGAGATCCCCAACCTGCAGGTGTCGTGGGTGAAGGAGGGCCTCGATGTGGCGGGGCGGCTCCTCGGGTGCGGGGTCAACGACCTCGGGGGGACGCTGATGAACGAGAGCATCTCGACCGCCGCGGGCGCCACCCACGGACAGCTCGCCACGCCGTCCGCGCTGCGGCGGGTCGCGCGCGCGGCCGGGCGAGCGCCGGCGCAGCGGAGCACCCTGTACGGGATCCTGCGGACGTTCCCGCTGGAGCCCGACGGGAGCGAAGCCGAGGACGCGCTCGATGGCGTGACGGACGCGGACGCGAGGTTCGGGACGTACGGCGGGCTGGCGGCGTCGCGCGAGCACCGCTTTCGGCGAAGCCTGGCGGTCGGCGGTCGGCGGTCGGCGGACGGCTGACGGCGCGGACCGCACGGTCTCGGCGAGAGCGCCCCGCGCAGGCGTCACCGTCTCAGGGCGTGTACAGCCCCGAGGTGAAGCTCCCCGTGAGCGGCTGGCCGTCCGTCGTGCTCGTGGCCGTGAAGGTCCAGGTTCCCTCGGCGACCTCGAAGGTGCGCAGCGTGACGGCGGGCGTCCTCGACATGTCGGTCTCCACGATGGTCATCGAGTGAGGCGGCGACACGATGGGCTGCGGTCCGAGCGTCGAGAAGGGATCGAACCACTTCGTGTCCGGGTAGGGCACGGTCATCGTGTAACGCAGCGAGCCGACGTCACCCACCAGCTGGACGCGCCCGAAGCCGGTCGCGCCGGCGCGCGCGCCCGCCGCGGAGACGGTCGTCGTCACGCCGCCGATCACGAGCGTGAACGCGGCGGTGCCCGACGCGAAGGGGTCCTGCGCGATCGTGCCCCACGTGGTGGAGAACGTGCCGCTCACCTTGCCGACCGCGACCCTGCAGGGCAGCGAGCGCATCGGCAGGGTCCACGACGGCGGTCCACCCGCGCGGGCCGCGGCGATCTTCCCCGCGCGCGCGTTGATCATGTTCGTGGCGGTGCCCGCGACGCTCGCGCGGGCCGTGCGCTCGGCAGGCGTGAGCCACGGGTCGGCGGCCGCGCCGATCGCCGCGACCCGCGCGGTCAGGGCGGCGGGGTTCCACGCCGACGCGAGCAGCTGATCGAGCGCGGCGTAGTACCGATCGCGAGCGGCGGGGATGGCGTACAGGCGGTTCGTGAGGGCCGAGAACGCCATGACGGAGTCGGGGTTGGACGCGTTGCTGTTCGGCCCGAGGGTGCCGTCCACGCCCCACGGCAGGAAGCGGAACCGACCGCCGTTCTTCGGATCGGCATACATGAAGAAGTTGTTCGAGTTCCCGGAGTACCCGTCGCGGTGCCAGACCAGCACCTCCGCGGCCCAGAAGCGGTAGAACGCCTCGAGATCGACGACCTTGTCGAGCGCCGCCACGAGCCCAGCGTCCCCCGTGGCGAGGGCGGCCATGACCGCGTCGATGTCGGCGCGGGACGGGCTGGCCTCGTTGGTCTCGCGCTCGAAGCCGCCGACGAACTCCGGCCGGAAGTCGGAGGCCGTCCCCTCGTAGAGGTTCCCGGAAGGATCGGCGAAGTGGCGGGCGAGGAAGTCCTTGTCGATGTCCTCGTGCAGCGTGTAGATGCCCTGAGCCTCGCCGTTGACGAGGACGCGGGCGTGCGTGCACCTCGGGGCCGGGATGCCGGCCGCCGTGAAGAGCTGGTACGTCGTGCACGTGTGGGCCAGCGACGTATCGGACTTGTTGTTGTCCACCGAGAATCGATCGATTCCGTGGAACAAGCGGCCGCTCACGAACCTGTTGAAGTCGAGCTTGAGCGAGGGCCGGCGCGTGCTCTGCGATCCCAGGTGGCCCTTCTTGCGGAGCCCGATCTGAGCGAGGACCTCGCCGTCGATGCGGACGTCGGCCTTGTACCAGGTGTAGGGGTTCACGACCTGGCGCGTCCGGCAATCGGCCCCGCCGAAGATCGTGTGCCGCGACTTCGTCTCGTGCCTGAGGAGCTCCCAGTCCGCGGGCGGGAGCGTGATCTCGATCGTCCGCAGCGCGGGCGCGAACACCTCGGCGGAGATGTCCATGCCCGTGCAGCCCGGTAGACAACCGCCCCCCAGCCGGTCGTTCACGCCGTCGTCGCAGGCCTCACCCGGATCGACGCGCCCGTCCCCGCACCGGCCCCCGCCCTCGGGTGTCACCGCCCCGCCATCGCCCGCCGCGGCCGGGCCTGCGTCCTCCTCTACTCTGGGGGCAGCGACTCCGGGAGCGTCCGGAAGAGGCGCGTTCGATCCGCACCCGAGCGCGACCGTGATCAGAGTGGCGAGGAGGGTCCCGCCGCGCAGGACGTGGCGAGAGGGAGCGATCATGGGGTGATTCTACCGCGGAGTGCGGACCCGCGCACACGTTACGAGAAGATGCTGTGTGGGCTGCGCCCTGAGGAATCCCCTCATTTTCGAGCCCGAGCCCGAGCCCGAGCCCGA
>SXNL01000015.1 GCA_005777185.1 Myxococcales bacterium
AACGGGATGCGAGGCGCACGACGATCCTCGCGCGCCGTGGCCTCCGCGTCGTTCGCCTCGAGAACGCACGACTGAACCGGGAGACCCTGCGAGAGGCGATTCTCCCGTTCACGTGCCCCCTCTCCCTTCAGGGAGAGGGGGGCATTGCCCCTAGTACAGGCCCTTCATGCGCGGGTCGGCCATGCCGAAGGCCGCCAGGGCCTGCCGCATGAAGACCGGGACCGAGACGTAGGACTCGAGCTCGACGGCGGCGCGGTTCGACGTCACCGTGCAGCCCGTGTTGATCGTCTCCTTGCAGTCCGGCGGGCCCTGCACGCCCTTGTCGAACTTGACGATCGGCGTGCCGTCGGCGCGCAGCTTCGCCTTGTACCCGACGACGCGCGTGCCGCTCAGGATGTCCTCCGTCTCGTAGCCGGCGCGGAGCAGCGTGTTGGCGTACTCGAGGACGCGCGCGCCGATGTTCTTCTCCACCTGCTTGCCGAAGATGGTCTCCTTGCCGCTGCTCTTCGCGACGAAGATCTTGCCGTTCGGGTGGTTGAACTGGATCCGGTCCTCGAAGCCCGGATCGCTGTCGGATCCGACCTCGAAGATGCGGAGCTGGTCGAGCCAGGTCATCTTCTGGTTCTCGGGCAGGTAGGCCATCGTCATCGCGATGATGAACTTCTGCTGCTCGAAGCCGATCTGCGAGTCCAGGATCGCGGTGTTGGCCGGCGCCGACGCCTTGAACGGATCGGAGAGCGTCGGGTCCGACGAGTAGATCGAGCAGACGGTGCTCCCCGCGCCGGGGAAGCAGGCCTTCGGTCCGTCCACGTTCCACCAGCTCGTCCAGCCGATCGAGCTGATGAAGTTCGAGTCGTCCGTGATGGGCATGCCCGCGGCGTTGGCCGCGACGCGGACGCCCTTGATGAACTCGTCACCGGTGAGGGCGTTCGCGATCAGACGGCGGTACCCGTCGGGAAAGACGTCGGCCACCGAGACGGCGCGGTACCGCGGGTCGAGGAAGTCGCCGCGCGAGTCGCTGATGAAGTTGTCGACCGACTCGGTGAAGAGCATCGCGCTCCAGATCTTGTCGTAGTACGAGCCGACGTTCTGCGTGTAGTCGCGGTTGTACTCGCCGTTGCCCTGCCCGAGCTTGTTCTCCAGCAGCCTGCCGCCGTACGACACGTTGCCGAAGTACCCGCTGGCGCCGTCCGTCAGCTTGAGGATGCACGGGTTCTGCGCGCCCGGGGCCTTGCACGACTTGGTCGGCTCGTTGCCGATGTAGTCGTTGACCGACTGGAAGATGCCGGGGCGCGAGGTCGCGTCGTCACGGAAGTGATCGCCGGACTCCGGCCGCTGCAGCTGCCGCGCGAACTGATCGAAGCCCATGCCGGAGACGAGGATGTTCTCGCGGTAGAGCCGGCTCGCCGACGTGGGCCAGGTCGAGTTGAAGTCGAGCCCGAGGTCGTTGTAGAACGAGCGGTAGATGTTCACGAGGAGCCCGAGGCCCTTCGCGGCGTCGCGCAGCTTCTCGTTGTAGCGGGTGAGGTAGCGGTTCGACGCGCTCCGCACGCTGAACGTCGAGCGCCCGCGGCGGTAGTCGTTGAAGATGTGGAGCACCTCGGGCTGGACCTGGAGGAAGGTGAACAGCTCGTAGGGGTCCGCGCCGTTGTCGTGGCGGTAGACGCTGAGGTTGCCGAGATCCGCCCAGCTGTCCGTCGCGAAGCCGTGGGGCACCCGGAGGCGCGTCTGCCGATCGTACGCGGGCCCCCCGCGGTAGGTGTCGGGGGTCACGCCCTTGGGGAACGCCATGTTCTCCCACTGCACGTAGTCCGTCGGCTGCGTCTTGCACCGGCTGTAGGTCTGGCCATCCACCGACACGAGCTTGCCGTCGATCACGGGGTTCCACTCGCCCATCTTGGCGGTGTTCCAGTTCGAGGGCTTGTACGTGTTGGGGTCGACGGGCTTGCAGTCCTTGATCAGCTCGTACTTGGCCTGCAGCTGCGAGTAGTGGATGTTGGCCTGGTTGCCGCTGCCGTACTTGTACTGCAGGCCGATGATGCCGCCGAAGTTGTCGATCTTGCTCTGCAGGCCGACCGCGCGGGGCTTGCCGGCCTTGTAGGTCTCGTCCTGGTAGACCTGCACGACGTCACCGTAGAACATGCGCGCCGCGGCGAAGTCGTAGGCGCCGAGCCCGAGGAGGTCCTGCGTCGGCTCGCCGGCGTAGTCCATCACGGACGACTGCATCCACATCCAGACGAGGTTGTCCGTCTCGACCTGGTCGACGGGGTCCCAGTAACGGGGCCCGACGCACTTGGAGCCGTCCGCCTGCAGATCCGTACACGGCGTGTTGACGGTGCCGTTGCGGGTGCGGAGCTGCCAGTACTGCGGGCGGTAGTTGAGCGGATCGGACGAGCTCACGAAGTTGTGTCGCAGGCCGACCGAGTGGCCCATCTCGTGGATCACGACGGCGTAGTGCACCTTCTGGCGCAGGTACTCGAACATCTTCTGCGCCCGATCCTGCCGCGTCTGCTTGTCCTGGCAGGCGGGTCGGCCCGCAGTGCCGCAGGCGGGGTCGTCGAACTTGCCGAACTTCTTCTCGAGCAGGTTCGCCAGCGCCGTGTTGCCGAGCGGCGCGGGGGCGTCGGCCATGATGCACGCCCCGCGCTCGGCGAGGGCGACCTCCTTCGCGTTGCGCAACTCGCGGTTGAGCGACGGGTTCGCCAGCTGCAGGACGGAGCCGAACTTCGTCTTGGACGCCGTGGGGATGGGCGCCTTGTTGACGCCGGAGTACTGCTGCATGCCCGTCGTCATCAGGGCCGCCTCGAGCGGCGTCCCGCGCGCCAGCTGACGCCGCGCCTCGTACACGGGGGCCATCGTGCTCGCCGCCTTGATGTCGGCGCGGATGTTGTACACCTTCTCCTTGAGGTCGTACGCGGCCTGCTCGGCCTTCGGCGAGAGCGCGGGGAGCTGCGACTCGTCGGTGACGCCGGAGCGGCCAGCGAGCGAGGCCACGTCGTGCGTGACCTGCGCCTTCGTCATCTTGGGGAACGCGTACGCAGCGTCGGCCGCGGCGGCCCAGTCGTGGATGTTCACGCCGTTCGTGATGTCGGCGGTCGTGAACTCCTTCTTGATGTAGCGCAGCTGGTCGACGATGCCCTGGCTGAAGAGGTCGTTGATGTGGGTCCAGAGGTTGATCGCGGCGCCGATCTTCTTGCCCGTCAGCGGATCCTCGGCGTCCGTGTAGATGCCCCACGCGGAGGGATCCTGCGGCTTGTCGATGTTGTTGACGACGTTGTAGCGGAGGTCGCCGAGCCTCACGACGATCGACTTGTTGCAGGTCGCCACGGTCGCCTGCGTATCGAGCTTGTCCTTCGCCCTGGGGTCGGACGAGGGGATCTGACCGTTCTTCGTGGTCGCGCGCCACGCGTTCTTGCAGTCGAGCGCGCGCAGGTTCGCCGGAAGGCGCTTCTCGGGCGGCGCGCACGCGGCGGCGTCGCCCTGCTCGACCGGGCTGTGGCAGAGCACGATCTGCTCGGGCATCTTCGCGAGCGCGATGACGCCCTTGCTGTAGCCACGCTGGCCCCCGATCTGATCGGCCTTGGCCTGGCACGCCTTGTCGGCCTGGGCGAACGCCTCCGGGCTCTTGTCCTTCACCGCGGAGCGGCACGCGTCCACCTCCTGGGCGAGCTCGATCGCGTCGTCGTTCTCGTCCTGCTGGCCGAAGTAGACGGGGAAGCGGCCCTCGCAGTTCTCGCCGCCGACCTTCTGGCACTCGGCGTATTTCGCCGTCATGAGGGCGGATCGCATCGCGACGTCCCACTCGTGGGCGGCCATCTCGGTGCCCTCCTGGAAGTCGGTCGAGCCCTCGATGTTCATGTACCATTTGATCGGCTTCGCGACGCGCGCCTGGTACGGGAGCGTGCACAGCTTGGTGAAGACGTCGCACTGCGAACCGCCGATGCCGAGCTTCTGCGAGACGGCCTCGCACTCGTCGGCGGTGCCGTTGGCGTCGGCGTCACGGTTCGGGCTGTCGCCGAAGCGCGTCACCGGCTGGTCACCCCCGCTCGGCAGCGGCGCCAACCCGGCGGCGGCGCGGACGGCGTTGATCTTCTCGGAGGTATTGCACGCGAGGCCCCCGGAGAAGTCCTCGTTCGGCTTGAACGTGCCGTCCTTCCACTCGTTCGCGTAGTAGTGGTCACGGACCCACACGTCGTACCGCGTGATGAAGCGGTGCCACTGCTTGTCGACCATGCCGTAGGTGCGCGCGTACCCGCGGCGCTCCTCGGTGAAGGCGCCGAACGCCTGGAAGCGGTACCCGTCCCAGTCCTTCGGCTCGTAGTCGAACTTCGGCACCTTCACGAACGACTGGCGAAGGGTGATCTCGACCGGGCTGCACTGCCCGACGGGCTCGGTGCCGCCGCCGAACTCCGGCGGGAGCATGCACGCCGGGACGCTGTCGATGCCCCAGCCGAGGGCCGAGAGGTCGATCTCGTTGGGCTGCGCGAAGGCCTTGTTGGTGATGTCGAAGTAGCCGCCGGCGACGTCGAAGACCGGGTAGTTCGCGTCGTTCGGGTTCTCGACGGCGAAGGCCATCGGCTCGTAGCGGATGCCGCCGTAGACGCCGAGCATCGAGAGCGTGTCGAACTCGTAGTTGTCGGTCGAGAGGTTCCTGGACCAGTCGACGCGAATGTACTCGCGGTCCTGCCAGGGGCGGTCGGTAGCGTTCTCGACCGTCGTGTTGCCCTCCTCGCCCGTCCCGGGGTTGTAGTCGCGCCGGATGTCGAAGTGCGACTCGATGCGGTAGCTGTAGGCGACGATGCCCTCGGGCTGCGGGCCACCCTTGCCCTTGCCGTCGCTGTCCGCGATGCGCTCGTGCGCGAGGCGGCCGAGAAGGAAGTCGCCGTCACCCGAGATGTCCCACTTGATGCGGGCCACCGGCTGCGCGTACGTCGACGTGAAGAGGGCGCTCTGGCTCGCGCCGTAGCCGACGTCGACCACGGTGTTGCGCGCCCAGAACTCGGGGCGCTGGCTGCCGTTCGTGTGCCAGTCCGCGCCGAGGAAGAACGCCTTGGGCAACGCGTTGGGCTGCACCCTGTTGATGGGATCCCGCTCCTGCGCACACCCGACGGAGCCCCACCCCACCGCGACCGCGAGGGCGGCCAAACCGAGCCGAGTCATCCACTTCGATCCCATCCCAATCCTCCTCGGTGCTTCCTGCAGAGAGACCGGTTCGCACCAAGCAAGATGCGGACCTTTCAATAACTCACATACTTACGAATGTTTATCCGTCGTACCCCCTGCCCCCGCCGACCGATCGTCAGTGCAGTGACGAGGCTCGGTGCGTCCCCTCACGGACGCTTCACACGCTCGCTCTTCGGCCCGTGGGCCGGAGGTCGACTCCCGTTCCGATCGAGCCGGAGCTCGACCGCCCGCGCGTGCCCTTCGAGACCCTCCAGGCGCGCGAGGGTGGTGATCGCGTCGGCGTGGGCGCGGAGCGCCTCGGCCGAGTAGGTCACCAGGGAGGTTCGCCTCAGGAAGTCGTGGACCCCCAGGGGCGAACCGAAGCGGACGGCCCCTCCCGTGGGCAGAACGTGGGAGGGACCGGCGAGATAGTCCCCCGCTGCCTCCGGAGTCAAGGGCCCGAGGAAGGCAGCGCCCACGCAGCGCACTTCGCTGAGCATGCTTTCAGGGTCCTCGACCTGGAAGCTCACGTGCTCGACCGCGAGGGCCTCGGCGATCGCGGCCAGGCGCGCGCGATCGCGGGCGACGAACGCGTGGCCATTCGCGGACAGGGAGGCGCGCGCGATGGCGGCCCTCGGGAGGTCAGCCAGCTGGACCTCGAGCGCGTGGTCGACCGCGTCCGCAAAGGCCGCGCTCGTGCACGCGAGGAGCGGATACGCGGCCTCGTCGTGCTCGGCCTGCGACAGGAGATCGGCGGCGACGATCTCCGGGTCGGCGCCGTCGTCGGCGATCACCAGGATCTCGCTCGGGCCCGCGATGGAGTCGATCGAGACCACCCCCGAAACGAGGCGCTTGGCGCACGCGACGTACACGTTTCCAGGGCCGACGATCTTGTCGACGCGTGGGACGGTGCCGGTGCCCCAGGCGAGGGCAGCGATCGCCTGCGCGCCCCCCGCGTCCACGACGCCGCGCACGCCGGACAGCCAGGCGGCCGCGAGGATGGGCGCGTCGGTCGCGTCGTGCGCGAGCGGTGTCGCGAGCACGACGTCGCGCACGCCGGCGACCGCCGCGGGGATCGCGCTCATCAGGACGCTCGACGGGTAGCGCGCCTTGCCCCCAGGCGCGTAGACACCGGCGCGCGCGATGGGCGCGACGCGCGATCCGAGGCATACGCCCTCGGACTCGTAGCGGAAGCCCACGTCGCGCTGGTGCTCGTGGTACGCACGGATCCGGGAGGCCGCGAGCTCGAGCGCCGAGCGCGCGCACGCGGGAAGCGCCGCGAGCGCCGCGGCCCCATCGTACGCGGCGAGGAAGACCGGCGAGGCAGCGTGACCCCCGAAGCGCTGCTGGTAACGCGCGACGGCGTCGTCGCCCTCCGCTCGGACCGCATCGAGGATCTCCCGGACGATCGGCTCGACGGCCGCGAGATCCGCCTCGCCACGGTCGGCGAGGCGGCGGAGCGCACCGGCACACGTGTCGGTGCCGTCGACGTGGCGCGCGAGGGGCATGCGGGGCCGCTCCATACCGCAAGCGCCGGGGGCGGTGCCAGCACTACTGCGGGATCCGACGCCGCCGTTGGTGCTAGGGGTGCGGCGTGCGCGGGTTGTTCCCCATGATCGCGCTCGGGCTCATCGCGTGCGGCGCGCCGGATCTCCGCACGCAAGGCGCGGCGTGTCCGCCTCGCGCGAGCCCGCGAGGCGGCGCGTGCGTGTGCGACGAGGGAGTCGCGCTCGCGGGCGCCTGCGTGCCGAGGGCCGTCGCCGCGAGCGTCTGCGAGGGCGACCTCGAGGGCGGCGCCTGCACGCGCGCGCGCTGCCCCGAGGGCCAGATCCCTCTCCCCGGCGGGCCGTGTGTGCCGCTGGCGGGCCTCCGTACCAGCGCGAGCCACCCGTGGATCGTGCCCGAGGAGCGAGATGCCCTCGCCTGTCCTCCCCACGCCCTCGCCCACGCCCGCACCGGAACGCCGCGGCCCACGCTCCTGTGCTTGCCGGAGACCGCGTGCCTGCCCGGAGCGACCTGGATCGGGGGACGCTGCGTGGCCGACGCGAGGTGTCCACCGGGCCACGTGCCCGTGCGGGAGGGTTGCGTCCCGGTCCTCACCGCCAACCGGGTGGGCGGGCGGATCGATCTCGCGCGGTGGGTCGGCGCCGCGATCGGCGCGGACGGAGGGGAAGGCTCCAGCCTGGTGTGCGGGACCCTCGGCCGGAACCCGCACCTGGCGGGGGTGCTCGATCGATCGGTCTCGGTCGACCTCCAGATCACAGTCGACGCCCCGGGAAACGACGCCTCCGCCGTCGAGGTGCGCGTCCACGCCAGACCTCCCGAGGTCGCCGGCCTCACGCCCCCGGTCGCCGACGTGCTCGCCGCCGCGCTCCGCAGCCTCGGGTCCGCGACCTCGGCCACACGCGCCCGGACGAACGTGATCTGCCGCGTCGCCGGGGCGCTGCCCCCCGAGAGGGTAGCGGTCGGTCCCAAACTGTAGTAGGCCCCGAAAGCCGGTGGTCCCACGCGGGTCCCCCCACCGGACAGCATTCGAGGCCTCCGTGGACAGTGATCTCGCCGACGCAGTGGATGGGCTGAAGGTCGTCTTCCAGAGACGGAAGATCGCGTTCTCCTTCGGAAAAGCTCCGCCGGAGCTGGTGGAGGCGCTGAAGAAGCAGCTCCGCGTCCCCCCCCGCTTCCGGAACTTCCTCCTGGGGGCCAACCCCGTCCAGGTGGAGACGGTAACCCCCGTCGAGAAGATCCGCCTCCTCCCGGCGGACGCGATCGTCGAGGCGCAGGCCCAGGTCGCGAAGACGCCCGACTGGAAGGCGTCGTGGGTCGTCATCGCCGAGAGCTCGCTGCTCGGCGACCCGTACTTCCTCGACACCTCGAAGCCGGATCCGGAGGGCGACTGCCCCGTCTACACCGCGATGAGCGGTCAGGACCGCTGGGTCCCCACGCTCGCGGCGTCCAGCTTCGCGCAGTTCCTCCGCATCCTCGCGACCGCCATGGAGATCGCCCAAGGCTTCGGCGACGCGATCATGGACCTCGAGGACGAGGACAGCTTCCGCGAGGCGCTGGGCCCGAAGGTGAAGGTCATCGACGCCGCCGCCCTGCGCGCCGGCCACTGGAACTGAGGTCGCGAGGTCAGCATGCTCGAGACGGCGTACGCGACCAGCCACTACCGAGCGCCCCAGATCGCCCACGAGTACGGGCCGCACGTGCACCTGCTCGACGATCCTCTCGCGTGGTCGCTGCTCGCCACGCTTTGCGCGCGCGACACGATCCAGCCGCACGTCGGCAACCTCGTGCGCATGCTCTACCAGAAGCTCGCGCAGGTCGTCGTCGCCGCCGAGTTCCCGCGCGCCAAGGTGGCCATCCCGACGCGCATGGTCATCAAGCAGCCCGAGGCGGTGTACCGGGGCCTCGCGATCGCGCCGCAGACGAAGGCCGTGACCGTCGGCATCGCCCGCGCCGGCACGATGCCCTCGCAGGTCGTCTACGATCTCCTGAACGAGGTGATGGACCCGTCCGCGGTCCGGCAGGACCACCTCTTCATGTCTCGCGAGACGGACAAGGACGGCAAGGTCGTGGGCGCGACGTGGCACGACGCGAAGATCGGGCGCGACGTCGAGGGTCGCATCCTCCTCATCCCCGACCCGATGGGCGCAACGGGCTCGTCGATCAACAGCGCCCTCACGCACTACAAGACGCGTCTCGAGGGAAAGCCCGACGTTTGCATCACGATGAACCTGATCGTGACGCCCGAGTTCATCCGCAACGTCCTCGCGACGCACCCCGGGACGATCATCTACGCCCTCCGTCTCGACCGCGGCCTCTCGCCGCCGCACGTGCTCGCGCAGGTCCCGGGCGCCGCCTGGGCCGAGGAGCGGGGCCTGGACGAGCATCACTACATCGTGCCCGGCGCGGGCGGCGTCGGGGAGATCCTGAACAACGCCTGGGTATGACCGGGGTGGGGCGGGTCACCGCCGCCGTCGGCGCGGGTTGTGCGCCTTCACGAGCTTCAGATAATCGGGCACCGGCTCGTCCTCCGGCGGCGGGACGTAGCGTTCCCGCGCAGCCTTCGCCGCGGCCGGGAGTCGCGTGACCATCTCGCGGAGCGGCGCGATCGCGGACGCCTGCGGGCGAGAGGCCCACGCCTCGAAGGCCTCGGCCAGGGCCTCCGCACGCACGCCGCGGAGGTGCCCGCGGCGCGCGAGCTCGACGTAGCTGCGCGCCAGCTGATCGCCGTCGAACCTGTGCGCGAGGACCATCTCGCTGGCGACGCGGAGCACGCCCTCCGCGGAGACGCGCGCGTCCTCGTGGACGACGAACGCCGCCTGCAGGTAGTTGTAGAACGGAACGACGCGGCGGCCGAGCGGCGCGAAGTCCTCCGGGGCCGACTGCCGTTCGAGGTGGATCAGGATGCGCTCGACGACGGGCTCGGGCTCGATGCGGCGCGCGTTCGACAGCGTCTCCTCGAGGACGTCGGCGTACATCTTGCTGCTCTCGCACACGGCGCACAGCACGTCGGGGCCGACCTTGCCCGCCAGCAGGTCGGCGTAGAGGGCGTACACGAAGGCGTCGGCCTCGGCGTCGTCGCCGAAGAGCGTCTCGTGCGCGTGGGCGAGCTCGGGGGGGAGCCTGCGCGTACGCGCCTCGAGCAGCGCGGGCAGCTTGTATCCGAGCTGGTCCTTGATGGCCCGGAAGCGGAGTCGGAGCACGTTCTGCAGGTTGGGCTTGAGGACGAAGCTGTCCCAGCGGATGCCGTCGAGGCGGAGCTTCTCCTCGAGCCGGCGCCGCATCTGCTCGGGTGATCCGGAGAGGATGTGCAGCGAGACGCCCGCGTTGACCATCTCGCGGCACAGCGTCGACGCGCCCGGGTTGGTGCGCTTCTCGTCGGGCCGCTCGAAGGCGGTCTTCACGAGATCCTTCACGGTGTCGAACTCGGTCCGCAGGTACGTCTTGTCGAGATCCCAGCGGGCGACGTGCCTTGTCGTCACGACTTGCTCACACGGCGATGGTCTTCTTCAACCCCTCCAGGGAGAACAGGAGATCGTGCGCGCCGGACTCGAAGGCGAGCTCGAGCGCCTCGCGCAGGTAGGTGTGAGCCTCCTGCGGCCGGTCGCGCCCGCTGCACACCTTGGCGAGCGCGCCCAGGATGCGCGCGCGATCTTCGCCCGTGGGCCCGGCGAGGTGGAGCGCCTCGCGAAGGATGCCCTCGGCGTCGGTGAACTGCCCGACACCCGTGAGCGCCTCGCCCAGCTTGCGCGAGAAGATGAGGACCGCGCGCAGCGGCTCGTCGAGGTCGCCGCGCACGAGCTCGAGGCGCGCGAGGTCGAGGCCACGGCGCAGGGCGTCGATCGACGCGTCGGTGTCGCCGCACCCCACGGCCTTGGCGCTGACCTGCTCGAGGAGGATGAGCGCCTGGAAGGCGTTCTCGGCGTGGTACTCGTGGAGCGCGCGCACCTCGATCGGCGCCTCCGCCTCCTCGCACACCTCGGCGGCCATCGCGTGCAGATCGCGCCGGACCGCCTGGGGGATGGTGGCGAGGACGACCTCGCGAAGGAGCGGGTGCGTGATCGCGAGCATGTCACCCGAGCGCTCGACCATCCCGGCGTTCACGAGGACGCGCGCCGCCCCGGGTACGTCGATCGTGCGCGTCACCATGCGGGAGACGATCAGCTCGGTCGCGGCGTCGCCGTACACCGCGATGGCCTGGAGCACCTTGCGGGCGTCCTGGTCGAGGCGCTCGGTGCGGAGCGCGATCAGGTCGCCGAGGCGCGGGGGGGGCACGCCGCCCTGCTCCTCGCCGAAACGGATGAGCTGATCCACGTACAGGGGGGCGATGCCGCGATTGCCCGCGAGCGCCGCCGAGCTCGGTGCCCGCGCGTCGGTGAGGAGACGCGTCACGTCGTCCATCGCGATCCCCCCGAGGATGCGCGCGGCGGCGGTCGTCGCGGGCCACCCGGGATCGAAGCCCGGCGGGTAGGCCGCCACGAGCAGCGCGGGCACGCGGGCCGGCTCGCCCACGACGTCTCCGAACGCCAACCGGCTCGCGCCGTCCACCGCGTGGAGGTCGTCGACGACGATCAGGATCTTCTTCGCCGGCTCGCGCCGCGCCGCGCGGAGGAGCGACCACCGGAGCGCCTCGGCGACGGCGTAGCGGTGCTCCTCCGGTGTCATCGCCGCCCCCTCGCGCGGAAGGCCGAAGATCTCGGTCATCCCACGGATGGCGTCCTTGTTGGCGTGCGGGAACTCACGAGGCGGGGGGCCGGAGGCCGGGAACGCCGCGAGCTCGCGGATCGCCGACGCGAGCGCGTGGCAAGTGACGCCTGCCCACGCCGGATCGGGGCGCGCCGGCACCACGAAGTTCCCCTGCTGGCGCGCGACCGTGGTGAACTCGGAGAGGAGGCGCGTCTTTCCCGTGCCTGGCTCGCCGACGATCCTCGCGGCGATGAGCGACCTCGTCGTGTCGCGCAGCCGATCGCCGAGCCACGCGAGCTCCTCCGCGCGGCCCATCAGCTCGAGCGGCAGCCCGAGGCCGGTGGCCGGTCGCAAGGTCGGCTCGTCGGGGTTGCGCCTGGGCACCTTGCCCGTCGCCCGCTCCTTGCCGAATATCCGATCCTGTATCTCGACGAGCTTCACGCGGTTCGGGGGCGGCGGCGGGTGGGGTACGTCGACCTTGAAGCCGACCTCGTTGTAACTGCCCGCGCGCCTGACCTTCTCCGCAAGCCCTCGCTGGGTCGACGAGCGAGCCTCGGCGGAAGGCGCCTCCTGCGCGAGCGCGGGCGCCGCCGTGGGGAGGACCATCGTCGGGGGCGCGGGGCCGCCGATCAGCGATTGCCCGCACTCGCCACAGAACTTCTGGTTCGCCGCGTTCGTGGCCTTGCACGCGGGGCACTGCGTCTGGGTGGCGGACCTCGGGCGCACCGTATCGACCTGTAGGAGCGCCGGAGAGGCCGGCATCTCGGACTGTGCGAGCGCGTCGGTGAGCGCAGCGGCGAACTCGTCCGCGTTCGAGAAGCGGTGGTTCGCGTGCTTGGCGAGCGACATCAGACACACGTCCACGAGCGAGGTCGGCAGGTTCCGCTCGGGCGCGACCCTCTTCGGGTCGGGCGGCGCATCGGAGATGTGCATGAGCACGACCTGCGTCGGCGACTCCGCCTCGAAGGGCAGCCTGCCCGTGAGCAACTGGTAGAAGATGACGCCGACCGCGTAGAGGTCGCTGCGAGCGTCCAGCGGATCGCCGCGTCCCTGCTCCGGGCTCATGTACTCGGGCGTGCCGCAGACGCTTCCCGGGCTCGTGATGTGGGGTTGCGTGGCCTCGAGGCGCATCTTCGCAAGCCCGAAGTCAACGACCTTCACGAAGTCGTCGCCGCTCCGGTTAGGCTCGATGATGATGTTCTCGGGCTTGAGGTCCCGGTGGATGATCTCGAGGTGGTGCGCTTCCGCCAGCGCCGCAAGCACCTGCTTCAGGATGTCGACGATGCGCCGGAAGGCGAGCGGCCCCTCGTCGCTCATCACCCGGGCGAGGTGCCGCCCGCGCAGGAACTCCATGACGAGGTAGAGCTGACCGTCGGACGTCTTCCCGAAGTCGATCACGCCGACCGAGTTCGTGTGGTTCAGGCGGCTCGCCGCGCGCGCCTCGGTGATGAAGCGCGCCGCAGCCTTCTCCTCACCGACGAGGTGGGGGTGGATGATCTTGACGGCAACGGTGCGGTTGAGGTTGGTCTGCTCGGCGCGGTACACGCGGCCCATGCCGCCCACGCCGACGAGATCGAGGATGACGTAGCCCCCGGGCAGGCTCCGGCCGATCATCGGGTCGTCCGCGCTGAACTGAACCTTCGAGATCGGGAACGCACAGGCCGGACAGAACTTGTGGGTCTCGTCGCAGAGGCCGTTGCACTGGGGACACGCCCGCATCTGCTCTCCTGAAGCCTCCGAGCTTACCATGACGCGATGGGGGGCAGTACCGGGAGAGGTACGTTTCGAGACCGCGCGCCGTCTCGCTTACACTGTAGGCGTCCCTGGCTCGAGGGGCTGCGAAGGCACGTGACCGCGTCGGGACCGCGTCTCACCGCGGGGGTGGTGCGCGGGTTTTTTGTTGCACGGTCGGTGAGCATGTAACATCGGGCCGTGGCGAAGGCTCTTCTCGGCGAGCTCTTGGTGAGCTCCAAGGTGATCACCCGCGAGCAGCTCGAAGAGGTACTGGCGGCGCCCAGACCACCGGGCACGAAGATCGGACAGCTCCTCCTCGAGCGCGGTTGGATCACCGAGGGTCAGCTCACGCAGACCCTGAGCCTGCAGCTGGGGATCCCGTGGGTGTCGCTGTACCACATCGACTTCTCGCGGGCCCTCTTGAACCGGGTGCCGCGGGACATGGCGGAGCGCCTGTGCCTCGTGCCCATCTTCGTACGAAACGTGAAGTCGCAGGGGGATACCCTGTACGTCGCGACGGACGATCCGAAAAACGAGCCGGCGCTCGCGGAGGTCTCGCGCGCCGCGAGACTCCCGGTGCGTCCGATGATCGCCTCCACGTCCGACATCCGAAGCGCGATACGCGTGTATTACGCAGACGAATCCGGGCGCGACTCGCAGCCTGCGGGCCCCCTCGCCGACGCGCAGGGCCCGGGGGCACCCCCGCTGCGCCGCGACGCGCGCTCGGAGCCGGCGCCGAACCCCGACCCCGCGCCGAGGCCCGAACCCGCGAAGGCGGCCGTCACCCCCTCCGCACCGCCGACCCCGCGATCGCCGTCGGTGCCTCCCGAGGGCCCTCTGTCCGCGGAACCGGCGTCCGGCGAGCCCATCTCCGCGGAGCCGCTGAGCGTCGAGCCGGTGTCGGAGCCGGACACGGTGAAGCCCGCGCCTCCGATCCCGTCGGAGCCCGTCCGCTTCACCGAGACGATCAAGCCAGCGAACCTCGCGCGCCCACCGGAGCCCGTGCCCCCCCCGCGTGCGCCGGAGCCCGCGAACCTGGCGCGCGCCACCGCGCCGGCCGC
>SXNL01000104.1 GCA_005777185.1 Myxococcales bacterium
CGACGGCGCCGTCCACGACGACGCGGAGCGGGCCGAACGGGATGCGAGGCGCACGACGATCCTCGCGCGCCGTGGCGTCCGCGTCGTTCGCCTCGAGAACGCACGACTGAACCGGGAGACCCTGCGAGAGGCGATTCTCCCGTTCACATGCCCCCTCTCCCCTCAGGGAGAGGGGGACGGGGGGTGAGGTCTGCGCGGGCGCCCCACAGCCTCCACGGAACCTCTTCGCGCGCGAAGCGCGACGGGGGGGGCACCCCTTCTCTTGCGCTGGATCGCGCCTAACCGAACGGCATCGGGGCTAGCGTCGCCCCGTTGTGGCGGGCCGGTAAGACCTCTCGCGAGGGCCCTGGTGAAGGTGCTTGCACAGCGCAGCGCAGTTTCACACGTGAAATCCCGTCCATTTCGCGCGATTTCGACGCATCGCGGCGTCGGTCCTCGACGGTACGGCGGTTGCACCTGGTGTCGACGTCACGCCAACCGCAACCCAGGAAAGGCCACCATGAACCTCCGACGTCACACCGCGTGCTCCACCTTCGCGCTCGCTTCCGCCCTCGCCCTGGCGCCGACCCTGATCGGCTGCTGGTCCAGTCGCTACGAGGTCATCGAGGGTGGCAACGGTGGGCACGCACCCGCGGCGTCGTCGACCCCCGGGGCGGACCCGAACACCGTGGTGAAGCCGGAGTGCATCGACCCGAGCGGCTTCGGCGGCAAGGGCTGCTTCAAGTGCGCGCCGACGAACAGCGCCGAGCTCCTGTCCGCGTGCACGACGTCGCACTACGAGACCTTCGAGAACGCCCGGCGCATCGCGGGCTTCGATCCGAAGAACCCGCGCCCGCACGTCCCGAGCCAGGGCCCGACGCCGCCCCCCTACGAGGGGTCCGGGTCGACGACGGATCCGCTCCCGCCCGCGCCTCCCTGCCCGATCGACACGAAGCCGAACCCGGTCATGATGCTCGGCGCGAGCGGCTTCCCGCTCGAGACGATCGCGAAGGCGATGGGGACCGAGGCGACGATCTTCTACCAGGAGAAGGGCTCGTGCGACGGCGTCGCGAGCATGGTGACGAACGACCCCAAGCTCTCCGGCGACATCGTCTACTTCGACGCCGACGGCACGAAGAACCGCTGCAGCCTCGCGCAGCCGCACCCCGCCGACATCACGACGTCCGGCCTCTTCGCGCAGAGCTGCGCGAACCAGTCGGGCCTCTCCGGCTCGGTCATCCTGCCGCCCGACGTGCAGGACTACCTCGGGCCCGTGAACCCCGTGATGTTCGCCGTGCCCGCGACCTCGTCGGAGCGCGCGATCAGCGCCGAGGCCGCGTACAGGGTCTACGGCTTCGGCGACGCGTCCGGCGTGGCGCCCTGGTCGGACGAGGAGCTCGTGTTCCGCCGCCGCGGGACGTCGGGCACCCAGCAGACAGTGGCGCTCTCGCTCGGCCTCCCGCTCGACGGCCTCCGCGGCCGCGACTCGAACGGCGCGAGCAACATGCTGAAGGCCCTCCGCGAGTCGCCGGATCCGCGCCGCACGCTGGGCATCAGCTCGTCGGAGATCGTCGACGTCAACCGCGACGTCATGAAGTCGCTCGCGTACCAGCACTTCGGGCAGCCGGTCGCGTTCTACCCCGACAGCGATCCTGCGTCGCTCGACCGCAAGAACGTCCGCGACGGGCACTACTTCATGTGGATCCCGCTGCACGTCCTCGCGCGGATGCGCGCCGGCGATCCGGTCTCGGCCTCGAACCCCGCGCTCGATCCCTCCGGGAGCAAGCGCGCCGCGCGCGACGCGGCCGTCAAGCGCCTCGTCCTCGTGATGGTCAACCGGCAGCAGGCGCCGGTGAAGTCGGTCGACATCCTCGGCGCGCTCAAGCGCATCGGTGACGTCCCGCAGTGTGCGATGCACGTCAGCCGCGTGAAGGAGGGGGCGGCCCTCGAGCCGTACACGCCCCCGGTCGCGTGCGACTGCGCCTTCGAGGCCGCGCTGCCCGGCACGACCCGGAAGGAGTGCACCCCCTGCGAGAGCTCGGCGCAGTGCTCGTCGGACAGGCCGACCTGCAGCTTCGGGTACTGCGAGTGATCCACGCGAGCGCGCTGGCGGGCGCCCTCGTCGGGGGCACCTACCGCGTCGAGCGCGTCCTCGGGGGCGGCGCCACGAGCGTCGTCCTCGAGGCGCGGCACGTGAGGCTGCAGCAGGCCGTCGCCATCAAGCTCCTCCAGGGGGAGCGCGCGCGGCGGGAGTCGGCGGCGGGGCGCTTCGTCCAGGAGGCGCGCCTCGCGGCGCGGGCCAACAGCCCACACCTCGTCCGCGTGTTCGACGCGGGCATGCACGGCGACGCGCCGTTCATGGTCATGGAGCTCCTCGAGGGGCGCTCGCTCGAGGCGGAGATGGAGCGTCGAGGGCCCCTGCCCCTCGGCGAGGCGGTGGGGATCGTCCGCGACGCTTGCCGGGGCATCGCCGAGCTGCACGCGCGCGGGATCGTTCACCGGGACATCAAGCCGGCGAACCTGTTCCTCGCGGGCACCGGCGGACGGCGCACCCTCAAGGTGCTCGACCTCGGCATCTCGAAGGCTCTCGACACGATCGCGCCCGGCGCGGCGCTCACGGTCGGCAGGCTGATGCTGGGTACGCCGGACTACATGTCGCCGGAGCAGATCGACGATCCGCGGTCGGTCGACGCGCGGAGCGACGTCTGGGCGCTCGGGGCGGTGCTCCACGAGGTCATCACGGGCGTGATGCCGTTCGGGAAGAGAACGCGCTCGGACGCCACCCTGGTGTTCCGCCGCGTCCTCTCGGAGGCGCCGAGGCCTCCGCGGGTACGCGTCCCCGCTGTCGCCGGCGATCTCGAGCGGATCATCCTGAGGTGCCTCGCGCGCGAGCGGTGGGCGCGCTTTCAGTCGGTCGACGAGCTGGCCGCGGCCCTCGACGGGTTCCTCGCCGCGACGACGCGCCCCGCGCCGACCGTGGCCGATCCCGCGTTGTTGCCGACGGAGCCGGGCCTCGCAGCGGATCCGCGAGGCGTGAACCTCGGGTCGACACTCCCGATGACGATCGTCGCGCCGCGTGCCGGTCTCGCGGCGACCCTCGACGACGATCTCGAGGACACGACGCACGTCGCGGGCCTCCCGCGGCGGTTGCGGAGGGCGCCGTGGATCGCGGCTCTGGCGGCCGTGCTCGGGGGGCTCGTCGCCGGGTGTTGCGTCATCGCGCCCTGATCTCGATCCGGAACCGACCGTGATCTCGCGCCGACCTACCGCGCATCTCGCGCCGACCACCCTGTACCTCGCTCCGACGACCCTGTACCTCGCACCCGACCGGTCAGGATCGGGCGTTGCACCGGCCGGGATCGTCGTGAGGCCGGCACGGACGTAGCGACGCAGCTCCTCCTCGACGTAGCGAGGGAGGCCCTTGCCGCGCTCCTCGCGCACCGCCTGGAGGAAGGTCTCGAGGTGCTCGCGCACGAGCGCGAGACGATCGCCTGGAAGCGGCCTGCCAGTTTTCAGCCTCATGCGGCCACCAACCGGGTGTTTTTTTCAAGGTGATGCAGCCACCCGATTTTCAGAGTCATGCAGCCACCCAGCGAGAGGGCTGACCGAGTTTTTTTTCAGGGTCATGCAGCCACGGCGGCGAGAGTTTTTCAGGGTGATGCCGCCACCTGCGGATCGAGCGACCGGGATGAGTGAACGTCCCTCCCGACGACGGTCCTGGTCGCCGTCGGCGAGGTGCCGATGTCCTACCGGGAGCTGACCATGATCGACGTCAAAGAATTGCTTCGCCGCCGTGCGGCCGAGCACAGCAGCAGAAAGATCGCCCGCGACACGGGCACGGATCGCAACACGGTCGCGCGCTACCTCGCGGTGGCCGACGAGATGAAGCTCGCTCGAGATCGCGAGCCCACGGAAGCGGAGGTGCACGAGGTCGCGCAGCGGGTACAGGCGCGGCCCCTGCCGGACGCGAGCTCCGAGTGGCCCGCGGTCGCGGGGCACAAGAAGCGCATCGAGGAGTGGCTCGGCAAGAAGCGCCCGCTGCGGCTGAGCAAGGTCCACACGCTCCTCGTGCGCGACCACGGGCTCGAAGCGAGCTACGCCACCGTTCGGCGCTACGCGATGGAGGAGCTCGGCTGGCGCAAGAGGGCGCCGACGATCCGCCTCGATGATCCGCCCGCGGGCCAGGAGGCCCAGGTCGACTTCGGCAAGATGGGTCTGATGCTCGACCCTGTCGCGGGCCGCACGCGCGTGCTCTGGGCGCTCGTCATCACGCTCTCCTTCAGCCGCTACCCGTTCGTGTGGCCGACGTTCGCGCAGACCACCGAGGCCGTCTGTGAGGGCCTCGACCGTGCCTGGTGGTTCTTCGGCGCGATGATCCGCACGATGATTCCAGACAACACCAGGGCGATCGTCAAGGACCCCGATGCGCTCAACCCGGTGCTCGTCGCCGCGTTCCTCGACTACCTGCAGGCGCGTGGGATCTACGTCGACCCGGCGCGCATCCGCAAGCCGAAGGATAAGCCCCGCGTCGAGAATCAAGTGCCGTACGTGCGCGAGAGCTGGTTCGACGGAGAGACGTTCGCCGATCTCGACGACGCTCGCCGCAGCGCCGAGCACTGGGCCGGCGAGACCGCCGGCCGCCGCGTGCACGGCACGACGCAGCAAGTGCCACGCGAGGTCTTCGAGTCGACCGAGAAGGCGGCGATGCTCGCGCCGGCGGCCGAGGCGTTCGACGTGCCGATCTGGACCGACAAGTCGAAGGTCCACCCCGGCCACCACATCCAGGTCGCCCGTGCGCTCTACTTGGTGCCGTCGCTCTACCTGCAGAAGCCCGTTCGCGCGCGCGCCGACAAGACGTGCGTGAAGATCGTATCCGCTGCGCCAGCCCCGTCCTGGCGGGTCGCGTCGTGACGGCGCATTATCCGGAGCGTGACGGAAGCGACGAGATCAGCGCGAGGTCGGCTCCTGCTGGGGCGCCGGCGGCACCGCCAGGTTGCCGAGGGGCAGCTCGAGTTCCCGTTCGTCGAGGCGAGCGCGGGTGGCGGCCCAGTACTTGGGGGCGAGCTCGAGGTAGCGGTCCGTGGGCCAGTGCAGGAGAACGCGGATGAGGTCGCGCAGGTAGAGCTCGGGGTCGAGCCCGTGGAGGCGGCACGAGGCGATGAGGGAGAAGATGTTGGCGGTGGCCTGGGCGTGGTCGTCGCTGCCGACGAAGAGCCAGGCCTTGCGCCCGACGGCCCGTCGTCGAGGTACCGGCGGAGAGCCTCGCGTTGACGGACGACGTACCCGAACGCGGCGCGGAGAAGGCCGCGCTCGCCCTTGTAGCGCTCGTACTCGGTCGCGGCCCAGTCGAGGAAGGCGTCGA
>SXNL01000105.1 GCA_005777185.1 Myxococcales bacterium
GCCGCCGTCGGACTCGCGCCGAGGTGTTCGCCTGGCGGCTCCTGCGCGACCGCAAGATGCTCGGCCTGAAGTTCCGCCGGCAGCAAGTGCTCTGCGGCTACGAGGTGGACTTCTACTGCGGCGCGCTCAGGCTGGTCGTCGAGATCGACGGCGCCGTCCACGACGACGCGGAGCGGGCCGAACGGGATGCGAGGCGCACGACGATCCTCGCGCGCCGTGGCGTCCGCGTCGTTCGCCTCGAAAACGCACGACTGAACCGGGAGACCCTGCGAGAGGCGATTCTCCCGTTCACATGCCCCCTCTCCCTTCAGGGAGAGGGGGACGGGGGGTGAGGTCTGCGCGAGCTCGCCCCACCGCCTCCACGGAACCTCTTCGCCTCTCCGATCGCCCGCGTAGCGCGCGATCGGGGGGAGGCTAGCCCCCCCGGCGGAACGCCGCCGCGTGTCCCGTCGCGATCACGCGCGCGATCAGCGCCTCGGTCATGCCGGGGATGGATCCTGCGCGTCGGTGCTCCTCGGCCGCGTCCACGTTCGAGAGGAGCGTGTTGTCCGGGCACACGCAGGCGCGCACACCGAGCGCGAGCCAGCGCGGGAGGGGGTGGTCCTCGAGCCGCGCGAGGACGCCCGTGTGCAGGTTCGACGTGGGGCAGGCTTCGATCACGACCCCGCGCGCGAGCACGAGATCCACCACGGACGCGTCCTCGAGCAGCGTCGTCCCGTGACCGATGCGCTGCGCGTGCAGGCACTCGACGGCCACGCGGATCTCCCGGGGCGGCCGCCCCTCCGCCGCGTGGACCGTGCGCCCGATCCCCAGATCGCGCGCGCGAGAGAAGGGGCGCGCGTAGTCCGCCATGGTGTGTGCGTGCGATGGCAGCGGGCCGCCCGCGAGGTCGATGGCGACGACGCCAGGGCGCGTGCGCGCCGTCTCCACCAGGGTGTCGAGCGTCGAGGTCGGCTCGCCGTAGAGCCCGCACAGCACCAGCCCCGCGCGGCCGGCGGCGCCTTCCAGCGCGGCATCGACGATGGCCTCGATCGAGGCGTCGCGGTGCAGCTGCGGGGCGAAGCGGATCTCGAGTGTGGTGACTCCCTCGCCCGCGGCGTCCTCGCAGATCTCCGCGGCGACGCGCCGCACTGCCGCGGGCTCCTGGAGGAGCGACAGCGTGAACGCGAACCGCGCCAGCGCGGCATCGAGACCCATGCCCGCGTGGAAGGCCAGATCCTCGGGCACCTCCTGCCCCGCGTCGGCGGCGAGCTCTTCGAGCGTCGCGCGGCGCAGGGAGCCGTCGAGGTGTCTGTGAAGATCCGGGAGCACGGCGGGTGGCGCGCCAGGGCGCGGGCGGTTAGGATACCCGCACGCGGCGCGACGCGCCACGTGCGGTGAACCGATGGGCTGGGAACGAATCGGAGGCGTGCGCGAGGCGATCGCGCAGCTGGCGGCTCAGATCGTCTACGGTGAGGGTGTCGAGGACTACGCGGTGGCGAGGCGCCTCGCGGCCAAGCGCCTCCTGGCCCGCGGAGGCGTTCGCGCGGTGCGCCCGAGGACGCGCGATCTGCCGTCGAGAGGCGAGATCGGCGAGGCCTTGCGCGAGCTCGTCCGCGAGATCGAGGGCGACACCTCGCTGCGCCGGCTGTTCGCGATGCGGATCTGCGCCCTGGAGGCGATGCGCGAGCTCGTCCCGTTCTCGCCCCGCCTCACGGGCTCGGTCGCGACGGGCCACGTGCGCGAGGGGAGCGACGTCGACATCCACGTGTTTGCGAGGGATCCCGCCGACGTGATCGCACACGCCCGCCGTCTCGGCTGGACCTTCGAGGTCCACCACCCCGACCTCCGCGTCGTGGACGACTTCCCCGTCGACCTCACGGTCCACGCCCCGAAGGCCCTGGAGGTCCGCCCGCGCAGCCGCACCGACCACAGGCCGATCGTCCGGCTCCACGAGGCGGCCCTGCGCGACCTCCTCGCGCGCGAGCACGCGGAGATGTGGCGCCGCTACGAGGATCTCGGCGTGGTCCCGTCGCTCGACGAGATCCTCGCCGACGCCGACGCGCGCGAGGACGAGGTGGCCCCGCCCCTCGATCCCGAGCCGTGCGACGCATGGGCCCGCCTCACCTGAGGCGCGAGGAGCGACTCACTTGATGACGGGCGGCTCCGGCGCCTTCTGATCGTCCTGGATGCACGAGGCGAGGTCCATGATGAGGAACAGGAGCGCCTTCTCCTGCGGCGTGAGCGCGGGCGTGCCTCCGTCCGCGAGCTTGGGGCAGTTGTTCGGGAAGTTCAGCCTCGGATTGCCCAGCGAGACGTGCAGGTCCGTGAACACGGTGCGCCCGCACTGCTTGTCGACCGGCTGGCCGACCGGCGTGTTGAACGAGTAGTACGACGTCGCGCGGCCCGGCCCGCCGTCGACCCCGCCGCCGCCGTCCGGCAGCGGCTCGTAGATCCACTGACGCGACGTACCCGGGATGACGCTCCGCACGCTGCGCCGGTAGCCGTTGAGCTGGATCGACCCGATCGTCGCCGACGCGCCGATGTTCTGGAGCCACTCGGCGAAGGCGTCTCCCTTTGCGAACGACCGATCGACGCGCAGGACGCCGTTGTTCTCCGTGTCGTTGTTGTCCCAGTTCGCCGTCGGCGGCACGACGACCGGCGCGTCGTTGTTGATCCACGTGCGGTGGTAGTGGGAGGCGAACACGCGACCGCCGAGGTCCATGTACGCCTTCAGCGCCTGCTTCGACGCCAGTGGCTTGGTCTGGCCGTTCTCGCCGCCCTCGCAGGAGAGGATCACCATGTCGTGCTTCTTCAGCTCCTCGACGCTGCTCCAGAGGCTCGTCGCAGGCGGCGTGGCGTTGTCGATCTTGGTGCCGTCACCGTTGGCCGTCGGGCTCGCGTTCTTGCCCTGGTAGATGTGCACGCGCCCGTTGCCCGATGGGTTCGTGAACTCCGAGTCCGAGATCCCCAGGTTCCGGAGGAAGCACTCGAGCGCGTCGGCTCCGCCGGTGGTGATCGCGATCTGCGGAATGTCGCCCTCGCCCTTGTTGCGCGGCAGACGCGTCGCCTTGGCATCGACGGCGGTGTCGGTGCAGGACTTGACCGCGGGCACCTTGATCTGCCGGCGCCAGCGACCCACCTGGATGACGAGCGGGAACTCGACGTCCACGGGTACGTTGCGGAGGACGAACTGCCCCTTGGCGTCCGTCAACGTCACGGCGATCGGGTCGCCGGAGGGCTTCGTGGCGCACGTGTCGCACGTCGCGCCTGGCTTGAACGCCTCGACCGGCGCGTTCGGCACGTACACCACCGCGTTGTAGAGCGGGACCGTCCCCGAGGGATCGTAGACCGTGCCCGACACGGTCGTCGTGCCGCCGTCCCCGCCGTCGCCCGCGTCGCCGGTGCAGTTCTTCTTCTGGTTGCACTTCAGCCCCGCGTCACACGGGACCTGCGCGTCGAAGTCGAAGAACGTCGTCGAGTCCGGCACCACGACCGGGCCCGTGTCGGGTTGCGCGGGCGCGAAGGTGCTCGGCGGATCGTTCGTGCCACACGCCTCCATGACGAGCGCGGGGATGATCGCCGCGACGGAGACGCCAACGAAGATCTTGGGAAGAATTCTCATGGTGAGACAAGCGTACGGAAGTCGCAACGGGCCTGCAAGGCGAACCACCAGCCCGCCCTGGCCTACACCGTCACCAGCACCAGCAACCACGTCTGGCGGCCCCGCGGGAAGCCTGGAGGCCACGGGGCCCCAGCCCCTTCGAGCCGGGGGCGGGGCCGTCCGTCCCTCGAAAAGCGCCTGAACCTCGGGCGCGCTACTTGACCGGCGGAGGCACGGGCGGCTTGGAGTCGTCGATGACGCAGGCCGAGAGGTCGAACAGGATGAACTCGAGCGCGGCCTCGGCCTCCGTCATGGTCGTGAGCGAGCTGCTGCCGACGTGGAGATCGGTGAGCACGGCGCGGCCGCACCGCTCCTCGGGCTTGGCGGTGACCGGCGCGTTGATCGACAGGTACCCGACCGACGATCCCGTCGACGAGTAGATCCACCGCTGGGAGAGGCCCGGCTTCGCCGCGCGGATGTCGCCGACGAAGTTGGAGGCGATCTGGCCTGGCGGAGACGTCTTGGGCTTCGGCGACCATGCGCTCGCCACCTTCAGGTTCTCCATCCACTCCGAGAGAGCCTTGCCCTTCGGGAACGACGTGTCGAGGAGCCAGGGCGCGCCGCCCGAGGCCCCACCCCACAGCGTCCACTCCGCCGCGGTGAGGAAGTTGATGTCGGCCTTGCCGTTCTCGCCGAGGAAGTTCAGGTGGTAGTGCGAGTTGAACACGCGCCCACCGGCGTTGAGGTACTGCGCGAGCGCGGTGTAGCCGTTACCCACGCGGTCGCGCGGGTACGGGCTGCACTCGCACTCGTTGATGACGATGTCGTACTTGCTGAGCTCGGCGAAGCTCCCGTAGAACGCGTAGGCGTCGGTCGCGGTCGGCACGCCACCGGTGTCCCCCGAGCCGTTGCCGCGGTAGACGTGCACGGTACCCTTGCCGTTCTTGTCCGTGAGCTCGCTCGCGGCGATGCCGATCTTCTGTATGAAGGTGTGGATCGGATCGCACCCGCCGGTGAGCGCGATCTTCGGCATGTCGCCCTCGCTCTGGGTGCGGGGCAGCCGGAGCCTGTCCTTGTCGGTGAGCTTGTTCTCGACGCACTCGGTGATGCGGGGGATCGTGACCTGGCGGCGCCACTTGCCGATCTGGATGACGAGCGGCATGTCGTCCATGACGGGCACGTCGCGGAGCGTGAAGGCGCCGGTCGCGTCGGTGAGCGCGGTCGCGATGGGCGACCCCGAGACGCCCGCGCACGTCTCGCACGACACGCCGTGCTTCATCGGCTCGAGCTCGGCGTTCGGGACGTAGACGATCACGTTGTAGAGCGGGTTCTTCCCGGCCGGATCCCAGATGACGCCGCTCACGCTGGTGGGCTCGGTCGTCCCACCGCAGGCCACGCGCTTGCACTGGAGGCCGACGCACGGCTGCTTGGCCGCGCCGTCCTCGGAGAAGGGCGTGAAGCTCGGCGCTCCGCCGTCGCCCGCGTCGGCAGGGACGCTGTCGTCGAAGCCGGCGAAGTTCTTCCCGCGCCCGCCGCACGCGAAGACGAGGCTTGCCGAGACGCCCAGACTGAACAGAATACGGCCCCAGCGCATGGCAAGGATTGTGACTGGAACGCAAGCGTTCCGCAACGCGAAATCTTGGCTCGCCCTACAGGTAGGGAAGCGTGGTCCAGAGGTGCAAGAGCCCCACGCACATCGGTGCGCGGGGCCCTCGGTTGCCTGGTCCGTCCGTCAGTTCTTGCCCGACTCGGCGAGCGCGCGCTCGATGAGCTTCTTGAACTTCGGGTAGGGCTGGGCGCCGCTGATGAAGTAGCCGTTGATCACGAACGCGGGGGTTCCGCTGATCCCGGCGTCGGTGCCGGCCTTGTCGTCGGCGTCGACGGAGGCCTTGTGGACGCCGTTGTCGAGGGCGGTCTTCCACTTGTCCATGTCGAGGCCCATCTCCTTGGCGTATCCGTCGAGCGCCTCCCGCTTCAGCGCGCCCTCCTTCTGCTGCACGCTGTAGAGCTTGTCGTGCATCTTCCAGAAGCCGTCGGGACCCTTCTGCTTGAAGGCCTCGCGGGCCGCCTGCGCGGCGAGGGGCGCCTCGGGGTGCATCGGAAGAGGCTTGTCACGCCACACCAGCTTCACCTTGTCGCCGTAGTTCTTCATGACCTCCGCGAGCTGCGGCTCGACGCGCGCGCAGAACGGGCACTGGAAGTCCGAGAACTCCTGGATGACGACCTTCGCGTTCGCCGCGCCCTTCCACGGCGAGCCGGGGCTGAGCGGGACGTTCTTCTTCTCGGGCTCGGGGGCGCCCTTCGCGTCCTTCATGATCGCGTCGTAGACCTTGTCGGCCGCCGTGCCCTTCGACACCATGTCCGCGACCTTCTTCAGCTCGTCGTCGATGATCTTCTCGAACTTGTCCTGCGGCTGCGCGCCGACGAGGCGACGGCCGTTGATGAAGTAGTGCGGTGTGCCGCTCGCCTGGACGTCGTCGGCGACCTCCATGTCCGCGTCGATGTCCTTCTTGAACTTGTGGTCCTTGATCGCGGCCTTGACCTTCTCGACGTTGAGGCCCATGTCGCCGGCGATCTTCTCGAGGTCGGCGTCCTCCAGCTTGGGCTGCGACTCGAAGAGCCGGTCGTGCGCGTCCCAGAAGGCTTTCTCGCCCTTCTGGGCGCGGGCCTCGAGCGCCAGCTGGGCCGCGGGCTCCGCGCGCGGGTGGAACGGCAACGGCTCGTTCTTCCACACCAGGCGGATCTTGTCGCCGTACTTCTCCTTGAGGCCCTTCATCGTCGGGCCCACGCGCTTGCAGTACGGGCACTGGAAGTCGGAGAACTCCATGATGGTGACGGCCGCGGTGGCGGGGCCGTGCTGCGGTGAGTTGCCCACCGGCACCTTCCACACGGTCTTGGTGTCCTCCTTCTCGCCCTCCTCCTCTTCCTCCTTGGCGGGCGGCGCGTTCTTCTTGTTCTCCTGGCTCATCACGACGTACACGCGATCCTTCGGGGTGCCCGAGGCGATCTTCGCGTTGGCCTTCTTGAGCTCCTCGTCGATGACCGTCTTGAACTTGTCGAAGGGCTGCGCGCCCGAGAGGCTGACGCCGTTGATGAAGAACGCCGGCGTGCCGTTGACGCCCGCCTTCTGGGCGAGGGCGTGGTCGTCGTCGACCTTCTTCTGGTGCTTCTTCGAGGCGAGCTCGGACTTGAACTTCGCGAGGTCGGCGCCCGCGGCGACCGCCCACTTCTCGTAGCTCTCGGCGGAGAGCGCCGACTGGTTCTTGAAGGCCGTGTCGTGGAACTTCCAGAAGCCGTCGTTGCCCTTGAGCGCGAACACCGCCTGCGCGGCCTCGGCGGCGGGCTTGGCCTTGTCGTGGAACGAGAGCGGCTCGTTCTTCCAGACGAAGCGCACCTTGTCGGCGCCGTAGGTGGTCTTCACCTGGTCGAGGGTGGGCTCGACGCGGGAGCAGAACGGGCACTGGAACTCGGAGAAGATGACGATCGTGACGGGCGCGCTGCGGCTGCCCCACGTCGGGTCCTTGCTCGACACGGGGACGGGCGACTCGTCGTCGCTCCAGCTCGCGCCGTCCGCCGGGATGACGGCGGCGCCGCCCTGGCGGTTCCTGTTGGTGTCGTAGGCCCACATGAGGCCGGCGCCGGCGATGAAGCAGAGGATGAAGCCGATGAGGGCGACGCCCGTGTTCATGCCGCCGCCCTCGAAGGAGGGCTGCTTCGCCTCGGGGGCGTGCTTGTGATCTTTGTCTTTATCTTTGGACATGGGAGAGACCGTGAGGGGTGAAAGGGGGGGGGGACGGCTTGGGCCGGGCGTCCGGCGCTCGCGGACGGCGAGCGGCGGACGGCGGACGGCGGACGGTGAAGAGGCGGACAGCGGACGGTGAAGGGCGGACGGCGGACCGCGGTCAGGAGACTGCGGTCGGCGGTCGGCCCTCCGCGGTCAGGGGCGCGGTGGCCGTTCGATGTCGAGGGTCACGCCTGCCGACGCCGCGATGCGCGCGCGCGACGGGTAGGTGGAGAGCGCGGTCGTTCGCCCGGGCGCCGTGACGTCCGGCGTCGCCGTGCGCGACGCGACCGGATCCGCGGTCGATGTGTCCCACGCGACACCGTCGCCCGACGACACCAGGTGCAGGAACAGCGGCGCGCCGCACGCGTCCGTCGCGTCCGGCCCGACGTCGATGGAGAGCTGGATCGCCTGGAGCTGCGGCGCGGGCGCGAACGTGATCGCGCCACGCCGATCGCACTGAGGCGCGTCGGCACGCGCCGGGAACGCGACGAGCCACGCGGCGCACAGCGTCGCGACGAACACGAGCGCCTTCACTGTCCTCGGCCACGTCACGGGCGGCACTCTGCCTCGCCGGAGGGGGCCTTGGCAAGCGGATCGCGCGCATTTTCGCCGAGCGGCGGCTCGCGGGAATGAACGCGCGCGTCCGCGCATTATGGGCCTCCCCGGGTCGAATCAGCCCGGGCTGCCGCGCTGGGGTGCCTCCCCGAACCTCCGGCGCGCCTCGCGCGCGAGCCCCTCACGGTGTCGCGGATCGGAGATGCGGACCAGCTCCCAGGCGCGCTGCCGCAGGTTCTTCCCGTACAGATCCGCGACGCCATGCTCCGTCGCGATCAGGTGCACGTGCGCACGCGTCGTGACCACGCCGGCGCCGGGTTTCAGCGTCGCGACGATGCGCGATTCGCCCTTCGAAGTGCAGGACGGGAGCGCGATGATCGCCTTGCCTCCCTCGGACAGCGTGGCGCCCCTCAGGAAGTCGACCTGGCCGCCGACGCCCGAGTAGACGCGCTCGCCGATCGAGTCGGCGACGACCTGGCCCGTGAGGTCGACCTCGATCGCGCTGTTGATGGACGTCATGCGCGGCATCTGTCGGATGACCGCCGCGTCGTTCACGTAGCCGCAGTCGCGGACCTCGACGGCGGCGTTGTCGTGGATGAAGTCGTAGACGGCGCGCGATCCGACCACGAAGCTCGTCACCACCTTGCCCCGCTGCCTGGGTTTGTGCTCGTTCGTGACGACCCCGCGCGCGATCAGGGGGAGCAGGCCGTCCGAGAACATCTCGGTGTGCACGCCGAGCCCCCGATGGCTGGACAGCGCGCGCAGGACCGCGTCGGGGATCGTGCCGATGCCCACCTGGAGGGTGGCGCCGTCCTCGACGCGCTCGGCGACGAGCCGCCCGATCGCCTCCTCGACCGGGCCCGCGGCCGCCGGCGCGTGCTCAGGCAGCGGGGTGTCCACGCCGACGAGCGCCTGGAACCGGGACACGTGGATCGCGCCGTCGCCGAGCGAGCGAGGCATGCGGGGGTTCACCTGCGCGACGAGCACGCTCGCCGTCTCTGCGGCCGCGACCGCGCAGTCGACGGAGGTCCCCAGCGAGACGTACCCGTGCGCGTCGGGCGGGGACACGTGCAGGAGCGCCACGTCGAGCGGCAGGATCCGCCTCCGGAAGAGGAGCGGGATCTCCGAGAGGAAGATCGGCATGTAGTCGGCGCGGCGCTCTGCCACGGCGTCCCGCACGTTCGCGCCGCAGAACAGCGCGTTGGGGCGGAACGCGGCGGCGTGCTCGGGCGCGAGGTGGGCCGCGCGCCCCTCGAGGTGCAGATGCACCGTCTCCACGTCGTGGAGCTCGCTCGCGCGGAGGGCGAGCGCGTCGAGGAGGACTTCCGGCGTCGCCGCCCCTCCGTGTACGAACACGCGCGCGCCGCTCTGGATCGTGGCGATCGCCTGGCTTGCCGTGACGAAGCGGGTCATCGAGTCTCCTCCCGGCCGTCGAACACCGTTGACTCCCTGGCGTCCGTGTATAGGATGCGCGCCGCGAACGTGTGGGAAGAATTCACCCACGCCGGCTGTTGGTGCCGCAAAATCTCGCTTTTCCTCACTTTTTTGGAGGTCGGATGTCCACCGACGTGATGATTTATGCGAGCGACCTGACCAAGAGCTACGGCTCTTTCCGGGCGCTCGACAAGGTGAATTTCGAGGTAAGGCGGGGGGAGATCGTCGGCTTTCTCGGGCCGAATGGCGCCGGCAAGTCGACGACGATGCGCATCCTCACGTGCTTCATCGCGCCCACGTCCGGCAAGGTCCGCGTGCATGGTTTCGATGTGTTCGAGGATCCGCTGCCCGTGCGCGAGAGCCTCGGTTACCTGCCCCAGCGCGCGCCGCTCTACCTCGAGCTCAACGTCTACGAGTACCTCAAGTTCTGCGCGGATCTCCGGCACCTCGACGCGGACGTCTTCAAGCGGCGCGCGAAGAGCGTCGTCGAGGTGTGCGGCCTCGCGCAGGTGCTCACGCAGGACATCCGGTCCCTGTCGCACGGGTACCGCCAGCGCGTGGGGCTCGCGCAGGCGCTGATCCACGATCCTCCGATCCTCATCCTCGACGAGCCCACGAGCGATCTCGACCCCAACGAGAAGGCCGAGTTCCTCGACTACCTGAAGCAGATCGGCCGGGAGCGCACGGTCCTCCTGTCCACCCACAACCTCAAGGAGGTCGAGATCGCCTGCGCGCGCGCGATCATCGTGTCGCGGGGTCGCGTGGTCGCCGACGGGCAGCTCGACGAGATCCGCGCGAGGAGCGGCCGCGTCCGCTACGTGGTCTCGGTCCAGGAGAGCGCCGCCGACTCCCCTTACCGTGGCAAGGGCACCCCGCCCGGCCAGCGCGAGGTCGAGGACGCGTTCAACAAGGTCGCCGGTGTGCAGAAGATCACCGAGCTGCCCACGGACGAGCGCGCGCACGCCTACGAGCTCACGAGCGAGAAGGACGTGGACATCCGCCCGGACCTGTTCCGGATGGTGGCCGACCGCGGGTGGGTGCTCCTCGAGCTCCACCGCGACACCCAGACGCTCGAGGACGTGTTCCGCCACCTGACCATCGGGGAAGAACGGCGCAACCGCCAGGTCGGCGGCGCGCCCCCGCCGCCGCGAGACGACGAGGACGAGGACGACTCCGACGAAGACGACGACGAAGACGAGGACGAGAAGCGACCATGAGCGAGAAGCGAAGAGCCGAGGACGAGGGCAAGAACCCGAAGGCCCGTGACGAGTCCGACGAGGAGGAGTCCGACGAGGAGGAGTCCGACGAGGAGGAGTCCGACGAGGAGGAGTCCGACGAGGAAGAGTCCGACGAGGAAGAGTCGAAGGGCGCCGGCCGCGACTCCGGCGAGGTGGCCGTCGGGACGGCCGCCGCCATGACGGGTCTCACGCAGAAGTCACGGAGTGCCCTCCGCGCCCAGCGTGGGCCGGTCGCGACGTGGTTCCGCAACGTATGGACGATCTCGAAGCGCGAGCTGGCGTCGTACTTCAACTCGCCCCTCGCCTACATCGTGGTGTCGGTGTCCCTCGTCGGCCTGGGGCTCATCTGCTTCTTCTACCAGGACTTCTTCCAGGTGAACCGCGCCTCCTACGCGCAGTTCTTCGGGACGGAAGGGCCCATCACGGTGCCCATCCTGCTGTCCGTCATCGCCGCGCCGCTCTTCACGATGCGGTCGCTCTCGGAGGAGCGCCGGCTCGGCACGATCGAGCTCCTGATCACGCTCCCGGTTCGTGACAGCGAGGTCATCCTCGGCAAGTTCGTGGGCGCCTTCACGATGCTCCTCGTGCAGATCCTCCTGCTCGCCGCGTATCCGGTGGTGATGTTCCTCTGGCCGTGGCACATCGGCGCGTTCGACTGGGGGCCCTTCTGGGCGAGCCTGCTCGGGCTCACCGTCCTGTCGGCCGCGTCGGTCGGCGTGGGCATGATGTTCTCGAGCTTCACCGAGAGCCAGATCCTCTCGTTCTTCATGTCGCTGATGACGCTGGCCATGGTGTTCTACATCGGCAACCTCGTGCGCTTCATGCCGGGGACCGCCGGGGACATCATCGCGTTCTTCAGCTTCCAGACGCGCTACGAGCCCTTCTCCCGCGGCGTCATCGACTCGAAGGCCCTGGTGTACTTCCTGTCGATCGCCGTCATCACGCTCCTCGTCGCCTTCCGGCAGCTCGAGAGCCGAAAGTGGAAGTGAACCATGGAACGTAAGACACGCGCCGCCACCGAGAGCGGCTTTCTCCTCCTCGTCATCGCGGCCATCCTGGTCGCGCTGAACGCGCTCGGCGCCTTCGGCATCAGCGTGCGCAAGGACACGACCAAGTCCGAGAAGTACACCCTGTCGAAGGGCAGCGCGAACCTCCTCAGGTCCATGAAGAAGGACAAGATGAAGGTCGACGCCTACGTCACCAAGGGCCTGCCCAAGCTCGACGCGTACGTCCGCGACCTCCGCGATCTCCTGGTCGAGTACCAGAACAACTCGAGCGGCAAGTTCGAGTTCCGCATCGTCGAGGCCAAGGAGGAGAAGGACAAGGAGGCCGCGAAGGAGGCCCAGTGCCAGCTCCAGCCCTTCGGCGAGGCCCGCGAGGACGAGGACAAGGCGGCCGTCACGCAGGGCTACATGTGCCTCGTCTTCAACTACGGGACGGAGCGCGACGCCATCAAGTTCCTGCCGCCCGAGCGCACCGACGGGCTGGAGTTCTGGATCACGAACAAGGTCCGTGAGCTCCGCGACAAGGGCGACGGCATCAAGCACAAGATCGGCGTGCTCACCGGGCACGACGAGATCAAGCTGTCGGACGCGAACCTGGTCCCCCACAACATGGGGCGGCCCAGCATGCAGCAGATCCTCAGCCAGAACTTCCAATTCTACCAGTTCCAGGACGTCGACCTCAAAGGCGGGGACGCGGAGATCGACGACTCGCTCGACGGCCTCCTCATCACGCAGCCGGGCAAGGACCTGACGGAGAAGGAGCTCAAGCGCATCGACCAGTTCATGATGCGCGGCAAGAGCCTGGCCGTCTTCGCCGGCGCGGTGAACGTCAAGGCGGGCGACGCGACGATGAACGCTTCGCTCTCGACGCACGGGCTCGAGAAGCTGCTCGAGGGCTACGGCATCGAACTCAGGAAGGACGTGGTCATCGACTTCGGCCGCAGCTTCCGCGTGTCCGTGATGACCCAGGGTGGCATCGCGAGCGCGCGCTTCCCGCAGTTGCTCGACGTCCAGGACGACAGCCGTTACACCGGCGACGAGCAGTTCCTCGACACGGCGTTCCCGGTGTTCTTCCGCATCCCCGCGGTCGTCATCCCGTTCGCCTCGTCGCTCGTGCTGCACAAGGAGAAGCAGCCCGAAGTCCCCGCCGACAAGTTCCGGGTCATCGCGCGCAGCACGCCGCGGTCCATCCGCGAGACGAGCGACACGGTGGACCTCAAGCCCTTCCGCTCCTGGAAGCCCAAGGGTGAGTGGCAGCAGTACGCGCTCGGCGCCACCGTCGAGGGCACGCTCAAGAGCGCGTTCGGCAAGAACGACGAGCTCAACATCCCGGAGAAGAGCGCGAAGCCCGCGCGCGTGTTCGTGCTCGCGTCGTCGCAGTTCCTCGCGAACCCGTTCGCCCGCGCGGGGAACGGTCCCGAGATGCCGCAGATGCAGGGGATGCCCCCGATGGGCGGCGACGAGCAGCTCCAGCAGCTCGCCGGTCCCTACGCGCAGCAGGCGCTCACGCAGACCATCCTCGCCTTCAAGAACACGCTCGACTGGATCACGGGGGACACGGATCTCCTGGCCGTGTCGGCGAAGATCCTCAACGAGCCCGGCCTCTCCTACGGCGACACCGCGAAGCCCACCTTCAACGAGGAGTCGGAGGAGCAGCTCAAGAAGCGCGACGACGAGCTCAAGGCCGCCAAGAAGAAGACGCAGATGTGGATCGAGATCACCCTCATCGGCATCCTCCCCGCCATCTTCATCCTCTTCGGCCTCGTCCGGTGGCGGACGCGCCTGTCGTCCCGCCAGAAGCTGAGCCTCGCCTAGTCGCGCGAGGGCCGCGAGGCCCCTCGCGCTCGCCTCCCTGGATCGAGGGGGCTCCGAGGCCCCCTCGAGCTCCCCCCGTCCTCTCACCAAGGTTTGATCGACATGTCACGAATGACCCAGATCTGGATCGGCGTCGTCGTCCTCGCAGGGCTCGGCGGCGCCGTGTACTGGCAGTACAACAAGGACAAGCAGGTGGGCCGGCCCGCGTCGGCCACCGTGGAGGTCCCGGAGTTCAAGATCCCCGACGACGTCGACAAGATCAGCATCACCAACGCCGACAAGGGCGAGGTCGTCCTCCAGAAGCAGGGCGACAAGTGGTCCGTGGCGAAGCCCGTCAAGGCCCCGGCGAACCAGGCCAACGTGAAGTCGCTCGTCGACAACCTGAAGGAGATCAAGCTCAAGGAGGGGATCGCCGCCACGATGTCCGACGAGGACCGGAAGGACTACCAGCTCGACGCGGCCCACGCCGTGCGTGTCACGGCGTACAAGGGGGCGGACACGAAGGCCGACATCTACTTCGGCAAGTACGGCGGCCGCGGGCAGATGGTGTCCCTCGAGGGCAAGACCGGCGCGTACACGGCGACGGGGTACTCGAGCTACCTGTACCAGCGCGACGTCAAGGCCTGGCGCGACACCGACATCTTCAAGTACGACGACGCGAACGCGAACCAGGTCACGATCGAGAACAAGAACGGCACGTTCTCGTTCACCAAGGCGGACGACAAGTGGGCGGGCACGCTGAAGGGCGCCCCCATCCCGCGCTTCGATCCGGAGAAGGTGAAGGACATGGTCCGCACCTTCAAGTCCCTCACGGCCGACGACTTCGGCGACGGCAAGCCCGACACCGGCCTCGATACCCCCGAGGGCACGGTCACGATCTCGCTCAAGGACGGGGCCGGCAAGTACACGCTCAGGATCGGCAAGGCGTCGACGGCGCCGAGCCACTACGCGCTCAAGGACGGCGACCCCACCGTGTTCGTCGTCAGCGGGCCGATCGCCGAGTGGGTCACGGCCGCGGTCGACAAGTTCCAGCAGCCCGCGGACGCAGGCGCGAAGGACGCGTCGTCGGGTCCGCCGAAGCCCCTCGACATCCCCGGCATGCCTCACATGCCTCACGGCATGGGCGGGATGCCGCCCGGGCACCCGTGATGGACGTCTTCGGCGGGCTGAAGGCGTACGACTTCGGCGAGGTCCACTTCAAGTTCGACCGCGCCACGGGTCTCAAGGCGATCGTGGCCATTCACGACTCGCGGATGGGGCCGGCCCTCGGCGGCTGCCGCTTCATCGAGTACGATCGTGACGAGGACGCGCTCGTCGACGCCCTGCGGCTCGCGCGCGGCATGACGTACAAGGCCGCGCTCGCGGGCCTCGCGCACGGGGGAGGAAAGAGCGTCATCATCCGCCCGAAGACGCGGTTCGATCGGGTCGCCTTGCTCCTCGCGTTCGGACGGTTCATCGACGATCTGCGCGGGCACTACATCACCGCGGAGGACAGCGGGACGGGACTCGAGGACATGGAGATCGTCCGCGGCGTGACGAAGCACGTGACCGGGGTCGATCCCTCACACGGCGGATCGGGCGATCCGTCGCCGTTCACCGCGCTCGGGGTCCGGCGCGGCATCGAGGCGTCCGTGAAGCACAGGCTCGGCCGGGACAGCCTCGAGGGCGTTCACGTCGCGGTGCAGGGGGTCGGCCACGTCGGGTACTGGCTGTGCAAGGAGCTCCACGATCAGGGCGCGAGGCTCAGCGTCGCCGACATCGATCCCTTGAAGGCGGAGCGCGCGCAGCGCGAGCTCGGGGCCAGTGTCGTCTCGCTCGAGGAGATCTTCGAGATCGAGTGCGACGTGCTCGCCCCTTGCGCGCTGGGAAGCGCGCTCAACGATCGTACGATCCCCCGAATCAAGGCGCGGATCGTCGCGGGCGCCGCGAACAACCAGCTCGCGGAGCCGCGCCACGGGGACGACCTCCACGCGCGCGGGATCCTCTACGCCCCCGACTACGCCATCAACGCGGGCGGCCTCGTCAACGTGGCGCAGGAGGTCAAGGGCTACGACGCGGGGAAGGCGCGCGAGAAGACGATGAAGATCTACGACACGATCTTCGACATCGCGGAGCGCAGCCAGAAGATGGGCTCGCCCACCTACCGCGTGGCGGACACGATCGTCGAGGAGAAGCTCGCCACGGTGAGCCGCCTCTCGGTGCCGCCCGCGCCGATGAAGGCCTGATCCTTCGAGGCTCGCGGCGCGGAGCGGGCCATGGAGTACACTCCGGGGTCCATGCTCCCCGCGCTCGTCCGGGTTCGTATCCACGCGGCCTCCGGCGTGCTCGCGGTCGCGATCGTCGCGGCCTGCTCGAGCGCGGGCCCGGGCCCCGCCGGCTCCACGATGGGCGCCACCGACGCAGGCGGCGCCGACGCGCCGATCGCGCCCGGCGACGGCGCGGCTCCGATCGACGCCGACCTCGGGCCGTGCGACGGGGGGCTGACCCGCTGCGGCGCCGACTGCGTCGACCTCGTGACCGACAAGAAGAACTGCGGCAAGTGTGGAAAGCCCTGCCTCATCGGGTGCTCCGCCGGCAAGTGCATGACCTCGTGCAGCCCGCTCGAGGACTGCGACGGGTATTGCAAGGACGTCACCCGCGACTGGGAGAACTGCAAGACGTGCGGGAACCGCTGCCCCAGGGGGCAGGCGTGCGTGGCCAGCGCTTGCCAGTGCGGCCCGAAGCCGAGCTTCGCGGCCGACGTGCAGCCGATCTTCGACGGATCGTGCGCGGACGCCGCGTGCCACGGCCCGACGACGCCGAAGGGGGGCCTCTCGCTGTCGGCGGGGAAGAGCTACGCGGCGCTCGTCAACGTGAAGTCGGGGTGCATGTCGAAGCTCCACGTGGTGCCGGGCGACGGCGATCTGAGCTACCTCGTCGCCAAGATCTCGGGGCCGGTCGGGATCTGCGGCGGCATCATGCCGCAGGGCGCGTTCACGATCTCCCGGGCGCAGATCGAGGTGATCCGCGCCTGGATCTGCAACGGCGCGGCGAACGACTAAGGGCACCGAGGGAGTGTCCGCGAGACCGAGGGGCGCCGGAGACGGGGATTTGCTAAAGTCTCCAGGACCGTCCCTTCCCCGAGAGGAGGCCTTCTCTTGAGCCGTGCCATGATCTCGCGACGCGGCGCCGCCGCCCTCCTGTTCGTCACGACGTCGTTCGCGCTCCTTCACTTCGCCGCGTGCGGCAGCACCACGGTCGTCGCCCCCTCCTCGACCACGCCCGACTCGGGCACCCCCGACGTCGCCCTCGCGCCCTGCGTCGTCGCGTGTCAGGCCGCAGCGGAGGCGTGCGCCGGCGTCGATCCGGAGGCGTGCAACACGGCCTGCGCGTCGAGGAGCGTCGCGGGCCGCGTCGACGCCTCCGTGCCGCGTGACGTCCTCGCGTGTTTGAAGGCGGCGGCCGCCGATTGCGCCGCGGTGACGGACTGCTTCCGGCCCCCGCCCGCCACGCCCTTCGACGAAGGACCCTACGGCACCAAGCCGAAGGACACCGCCGGCCCCTTCACGCTCGCCACGGCCGACGGTGCGACGTGGGACTTCAAGCGGGAGTGGACAGGACAGGACAGCTACGTCTTCCTCTTCTTCGCGCCGAGCGAGGTCGTGTACCCGAGCGGCGACTACGGCGACGGCCTCTACAAGGGGAACCTCGCGACCGAGCTCCTCGCGAAGTCGCCCGCGAACGTGCACTACTTCTTCATGCCGCTCCGCGCGACCAGCGCCTGGGGCGCCGCCAAGGCGCGCTGGGCCGCCATGGTGCCCGCGGCGTGGGCGGCCCGCGTGCACTTCGTGGACACGCCTGCGATCGAGCACAAGAACTGGATCGGCGACATGATGAAGGCGCGGAGGTCGCTGACGGATCGGCAATACGACAGCGTCTCCTTCGCGATCGATCGCTTCCAGAAGATCCGCGAGGTGGGCATGCTCGGCCAGCTCACGGGCAACGGGATCGCGCCGAAGCTCGGGTTCCTTGCGTACGAGCCCGCGTTCTACGAATTCGAGTGGAACCGCGACAGGGCCATGCGCGCCGCCGCGCCCCCCACCGTGGTCACGCTCGCGACGCAGAAGATCGTGCACGACACCTTCGAGGTCGACGTCACGCTCCCCGACGCCGACAAGATGGCGACGTTCGACACGCTCGAGGCGGATCTCACCATGGACTGCCCCGACCACCGGGACGCGACGTGCGGCGCGTGGGACTACCTGTCCCATATGTGGGTCTGCGATCCGGCGACCCATCCGGACGGCGGCGCCGCGACGTGGAAGTGCACGACGGAGATCGCGAGGTGGATCACCGCCTACTGGCGCGAGGGCCGCTGGGTCACCGACATCTCCGGCATGCTCCCCTTCCTGAAGAAGGGCGGGCCCACCCACCTCAAGTGGCACGCGAGCGGGCAGTGGGATCCTCGGAGGACCGACTACACGGTGTCCCTCTCGCTCAGGCTCTCCAACCGCCAGAAGGGGATGAGGCCCGTGGAGGCCGTGCCCCTCTGGAACGGGGGCAGCTGGAACGCAGGCTACGACGCGGCCCACCCGGCGCGTCAGGTCACCGTCCCCGCCGGCACGAAGAAGGTCGATCTCTACACGCTCATCACGGGCCACGGGGGCTCGTCGAACGGCAACTGCGCCGAGTTCTGCAACCACGAGCACAAGTTCACCATCAACGGGAAGCCCCACCTCCGCTCGTTTCCTGGCGCCCAGGCGGCCCTGGGCTGCGCGAACGAGGGCAAGGGCGTGGTCCCGAACCAGCACGGCACCTGGTACTTCGGGCGTGGCGGCTGGTGCCCCGGGCACGACGTGGCGCCGTGGATCGTCGACGTCACCAGCGAGGCGAAGATCGGCCAGTCGAACGACCTCGGCTACACCACGGCGTTCGGGGGGAGCCCGGTCACGGTGGACCGCGGCAACATCGTGATGTCGAGCTATCTCGTGTTCTGGCAGTAGCGGCTTGCTCAGGACCAAGCTCAGCTCGGCCAAGGAGACCCTCGACGTCCTGACGCGCGACCGCGCCGTCGCGCCGTGGGCCGGCTCGGACTCGGCCCTCCACACGGTGGACCTCGTGCTGCGGTGCGCGCTGTTCCTCGCGGCGCCCCTGTTCTTCGCGATGTGCTGGCTCCTCGGGCAGACCGAGCTCCTGGTCGTGACGGCGGGGCTCCTGTTGGTCGTGAGCACGGTCGGCTCCGCGGAGCGCCTGCTCGAGCGGGTCCCGGCGCTCGAGAAGTTCCGCTTCCTCGGCCCGGCGCTCCGCCTCACGCACGAGGTCCACGAGCACTACCGCGCCCGACGGCCCGCGCCGCTCGTCTTTTACCTCGCGTACCCCCTCTACGCCGTGATCGGCGCGATCGTATCGCCGAGCGTGCGGGCGGAGATCAAGCTGCACGCGCGGTTCCTCCTGCTCCTGGGGCTTCTCCTCGTGGTCGAGGGCGCGGGCCAGTACTGGGCCAAGTTCCGACCCCACCTCACGGTGGTCGACTCGGTGCCCATCCTGCTCGAGCGTCTCGGCCTCATGCTCGCGCTCGTGGTGGGCTACGTCATGCCGACGACGACGACGGTGTACACGCTCGACCTGTCGGGTCGGCGGCGCCTGCTCAGGGGCATCGTGGGCGTCGCCCTCGTCCTATCGGTCCCCGCGGTCTGGTCCGTCCACAAGGTCTTCGAGCGGCGGACCAGCTTCGCGGCGGCCAAGGTGCTCGACCTCCGCATGACGAAGCCCACGTTCCGTCAGGATCTCCGCGACCTCGGATCGATGTTCCTCTCGTTCCACTCGCGCGCGAACCGTCACGCGCACGTGACGGAGGCCCCCTCGGTGCACGCGGACCTGACGAAGCGCTTCCGAAAGGTGATCCGGGCCGATCTACCCGAGGAGGAGACGCTGTCGTTCAGCGTCCTCACCTTCAAGGAGCCCGGCACGGCGAACGTGTGGTTCGCGATCCGCTACACCACGCACCGGCACCCGTACCTCTTGATGGTGGCAGGGCCGACGGGCGCGGTGATCCGGAAGTGGGCGGACCTCCCCGCGTGGATCCCGGCGAAGTTCCAGGTCTCGCCCTTTCTCGAGAAGCGCGGCGCCGGCGCGCATTGGCTCGCGCGTCGCCGGATGGACGCGGAGCTCGACGAGGAGGACTGACCGCCGTTCACCTGCGGGCCGGCTGGACCGTGATCTTGACGAGCACGACAGGCGACACGCCGGCCGTCCCGGCGCGACACGACGTGGTGCCGGCCTTGAGCCCGGTGACGTACAGGCGGTTCGAGGAGGGAGACTCTGCCTCGAGGCGGGCGTGGATGATCGCGACATCGTCGCAGACGAGGCCGTTCGCGTAGCCGACGTCCTCGGACGCGGTCGCCCCCACCTTGACCGTCATCGACGCCTCCCGGTAGGGCGCCTGGCCCGCTCCGCCGTCGGCGGACGCCAGGGGAGCGCCCGTCAGGAGGGCGGCGGCGAGCGAGATCGAGCCCGGAGAGGTCAGCGGTGAGGCGCGCACACGCACACTGTACGTCTCGCCGCGAGGAAACGCCATCGACCGTCGATCGAGCCGTCCGCCGCCTACGGGTTCGCCCGTCGCACCGTGTCGATGAGTCGCCGCACGTCGTCGTGGCGCAGCTTGTACGACGCCCGGTTCGCCACGAGGACGCTCGTCACGTCCGCCACCGTCTCCCGCTCGACGAGCCCGTTCTCCACGAGCGTGCTCCCGGTCTCCACGAGATCGACGATCACGTCCGCGAGCCCCGTCACCGGCGCGAGCTCCACCGAGCCCTGCACGAGGACGATCTCCGCCTGAACACCGCGCCGCGCGAAGTGGCGCGCCGCCGTCCTCGGGTACTTCGTCGCGACCCGCGGTACCGCCACGGCCGCCGCGTCCCGTGGCGCCGCGACGACGAGCCGGCAGCGGCCGATACCGAGGTCGAGCGGCCGGTACAGATCCGCGTCCCGCTCCTCGAGCACGTCCCGGCCGCACACGCCGAGATCCGCGGCGCCGTACTCCACGTACGTCGGCACGTCGTCGGGCTTCACGAGCAAGAACCGCAGTCCCCCCGCCTCCCTCACCAGCGCGCGCCCCTCCGCGAGCAGAGGGGCCGCGTCGATCCCCGCCTTCCCGAGAAGCGTCGCGAGCGCTCCGAGCACGCGCCCCTTCGGCACCGCGACGACGAGCACCGTCAGCCGTCCGCGCCGTGGACGCGCGTCACGTCGCCGCCGAGGCCGCCGAGCTTCTCCTCGATCTTCTCGTAGCCGCGATCCAGGTGGTACACGCGCCGCACCTCGGTCTCGTCCTCGGCCACGAGGCCCGCGAGCACGAGCGACGCGCTGGCGCGGAGATCGGTGGCCATCACGCTCGCGCCGTACAGCTTCTTCACGCCCTGCACGACGGCCGTGTTGCCGCGCACCACGATGCTCGCGCCCATGCGCTGCAGCTCGGGCACGTGCATGAAGCGGTTCTCGAAGA
>SXNL01000106.1 GCA_005777185.1 Myxococcales bacterium
GGTGGGCCTCCGTCGCGCGCAGCGCCTCGAGCGTCGCGTGGATCGCCGCGGCGTGATCGGCGTTGTCGGAGACGCGCACGACGCAGTGCCGGGCGGAGCGCTGCAGCGACGCCGCGACGTCGGCCGGCGACGCGTCGGGAGGCCAGCCTGCGTCCAGGGTCTCGCGCAGCCGGCGCGCCAGCTCGGGCCACGTGCACCCGCTGCACGCGAGCGAGAGCGCGACGCCGAGCGCTGCTGCGCGCCGGCGGAGCTCGATCCACCCGCGCGACCTCCCCGTCGCGGGGTCGACACTGCGCATCGCCGCTTCGAGCCGCGACACCGCCACCCAGTGCGGCGGGTACTTGAAGCGCGCGACGTCCAGGACGAGGACGAGGTCGCGCGCGGCGTGCCAGCCCGCGAGCGGCGAGAAGTGGCCGGCCCCGGTCTGGTCCAGCGCGGCGCGATCGTAGGCCGCGAGGATGACCACGTCGGAGCCCGCCGAGGCCCGCGCGAGCGCTTCGCGGAGGGTCGCCGCGCCTCCGGTCGGCCGGACGACCTTCGCGTCGGCGCCGTTGCACCGCGCGAGGCAGGCGAGCGTGTCGAGATCCACACCGCGCGCGCGAACCTCGTCGAGCGACACGCAGCAATCGAGCAGCTCCTCGCTGAACCATCGCCACGGCCCCTTCCAGAGCCGCCCCGGATCGATCGCGAGGGCGTTCAGCGCGACCACGAGCGATCCCAGGCCGCAGAACGCGGGGTCGGACTGCGTCTGGTACTGCTCCGCGAGCGCGAAGTAACCGCCGAGCCCGCCCGCCGCCAGCGCCTCGGCGAACACGGCCTGGCCCTCGGGCGACGAGAACGCGATCGCGTGGGCGGGGAGCGGGCGGCGGTAGAGGGTCTCCATGATCGTTCGCGCCGGGAGGAGGAGTCTACCATCGCGGACAGCGGACTGCGGACGGCGGACGGCGGATAGCGGACAGCGGACAGCGGCCGGCGGACAGCGGACGGCGGACGGCGGATAGCGTACAGCGGACAGCGGACAGCGGACAGCTCGCACGCCCGCAGGGCGGGGCACCACGTTGCACGAAAACGGCGAGGCCGCTGCTCAACCCGGGCCGCCCCAACCACCGCGTGTCCCGAACGATCTCAGGAGCCCCTACCTCACGGCGATCGAAGCGTGGGCGATCATGCGCCCGCCTCGCCGGAACTCCACGGAGTGCGCGCCCGCCTCGCGGGCCGTGAGCCTCACGCGACGGGCCCCCGGAGCCAAGCTCGCGCGATCGATCTCCGCGCCGTCCCGGAGGAGGACGAACGCGCAGGGCTCGTCCGTCGCGTCCATGTAGTCGATGGACGCCTCGAAGGGCTCGCCCGCCGAGGGCGACTCCGTGGAGAGCGAGAACTTCACGCTCGAGTGGTAGCGCCGGAGCTCGCGGCACGCGGCGAGCGGCAGGCCGAGGAGCGCGCCCAGGGACGAGCGTCGCGTCATGGCACCATCGTAGCGCGAGTCGTTCTGGGGACGGCGGCGCGCGGTACGCGGAGCTCGGTACGTGTACATGCCCAGGCGAGGTGCTAAGGTCTCTTCGTGGCGAACGTCGCGCCGACGAGGATGAGCCCGGAGGCGTTCCTCGCGTGGGAGCGCGAGCAGCGCGAACGGCATGACTACGTCGGCGGCGAGGTGTTCGCGATGGCCGGGGGCTCGGTCCGGCACAGCACGCTCGCCGCGCGCATCATCGCGGCCCTCGTGGAGGGCACCCGTGGCCGACCTTGCGATGTTCACACTTCGGATCTGCGCCTGGGCTTGCCCAACGACGAGTTCGTCTACGCCGACGCGGTGGTCGTGTGTCGCCCCATCGCCCTGCGACCCGGGACGACGGACGTCGTGACGAACCCCGCGATCGTCGTCGAGGTGATCTCGAAGAGCACGGAGGCCTACGATCGCGGCGCCAAGCAGGCAGGGTACCTCGCGATCTCGTCGGTCGAGAGCCTCCTCCTCGTGTCGCAGCGCGAGCGCCGCGTCGAGGTGTACACGCGCCGGGAGGACGGCGCGTTCCGCTTCGAGGTTCTGGGCGCGGGGGCCACCCTCGCTCTCGAGCATGCCAACGTCACGCTCTCGGTCGACCCGATCTACGAGGGCGTCTTCGAGCTGCCGGGAGACGCGTGACGGCGAGACTGGGTATGCCCGCGCTCGAGGACCGGGCCGGACGGCTCAGTCGGACGTGGGCGCGAGGTGCGCGAGTCGACCGCGGAGCTGCGCCAGGGCGCGCGCGGAGAGTCCCATCACCGCGTGCCCACAGTCGAGGCAGATCCGCGCGCGATCGACGACGAACCGCTCCGTCGGTGGGACGCCCAGGAGACCCGGCGGTGCGCCGGCGACGTGGAAGTGGACGTTGAGGTAACCCTCGCTCGGATCGAGCTTGGTCTGCGGGCTCAGCGAGGTGGCGCCGCAGGCAGGGCAGCGCAGCGGAGGGGCTTCGGGTGCACGGTACATCGTCCGAGCCTATCGCGCTTCTGCCGGGGACCGCCGACCGCAGTCCGCCGACCGCTGTCTGTTGTCCGCAGTCCGCAGTCCGCCGACCGCCGTCCGCCGTCCGCCGACCGCCGACCGCCGTCCGCCGTCCGCCGACCGCCGACCGCTGTCCGCCGCTACCTGCGCGGACGCCACCCGTACCGCACGAGATCGACCTTCCCCTCCGCAGTGAACCCGACCCCCTCCTCCTCCAGCAACGCCCGCTGCACCCCCGGGTGCTCCCGATCCGTGGAGATCCCCCCCGTCGCGTTCACCACGCGCTGCCACGGGAGCGCGCCCGGTGGCGCGGCGCGGATCGCCCAGCCCACGCCCACCGGCGTGAGGCGCGCGCCGATCCTCCGCGAGAGCTGCCCGTAGGTCGCGACCCGCCCGCGCGGGATGCGCTTCACGAGCGCCCACACGCGCTCGAAGGGAGAGATCCCCGGGGGCGGGGCGCGCCGGACCATCCCCACGATCGTAGCAGCGGAGTGCTATGCTCGGCGGGCTTGTCCTCGCGTCGCCTCGGCCTCCTCGCCTTCTCCCTCGCGTGGCTCGCGCCCGCGCTCGCGTGGGCGGACAAGGTGGCGGTCCTGAAGTTCACGGGCGCGCCCGGCGAGAGCGTGCAGGATGCACGCAAATCGACGCGCGAGGCCGTCGCGCTCCGCACGCACACGCTCCCCAGCGACGCCGAGCTCGCGGCGGCCGAGGCCGCGGTGGTCGACGGTGTCCCCGACTCGAGCTCGGAGTACCGCGCGGCCGGCGCCGCTGCGGGGGCGAAGTGGACGGCCGTCGGGCGCGTCGAGGCGAGGGAAGGCGGCGTGGGCTACCGCCTCGAGCTCGAGGTGTGCCTCGTCGAGACGGGGCGCGTCGAGTCGCTCGTGCGCGAGATCGACGCCGGCGAGGGGGCCGCCGAGATCGCGGAGATGCTCGACCTCTTCCTGCGCGCGGAGGGCATCGGCACCGAGCTGCCTCCCTGGAAGAAGGGCGGGCCGAAGGCGAAGCCGCCTCCGAAGCCCGAGCCTCCGAAGCCCGAGCCCCCCAAGCCCGAGCCCCCGAAGGCGCCGGCGAAGCCCGAGCCGCCGCCCCGCCCGTACGCCGCCGATCGATCGATCGCGGTCGGCCTCGGGGTCGGCGGCCTCGTCGCCGTGTCACGCCCCGATCGCGCGTCGGGATCGACGTTCTCGCTCCCGATCTCGCTGTACGGCGCGTACGCGTTCGAGGCCGTCCCCGGGCTCGAGGCGCGGCTGTTCGCGAGCCTCCCTGTCGTCGGACCGCAGGCGATCGACGTCGACGTCGGCGCGCGCTACGCGATCCCGGTCGTGCCACGGCTGCGCGTCTTCGCGGGCCCGGAGGTCGGGCTCGGGGTCCTCGGCACGCTCGGCGGCGACAAGACGACGCGCTTCGTCGTGCACGGATCCGCCTTCGGCGCGATCGCGATAGGAGGCAACGTGCAGGCGGAGATCGTGGGGGACCTCCTGGCCGCCCCGGGCGGGTCCGGCACGCTCCTCCTCGCGGGCGGCACGTTGCGCGGTCTGTACCGGTTCTGAGCCGATGAGGCGGCTCGCGTCGAGGCGCGACACGCGGAGGCTCGCCGAGGAGATCGCGGCAGCGCTCTCCCCGGGAGACCTCGTGCTCCTCCACGGCGAGCTCGGCGCGGGGAAGACGTTCCTCGCGCGCGCCGTGCTGCGTGCGCTCGGCGTGCCGCGCGAGATCCGCGTGACGAGCCCGACCTTCACGCTGGTGGCGGAGTACGAGACGCGCCTCGGCACGGTGCTCCACACCGATCTCTTCCGGCTGCGAGAGGAGGGCGCGGACGGCGTCCACCGCGTGCGCGAGCTCGGGATCCGCGAGCGCTGCCGCGAGGGCGCCGTCGCGATCGTCGAGTGGGGGGGGGGCTTCGAGGACCTCCTGGGGCCCCCCACCCTCACCGTCGAGCTCGCGATGGCACCTGGGCGCGAGCTCGAGGGGGCCTCTCAGCCCCCTCGAAACAGGGGCGAGCTCGAGGGGAGGATCGTGCGCGTCGAGCGTACGACATAGCCCGAGGGAGCGCGCCGCCTGGAACGTGTTACAATCCCGGGTCCGCTTGTCACGCCGTTCCGGTCGGGGGTCCACGAGGTGCTCGCATGAGATTTCTCCCCTGGTCATGTCTCACGCTGGGCGTCGCGTCTGTTGTGGTCGTCGCGTGCGGCACGGGCACGTCCGCGCCCGGTGGGGCGATCCCTCCCGCCGGCGGGGACGGTGGCACGGTCCCCCTCCTCGACGGCGGCATCGGCGGGATTGGCCTCGACGGCGGCGTGGCGCCCCCAGGGTCCTACAACCTCAGCTTCGGTCCGGTCGACGTCGCGCCCGGCGAGGAACAGACGAAGTGCGTCGTCAAGCGCCTCGCGAACCCGGAGAAGCTGCGCGTGGGGGCGATCCACAACGTGCTCTCGAAGGGCTCGCACCACCTCATCGTCTACCGCGTGAGCGACACCGCCGAGCAGACGACGCCGTTCGACTGCAAGCCCTTCACGGACACGCTCGACGCCACCAAGGGGTCCACGCTGATGATCACCCAGAAGGCGGACGACGCGCTCGTGTTGCCGGATGGCGTCGCGTACACGCTCGAGCCGAAGCAGATGGTCCGGCTCGAGATGCACTACATCAACACCGGCACCACGAAGCTCGCGGTCGCTGCCACGAGCACGTTCATCCCGATCGACGAGGCGAAGTTCAGGGACGAGGCGGACTTCCTCTTCATCGGCACGCCCGACATCGACCTCAAGGCCAAGTCGTCGCTCACGGTGGGCCCGATGTTCATCAAGCTGCCCGCGGAGTACGGGAACGTGAACTTCTTCGCGCTCACGGGGCACCAGCACCACTTCGGCACGAACGTGAAGGTCAGCACCGCGGCGAACAAGTCCGATCCGGGGACCTCCGTGTACGACGTGCCGGGCTGGCTGTGGAGCGAGCCCGCGACCGTGCAGGCGAGCCCGCCCTTCAAGCTGCTCGCCGGCGGGGGGTTCAAGTTCACGTGCTCGTGGACGAACACCTCGAACCAGGACGTCGGGTTCGGCGAGTCGGCGAACCAGGAGATGTGCTTCTTCTGGGCCTACTACTACCCGAGCCAGGGCGGGGCGAAGGTGTGCGTGCACACCGACAAGCTCCCGGGAGGCGTGGACGCGTGCTGTCCGGGGGCGAGCCCGGTGTGTAATTACATCAAGGGGCTGTGAGCCGGCGGACAGCGGACGGCGGACGGCGGACGGCGGACGCCGGCGGGCTGCGTGCCACTTGGCGGCGTGATGCCCTCGCCACTCGCGTTCCACTCCGCGGCGCTCAAGCAGTGCCGACGCCTCGGTCACGACGAGCGACGGTCATCGGCCCGGCAGGGCCGCGACGCGCCGCTACGAGCGGCGCAGAGATGCCGCCCCGGACCGGCGCTCCCTCCCTCGGTCCATGGGGTAGCCAGACCTCGTGAGCCAAGGCTGAGGAATCCCTCATTTTCGAGCCCGAGCCCGAGCCCGAGCCCGA
>SXNL01000107.1 GCA_005777185.1 Myxococcales bacterium
GGTGCACGACGCGTTTCCTTCGTTCTCCTTCGTGCAGCCCGTGCCCTCGCTCGCGGCGCCGAGATCGCACTTGGCACCCGTCGCGTTCGCGACGCAGCCCAGGGCGCCCTTGCACTCGTCGAGGAGCTTCCAGTGGGACTTCTCGCACTTGACCATCTTCTTGTGGTCGTCCGTGCACTGCGGCTCGCCCTCCTTCGCGCAGTAGCCGCCGACCTCCTTCGCGAAGTGGCACGAGCCTTCGCCCACGACGCTCATGCAGCCGGTGGCGCCCCCGCAGGTGACCTTCATGTACTTCGCGCCGTCGCAGACGAGCCCCGTCGTCTTGTCGATGCACTGGACGGCGCCGGCCTTCTTGCACGAGGCGCCCTCCTTGGGCTTGGAGCAGGCGACGAGGGTCGTAGGGGCGAGCACGAGGGCGAGCGCGAGGATGTGGCGGAGGCGCATGACGGCGAGGTTACCACCCGGGTGTTCGACCGGCGACAAGGATGACATCTCGAGGCTCGCCGCCGGCCACGCGCGGGTCCGGAGCTTCGCGATCCGGTGCGAGCGCCGTCGACGCACGTGCGTGATGGTGACGTCGAGCCAGTGAGGCTATCGTGAGTCATGGCCCGCAGCGTACCGATACCCGACGGGAACAAGGTGTTCGTCCTCACCGGCGCCGGCGTGAGCGCCGAGAGCGGGATCCGCACGTTCCGCGACGCGAACGGGCTCTGGGAGGAGCACCGCGTCGAGGATGTCGCGTCGCCGGAGGGGTTCGCGAAGGATCCGGAGCTCGTGTGGCGGTTCTACGGTCAGCGCCGCGCGCAGGCGCTCACGGTGAAGCCCAACCCGGGGCACCACGCGCTCGCCGCGCTCGAGGCGAGGCTCGGCGACGACTTCCTCCTCTGCACGCAGAACGTGGACGCCCTCCACGAGGCCGCGGGATCCACGCGCGTGATCCACATGCACGGCGAGCTCATGAAGACGCGCTGCTCCGATCCGGCGTGCGGCACGGCGCCGTTCCACGACGAGCGCCACGACTTCGGCGAGCTCCCGAGGTGCAGCTGCGGAGCCTTGCAGCGGCCCCACATCGTGTGGTTCGGCGAGATCCCGTTCGAGATGCACCGGATCAAGCGCGTGGTGCAGGCGTGCGACGTGTTCGTCTGCGTCGGCAGCTCGGGGGTCGTGTACCCGGCCGCGGGGCTCGTGCGGGAGATGACCTACCGCAGGTCGGTCGGCGAGACGGTCCGCACGGTGTACGTCGGGGTCGAGTCGCCCGACAACGCGGACGCCTTCGACGAGGTCGTGATCGGGAAGGCGGGGGAGACGTTGCCGGGGCTGTTCGCGCGCTGATCGACGCGTCCTGGGCCCTACACGGTGCCGGTGGCGCACAACGGCGTGGCGGGCACGCGCAGGCGATCGGCGGCGAGGCGGTACGGCGCGAGCGCCGCGGCGAGCCGTGCGCTGAACCGGTCGACGTCGGCCACCGACATCGCGGAGACGGCTCGCTGGACGGGCGCGGCCATGTCGCACGACATCTCGAAGTGCTCGGCGAGCGATTCGAACTCGAACGGGGCGGCTGCGGACTCGACCTCGATGCTGCGAAAGCCCGCCTCGCTCAGCACGCGCTGAAGCGCGCCGGGCGCCGCGAGTGCGAACGGCCCCGGTGCGTCGGGGAGTGGTGCGGGAATCGGAGTGACCTCGCGTGGCGCGGAGAACATCGTCGTGAAGCACGCGTTGCGGGCAGGCTCGTCCCACACGCACAGCGCGGCGCGTCCCCCAGGCGCCAGCACGCGCTTCACCTCGCGCAGGACGCGGACGGGCTCGGGGCTGAACATCAGCGCGAAGCTGCATGTCCCTGCGTCGAACGAGCCGTCCGTGAAGATGCCGAGGTCGTGCACGTCGTGCTCGCTCAGCTCCAGTGTCACGCCCTGCGCTCGTGCACGTCGTTGCGCGTCACGCACCCCGAATTCCGGCGTGATCCGAAGGTGCGCGCGACCGCCGCGTTCCTGCGCGAGATCGCCACGCATCTGCGGTGGCGCGCCGACATCGCCGGGATGCGCGCGGGTGCGCGGTCTGTCAAGGCCGCACGGGCCGCCGTGCAAGCGAGCCACCAGCCGGCCGACGTCCCGAGCGCGTCGATGTCGCGCGCGTCGCGGACGAAACCGCGATCGGCCGCGGGTCGGTCACGGCGCCGGCGAAGGCGTGGGTAGCCTCCGCGAGACCGCGCGGGCCCTGGCGTGTGCGAGGGACGGGGCTTGCGCCATCACCGCGCCCCTCGCCGCTCCAGGTCCCGGTGGAGGAGGCTCCGGAAGGTGTCCAGCGATTCGACCGCCCACGCGCGCTCTATCGCCATCGACACGGCGTGGTTGTGGTTCATGAGCTCGCGAAGCGAGGCGTGGTCCGGGTGGTCTGGATCGACGTGGACGTGCCGGTCATGGGTATCCGCACGGAACAGCCAGACGCCGCGCGACGCGAGATGCTCGAGCAGGAGCTTCATGTGGGGGTATCGCGAGTTCCCTAGACGCAGCGCGTACCGCGATGGGGGCCCCGCGTCTCGCTCGAACGGTGCGGCGTCGTAGAAGCGCTCCACGTCGGCGCGCCGCAGCGCCTCGAGCGTCTCCTCGACGCGGCGCGGCGGAGGAGACCCCGGGTATGCGTGACGAAGATAGA
>SXNL01000108.1 GCA_005777185.1 Myxococcales bacterium
TCGCGATCGTGCGCTCGAGCACATCCGCGACCTCGCTGGTGGAGAGGCGCGGGAGGGCGTGGAACGCGAGCGCTTCGCCCTCCCCCTCGAGGTACGCGCCGTCGAGAAAGACCGAGTGAAGGTGAGGCTGGAGCTTGAGAGCGCGCACGGAGGTGTCGTCCCACATCGCGACGACGACGTCCGGGCCGTACCACGGAGGCCTTCGAGGTCGTCGCTGTCACGGCGGGGATGGTGCGTTCGCGAGGCGCGCGGCTTCCTGCGCGCGGAGCCCGCCGGGGAACCGCCGGAGATAGGCGCGGGCCGCCTCGCGCGCGCCCACGCCGTCACCGCGCCGAGCCCTCGCGTCGGCCAGAAGGAACATCGCGTCCTCGACGCGTGTGTCGGTAGGGAAATCCCTCGCGAAGGCGATGAAACGCCGCTCCGCCTCACCGTAATCACCCCCGGTGTAGGCGCCCATCGCCTCTGCAAAACGGGACCCGGGCGACGGGCTCGTCTCCGAGGCAGCGGGACCGAGGGCCGTACGAGCCGACGGGGAGAGAGGTGAGGCGGGAGGCGGCGCAGCGGACGGAGCCGCCGTCGCGGAGACCGCGGGGCTCTGCGGCCACCGCTCGCCGGCGCGAAGAACACCTTCGAACCCGCTGACCCGCACGGCGACGACGCCCTCGCTGACCACGACGGACCGCGTCCGCCCCGCCGCGACCTCCACGACGAACCGCGTGCCCCGGACCTCGACTTCCCCATCGGGGACCACCACGAGGAAGCGTGCCCCCGGCTTCACGTGCTCCACGTGAAAGGACGCCGAGCCGGAGCGCAGAGCGACGCGGGAGACGCCGTCTGCGCGCTCGGCGACGTAGTCGGCATGATCGACGTCGGCCACCTCGAAGAGGGGCGCCGCAACGGTGGGGGCCACCGCAGTCACGGACGCCGTGGGCGTGCTCGCGACCGTCCCCGTGGGGGTTCTGGGCCACGTCCTCGCGACGAGGAACAGGACGAGCGCCATCGCGGGCACCAGCGCGAGCGCGATCCATCGTGACGAGCGACGGCCATCCCTCCCGATCGTCGTCTCGTTGGCTCGCGCGAGCAAAGACGCACGGGCGCGCCGCCGTTCGAGGTCGGTCCGCTCCCCGGCCGGAAGGCTCTCGAGGAGCTTCCCGAGCTCGCGCAACCGCGACGTCGCCGTCCGACAGTGGGCGCAGCCCTCCATGTGCCGCTCGAACGAGGCGCGATCGCGGTCCGAGAGCCGGCCGTCCTCGAACGCCTCGACCTCCCAGCCCCTCTTGCACGGACCGTGGGTCATGACTCCTCCTGGGACATGGCGTGGGAGAGCTCCTTCCGGGCGTGGTGCAGGCGCGTCCACACTGTGGCGACGGGGACGTCGAGCACGCGGGCCACCTCCTCGCCCGAGAGCCCCTCGAGGGTCACCAGCACGACGACCTCCCGCTTCTTGGTCGAGAGGGCCTCGAACGCACGGCGCAGTCGCGCGGCGCGCGCGCTCGTGACGGCGGACTCCTCCGGGCTCGTGGGCGGCGAGGCCGGCTCGCGCGCCCACGCGGCGAGCCTCGCCGCCAACCGCGAGACCGAGCGCCGATCACGCCGGATCTGCGTCACGCCGAGACCGATGAGCCAGGGCCGCGCGTTCGGGCGCCCATCGTATCCCGCCGCGGCACGCAGGACCTCGAGAAACGTGTTCTGGACGACGTCGTCGATGTCGGCCGACGAGCTGGCCAGGCGCGCGACGACGCGGCGCACGTCGCGCTCGTACCGATCGTAGAGGACGCCGAGCGCGCCGAGCTCGCCCTGCGCGATGCGCGCGAGGAGGTCCGGATCGGGCACTTCGCTCAGGTCGCGCGTGCGGCTCCTGTCGGGCATGGCGTTCACAGAATGGAGGTCTCCACGCCCGCGCCGAGGAGGATCCCCCACCTCGGGAGGTCGGGCAGCGATCGCAGCTCCGATCCCTTCCTCCCGAGGTTCGCCGCCACGTCGAAGCTCACCTCGAAGATCGCGCGCACCCTCGAGCTGCGAGGCCACACGAGGCGACCGTAGGCGGCTGCTCGCGGCTGCGCGACGTCGAGGGCGCGCGTCGTGCCCTGGTCGTCGCCTTCTTCGTGGACGTTCGCGACCCCGAGGCCGAGGCCGTAGCCGATGCCCACGCCGCCGAGGGCCTCGCGACGACCGACCTGCACCGAGACGACGAGCGACCACATCCTGAACGCGGGCGGCGTGCCACCGGGAAGGGACCCGTAGAGCGGCGCGTACTCGACGACTCCGGCCAGCTCCCACGAGCCGAAGGTCCCGCTCGGCCGGGCCGCGATCGTCGGGGCGAGGTAGGCACCGGCCAGACCGAGGCGAGCCCCCGCGGTGCCGCCGACCATGAAGTGCGTCCCGGCGGTCTCGGCGCCGGCCGCGGCGTCGCCGACGAGGGCGGAGGTTCGATCGGCACGAGGTGGCTGCACGACGGCCGGCGCCGGCGGCGTGGGAGGCGGAGCCGACTCCGCTCGCGGCGGCGCTGCAGGCAACGTGACGAGGAGCGCGTCGAGGGTGGGGCCGATCTCCTCCGGCGATCGGAGCACGCGGAGGGCGCGGCGCCCGTCGGTGGTGGTGAAGGTGAGCTCCGCCCCCGTGGGTCCGACGGTGACCTCGATCGCGGCGCAGTCGTTCGAAGCGACGGACGACGTGCGCCTCGCGGCGGCGCGCGCAGCCTCACCCCATGCGGGCGGTGCGTCGGCGGGCGCGACCGTCGCGGGGCACTCGGCGCGCGCGAAGCCGCCCGCGAGCAGCGCACAGAGGCCTACCTTGCACGCCACGGACGCTCGCGACCGACGGGTACACATGGGATCACCGCATTATGCGCCGCTGACCGGTGAATCCTTCAGGCGCACGATCCGGATGGGTCGACTTCTTTTTCTTGAAGGTGTCCGGTCGTCCCGGCGCATACGTGCATGAAACGTTTGCCAAGGAGGAATGCCCCATGAAACTTCACGCAATGGTCGGTCTCGGAACGAGCCTGGTGATGCTCGGCGGATGCGCGGTGCTCGGCGGCGAGGACGAGTTCGACGACGAGAAGGCGTCCACCGCCGTCGCGGCTCTCGACGTCGGCACGAGCTCCTCGGAGATCGCGGAGATCGCGAGCACGGACCCCGTGAAGGCGGCGGCCGGCCTCGCGGCCTCGACGACCAAGGGCTGCCGGACGAAGACGGTCGACCCCGCGAACCCGCGCGTGGTTCACGTCACTCTGAACGCGTGCGGCGGGCGGTTCGATCGGCACGTCGTGACCGGGTCGCTGGTCGTGACGTTCTCGGACAACGCGGACGGCTCGCTGCACTCCGAGACGGAGAGCGCGAACCTCCTCGTGGACGGGCGCCCCTTCACCCGCAAGGTCTCCGCGGACGTCCGGATCGACGGGGCCATGCGCCACGTCTCGCGCCACGCGGAGAAGACCGGCACGAAGAAGAACGGCGACAGTCTCGTGCGGACGAGCGACGAGATCGTCGTGATCGACACGACGACGCGCTGCAGGACCGTGAACGGCACGGGCCACGCGATCGTCGGCGGCAACCGACGTATCGAGACGACGATCACGAACCTCGAGACCTGCGAGACGCCGGAGGGAGAGGAGCTCTGCCCGAAGGGGAGCATCGAGCACGTCAACCAGGCGAAGGGAAAGACGGTCCTCGAGACGTTCGACGGCTCCGCGACGGTGGAGATCGACGTCGCCCGCCGCAAGGGCAGCGAGTCGAGGACGTGGACGCTCGCGTGCACGCCGCGCGGCTGAGGGCGCCGAGGGACACACCATGACGAAGACGCTCGCCGCGGCCCTGTCTCTCGCTGCGATCGCGATCGCCGCCGCCTGCAGCGGCGGCGGCGATGCAGCGCCCGCCTCGCCTGGCACCTCGCCGGGGGATGCCTCTCCAGACGCGGCCGCCTCGGACGCGGCCCCCTCACCGGGATCGGACGCGGGAACCCCGGGCGACGAGAAGCCGCTCGTGAACCCGTCGAAGTACAACACCGTCCTCGGCCGGCCGACCGACACCTCGATCGCCGTGAGCGTCCTCGCCGCCCCGGGCGACAAGGTGTTCGTCGAGTACGGGACCGAGCTCGACCCGGGGCGCACGGCCATCCTGGACGCGAAGAAGACGAACGCGGTCGCTTCGTCGACCGGGGAGCCGATCGTGGTCGACGTCGGCGGCCTCGCCAAGGACACGAGGTACTACTACCGGGTGCACTACCAGGCGGGTGGCGTGGGGGACGACGCCGACAGCCTGCACACGTTCCGGACGCAGCGGGCGAAGGGCCGCACGTTTCACTTCGGCGTGCAGGGCGACACGCACCCGGAGCGCGCCAAGAACAAGATGTTCCACGCCGACCTGTTCACCCGGACGATGGAGCAGGTTCGCGATCGGCAGCCCGACCTCTACTTCATGCTCGGAGACGACTTCAGCATCGAGAAGATCATCGAGAACTTCAAGGACGCCAACTACGGCGCGGGCTACGCGTTCCACCGGAACGTCGAGGGCATCGCGAGCTACGCCCAGTACCAGTCGCTCCCCAAGCCTTTCTCGATGCCGATGATCGTCGACGGTCAGTCGGCGCCCGACGGCAACGCCGCGTACCTGAGCATGCGCAAGCTCTACCTCGGCCTCATGGCCAACGCGACCTCGCTCATGCTGACCAACGGCAACCACGAGCAGGCCCACCAGGCCAACCTCGGAGGCATCTTCAACAACGCATCCATCTGGGCCGCCGATGCGCGTCTGAAGTACTACCCGCTCCCCGCGCCCGGCGGGTTCTACACGGGGGACCAGACCAAGCTGGCCCCGATGAACGGCTACCCGACCCTCGGCGCACCGGACGGGTACCTCCGCGACTACTACGCGTTCACGTGGGGCGACGCCCTCTTCGTGACCATCGATCCGTACTGGCACTCCCCCACGATCTCGCCCGACAGCACGCTGTTCGCGGATCCGGAGCCGAGGTGGGGCGCGACGCTCGGCGACGAGCAGTACGCGTGGCTCAAGAAGACGCTCGAGACGAGCGACGCCAGGTGGAAGTTCGTGTTCGCGCACCACGTCAACGGCAACAACCGAGGGGCAGCGGCGATCGTCGGCGTGCAGGAGTGGGGCGGCGAGCCGGGATTCTCGACGAACCGACCGGGGTGGGCGAAGCCGATCCATCAGCTCTTCACGGACACGAAGGTGACCATCTTCTTCCAGGGCCACGACCACATGTTCGCCCGCGAGCGGGTCGACGGCGTGATCTACCAGGAGGTCCCGAACCCGGGCGACAACAGCTACTTCGCGTACAACTGCGACGCGTACGCGCCGGCGTCCATCACGTGGCAGGGACCGCCCGGCTACGGAGTCTACGAGCCCGCGTACAGCGTCCGCATGCCGAACACGGGCTACCTCGACGTCACCGTGGGCCCCGACGGCGTGCACGTCGACTACATCCGTACGTACCGGGACGTGGACATCAAGACCGACCCGAACAAGATCTTCGGCGGCAAGGCGGTCAACGGGCAGATCGCGTTCTCGTACAGCGTCCCCGAGAAGCCGGGGGACAGGCAGGCGAAGGACTTCGCGTACACCTGCATCGGCGCCGCGCCTCCGAGCGGCTGGGTGTACAACCCATGAGGCTCACGCTCGTAGGCCCCGCCCTGAGCGAGCTCTTCCTCGTCGCCGCCGTCGCGACGGCGTGCGGCAGCTCCTCCGCCGACGCCCCGGCTCCGACCGCGGACGTGTCCTCTCCCGACGGGGGCGCGCCGGGCGGAGGCTCGCACGCTTTCGTGCGTTGCCCACGCGCCGCCACTCGCATAGGATGAACCTCGGGTGTCTGCGGGTGCGCGGGCGGGCGCACGCAATGCTGCGACGGGACGCAGAGCCCGACATGCACGTGCTGATCGTCCACCAGCAGGTCGTCGCACGGGCCCGCTGATCAGCCCGTCCGGCACTTCCTGTCGCACCACCACCACCTGTGGACCCGTCTCGCCGACTTCACGGAGTACGGACGGCTCCACGAGGTCAAGCTCGGCGCGCGGACCTGCCACGTCCTGCCGGTCGCGCACCCTCGTCAGGTGAGCGGCCTTGGCACGCACTCGGCCGCGTGGCGCTCGAAGCACGTCCGGTGGAAGACGGACGTCGCGCGCACGCTGCTCTGAGGACCACGCGTGGCGCACCAAGCGCCACGTGGCGCTTCGTGCGCCACCCAGAATGGCGCTTCGTGCGCCACCTCAAATGCCCACTCTCCGCTTTCCCGCACGTCCGCGATCGGCACGCCCGTTGCGATGTCTCCTCGCCGCGCCGCCCCGGCGTCCACAAGGAGAATCCCCGTGAAGACCACCACCAAGACCCCGAAGAACCGCCCCCCGAAGCCCACCACCACCACCGCCGCCTCGATCGAGACGGCGCCCGCCACGCCGCCGCCCGCCCCCGTCACCGGCTCCAAGGCCGACTACCTCGAGCTCCTCCCCGCCGCCATGCGGATCCCCGCGTCCGAGCTCATCTCGATGCGCGCCGACCCCCAGCTCGCGTTCCAGAACACGCGCCTCGGCGTCGCGAGCGTCATCGCCGTCGCCGACCGCGCCTCGGCCCTCTCCGAGACCGACATCACGGAGCTCGCGTCCCTCGAGGAGGTCGCGCTCGCCGTGGTCTACGCCTCCACGCAAGTCGCCCCGATCGCCGCCCCGACCGCGCTCCAGCCCCTCCTCGCGCGCGGCCACGTCCTCCGCGCGCTCCTCCTCAACACGGCGGAGACCCTCGTGCTCGCGGGCCGCCTGCCGAAGGCGGACGTCGAGAAGATCCGCGCCGGGAAGGGCAAGCTCGACACCGCGCGCGATCTGATCGAGCTCTCCTCCCTCTTCGAGGAGCACGCGACCGCGATCGCCGGCAAGCACCCCGTGACCCCCGCCGAGGTGCGCGAGGCCTCCGAGGTCGGCACCGAGCTCGTCCGCCTCCTGAAGCCCAGTCGCTTCCACTCCCGGTCGAGCGCACCGGCGCCCGGCACCGACGAGCGCGACCGCCTCTGGACGCTCCTCGTCCAGGGCCACGATCGCCTCTGGCGCGCGGCCGCCTACCTCTTCGGGAAGAAGCTGGCCGACAAGAAGGTCCCCCCGCTCCAGGCTGAGCACCGCCGCGTGAGTTGATGGACATCGCCGCCGTTCCGGGCGCGGGTGCTGATGGAGACGTGCGGGGTCCCTCGGCGTTCGTGCTCTCGCAGGGCCGCGAGTGGGGGTCTGCTCGCCGCGCGTGAGGCGGACAAAACCGAGCCCCTCCGAAAACTTGTGAGAAGTCATCGAGGGGGCTCGTCTCCGGAGTTGCGAAGCAACGGAGGAGACCATGGTGCATGGATTCGAGGCGGATGCGAAGCTGTTCGCGTCGCTGGCGGAGATCGACGCGGCGGCGGCGGCGAGGGTGAAGGCGGGCGGGTGTCCGCACTGCGGCGGGAAGCTCGACCGTGCGGACTACCCGCGCAAGCCGGGTGGCGATCTGGGCGAAGCGCGGGACGCGTACGCGAAGCGGGCGAGCTTCTGCTGCCGGGAGGAGGGGTGCCGCCGTCGTGCGACGCCGCCGTCGCTGCGGTTCCTGGGGCGCAAGGTGTACGTCTCGGTGCTCGTCGTCGTGGCGAGCGTCGTTGGCCGATCGATCCATCTCGTCGGTCGCGGCCGGCGACGCGAGGTCGAGGGCGTCCCCGTCCGGACCGTGCGGCGGTGGCTCGACTGGTGGAGCATCACCTTCGCGCTGAGCGTGTTCTGGAAGGAGGCGAAGGGGCTGCTGTCGCCGGCCGTGGACGAGGCGTCGCTGCCGGGGTCGCTGCTCGCGCGGCTGGGCGCGCCGAGCGCGGCGACGCTGACACGCCTGCTCCGCCTGATCGCGCCGGTCACGACGATCTCGGTCGAGGCGAGGATCGCGATGCCCGTGTGAGTCCACGCAGAGGATGGCGTTGGTGTCCGGGGCCGCGACTTCGTAGGGTCCGAGACACCGGCGGCGCACGGACGTGCGCACCACCCACGCCGGCACCGAAGCCATGACGAAGGATGACGGGATCCCGGCGCGCGTACGATGGGCGCGCCTGCGCCTTCAGATCATCGGGTCGCTCCTCGCGTCGCCGCCGGAGGCAGGCGAGCTCGGGGCGCGGCTCGACGAACTCGCGAGCAAGACGTACGTGCACCCGAGCACGGGAGCGCGGGTGCGCTTCGGACGCTCGACCATCGAGAGGTGGCTGTATGCGGCGCGCAACGAGCCGAAGGATCCGATCCGCGCGCTCGAGCGCAAGGTGCACGCGAGGGCGGGCACGCACGCGAGCATCGGCGCGGTGCTCTGTGCGGCCATCGGCGAGCAGCACCGGGCCCATCCGCGCTGGAGCTACCAGCTCCACCACGACAACCTCGTGGCGTGGGCGAAGACCCAGCCGTCGATGGGGCGAGTGCCCTCGTACACGACGATCCGCCGTTACATGAGGGGCCACGGGCTCTGGCGGACCACCTTCGCCTGGCGCTCGATGGCCCTCGCCGAGAGCTCGGCCGTCGGTCTCGCGCGGCCGCCGACCTTCACGCGGCTCCGCGCGAGCGCGGCCGGGTCGTCGGGGGCCGCCGTGGCCCGCGCGTAGCGCA
>SXNL01000109.1 GCA_005777185.1 Myxococcales bacterium
CGCGCCGTCCACGACGCCACGCCCGCCGCCAGCGCGGCCGCGAGCGAGGCCGCGACCACCGCAGCCTGTCGCGGGCCGTGCGCGAAGGAGCCGCCGCGCGCCGCGTCCGCGTCCAGGGTGACGGAGCAGCACGACGCGACCACCGTGAGGTCCAGGCGCGTCAGGAAGAGAACCACGAGCGCGGTCCTCGCGACGACGAGCGGCGCCGCGAGGAGCGTCAGGAGCGACAGCGCGCGCACGTGATCGAGCCCGCGGCTCCGCGCGTCGAACGCGTGGAGCTGGTGGAGCCAGCCGAGCGCGATCGTCGCGGCGACCCCCGCGGCGAGCGCGCGGAACCCGTGCTCGTTCGACTCGAAGACGCCGTACCCGCACATGGCGCCGCGGATCGCGTGGCTCAGCTTGTCCGCGGAGAGGATGAAGAGCGCGAGCGCCGCGACGTCCACCGCGAACGCGACGCGCACGAAGGTCGAGGCGAGCTCGACCTGTCGCTCGAGCGCGAGCTGGCCTTCGGTCGCGGAACGCAGGTCGAAGCGCCTCGCGACGCGTACCGAGGTGTACGCGGCTCGGACCACGAGCGCGGTGGAGACCATCGACGCAGCCACAGGAAGGAGCACCCAGGGTTCGAGGAGGTTGCTCATGCGGAGCCCCCCTCCACGCTCGGGCCGCCGAGTCGGCCGGCGGACAGGTCGACCACGCGGTTCACGGCGGGGTGCTCGGCGATCCTGGGATCGTGCGTCGACAGCAGGATCGCGCGCCCCTCGGCCGCGAGCGCCGCGAGGTCGGCCATGACCGTGCGCGCCCGGGCGTCGTCGAGGTGCGCCGTCGGCTCGTCGAGCAGGAGGAGGCCGGGATCATTCATGAGCGCGCGCACCATCGCGACCCGTTGCCGCTCGCCCCCCGACAGCGCGCGCGTGCGTTTGGCCACGAGCGCTCCCGCGTCGAGCCGGGCGAGGAGGGCCTCCGCGCGCGCCACGTCGGTGCGCTCGAGCCCGTCGGGCACGCGGGGGAGGAGGACGTTCTCGAGCACGCTCATGTCGTCGACGAGCTGGAGATCCTGGAAGACGAAGCCCACCTTGCGGCGGCGCACGGCGGCGCGATCCGCGTCCCTCAGGCGCGACGTCGGCTCCCCGTCGATGTAGACCTCCCCGCTCGTGGGCGACAGCATGCCCCCGGCGACGGCCAGGAGCGTCGTCTTCCCGCTCCCGCTCGGCCCCCGCAGCACCACGATCTCGCGGCGTGCCAGATCGAGGGAGACGCCGTCCAGGACCGTCCGGCGCTGGGACCCGTCCCAGACCTTCTTCGTCACATTCTGGATACTTGCGGCGTGGTCGGACATCGGCCGGCGTTGTGCCAAGGTGGGCCTCGGGCGGCCAGGAATGTCACGGGCAGCCGGTGGCGATCCCCTGGATGTTAGCGGACTTTGCGTTTGGCATCCACGGTGCTTCCATGGATGCGGACGATGCCCTCACGCGCCAGGATCTTTGCTCTCCTCGTGACCTTGGCGGTCGCGGGCGTGGCGGCGTGCACGCTCAACCCGCAGCCGTTGCCACCGGGAGAGGAACCCTCGCCCTCGCCCCCGGTGTTCGGCAGCGGCGGGTCGTCCACGAGCGACCAGGCGAACGCGGCGCCCACGGTCGGTGGCCGAGCGGAGGACGCGGGGCAGGCGGCCACGGACGCCGGGGATGCGGCGGCGTTCGGGGACGGCGGCGTCGACGCCGCCCTCGACGGGGCGATCGCGGACGGCGGGAAGGGCTGAGATGCGGCGCCGGATCATGCTCGTCGCCGCGGTCGCGGGCGTGGCGGCGTGCACGCTCAACCCGCAGCCGCTGCCGCCTGGTCAAGACACGAACCCGGATTCGCCCGGTGAGTCGAAGGGCACGGCGTTCGCGGACTCAGGATCCCTGGCAGACGGTGGGGCCAGCGCACCTGCGGACGCCGGGGTGGGCGCCGACGCCGGCGGAGACAGCGCCTCGCCGCCGCCCGTCGGGGACGCGGGCGCGGACGCCGCGGATGCTCGGGCGGACGCACGCGATGCCACCGGGGACTGAAGGGCCGTCCGGAGCTCTCGTGTTCGGGGTGCCCCCATGTCTCGATACGGCTCGGAGTTCAACCTGTTCGGTGCTCTAGAAGGTCGCCTCCATCGACGCGAAGAACGCCCGCCCGGGGAGCGGGTACCCGACGACGTCGAAGCGTCGCTCCCCCGTCACGTTCGACGCCCGGGCTCGAGCGGCGACGTGCTTCTGGAGCGCCAGGATCTCGAGCTCGAGGTCGAGCGTGCCCTGCGACGGGATCACGACCAGGCCGGCCGGGTCGGCGTAGCGGCTGGACTGGTAGGTGTAGATTGCATGTAGATCGTTCGCGTCGAAGCCCAGCACGCCGAGGGCGGGCGGGCGGACGACGACGCGGGGGGAAGCCAGGAGGCGCGCGCGGAAGGGGATGACGTCGTTCACGAGTGTCCGGTCCGGCGACGTGTCGCGGGCGTCGAGCACGCTCACCGGGAGGGTCAGGTCGATCTCCTTCGTCGGCGTCCAGGTGAGCTCCGCCTCGGCGCCGAGGGCGCGGGCGCGGCCCACGTTGTACGGGGACACGTACGCGAACGTCGTCTTCCGGTAAGCGACGAGGTCGTCGGTCATCCGGGCGTAGGCGAAGACCTCCAGCGACAGTGCCTTGTGAGCGCCTCGCGCGCCGACGTCGACCGTGAGGCCACCCTCCGGCCGGAGCAGCCCGTTGCCGCGCACGACCCCTGACAGTCCGTACAGCTCCCCGAGCGCGGGGACGCGGGTGTAGCGACCCAGGTTCAGCATCCACGATACGGGGCCCGTGTGTAGCGTCGCTCCCGCGCGTGCGGACGGTGCGTCGTTGCGGCAGAGGGGTGACGCGTCGACCGCGACGCCGGATGCGCTGTCGGTGGCGTTGCAGGTCGCGTTCACGTGCGCGTGGAGCGCCAGATCCCCGGTGGCGTCCCATCCGATCGCCGCGACGCCGCGCGCGAACGTCCGGTGCGAGAGGCGTCGCTCGGCGCCGGCTGTCTCGAGGGCCTCCGTGCCCGCGCGCGCGAGGAGCGAGAGGTGGAGCCGCGGCGAGGCGTCCGCGCGCAGGATGGCCATCTGCTCGAAGCGATCGGCCCGGACGCGCGCGCGCTCGGCGCCCAGGGCGAGCTCGCGATCCGGATCGAAGTAGTCCGATCCCGCGCGATGCACCGACGACGTCGTGGAGATCGTGCAGGTGTCGGAGCTTCCGCAGGGGATCCGGCCCGTCGCCGCGAGGAAGCTCCTCGTCTCGCTGGCGCGGGCGCGGAGGGCGGGGACCAGCGCGAGGCCCGGGACGCCGTGCTCGCGAGTGAGCGCGTTCACCAGGAGATCCACGCGCGAGCGCGCCGTGGGCGCGGCCGTCGCGAGCGCCCAGAGATCGACAGTGGCCGCGTCCGCGTTCGATCGGATCGCGGTGCGCTGCGGGCCGCCGCTGAGCGTCGTGCCGCCGTCGTCGACGTACGTGTAGTCGTTGCGCGCGCCCTCCACGCGCAGGCCCGCGAGGGCGCTTGCGCGCGCGTCCCCGAAGGCTGCGCGCCCGTGGATCTCCCTCGCGTGGAAGCTCCCCATCCCGCCGCCGATGGCCCAAGACGACTCCTTGGGACGGCGTGGCTCGAACAGGAGGGCGCCCGCGACGCCGGGCTCGTCCACCGACGCGGGCGCGTGGCCCCGGTAGATCTCCACGTGGTCGACCATCCAGAGCGGCACGAGCGAGAGATCCGCGGTGCCGCCCAGATCGTCGTTGAGGCGGATGGGTCCGAGGTACACCGGGAGCTGCGCCGCCGTCGCGCCACGGACCTGCGCGGTCGAGAGGGATCCGTATCCCCCGGTCTCCGTGACCCATGTGCCCGGCTGTCGCCGGAGGATGTCCGCGGCCGTGAGGCCCGGAGCGGAGAGATCCCGCTCCGGCACCACCGTGACCGCCGCGGTGCGATCGCGCGCCTTCGTCCCCTTCACCGTGACGTCTTCCGCGCGAACCGACCGCGCGAAGATCGCGAGGAGGAACGCGACGAGGAGCCCACACCTCAGGTCCTGGCTCACGGCACGAGGAATGGCGGACCCATGGCGTGGTCGACGAGACTACCATGCGGCGCGTGACGGAGGGCCCCGCCAGGATCGAGCCCCCGTCCGCCGGCCTGTGGTGGCCGGACGACCTCGACCTCGCGGTCGAGCAAGCCGGCTCCCTCGCGCGCGCCCCGGGCGGTGCTCATCCGGCGGCCACTCGAGCACGGAGACCCTGGCGGGCGTGAGCGCGAGGCGAGGCATGGGATGCCCTTCCCCAGATATCCACGGGATTCCCCCCGTGCGATGCGGTAGACTGATACCGGGCGAGGAGGGACGCGCACATGTTGAGGAAGGGCATCGCGCTGGTCACGGTCACGGTGTTCGTCGCGTCGTGCCCGTTCGCGGGGTGCGCTACGTCCGTCGTGGAGTCCGACGGCCTCCCGGACGCAGCGCCTCTCGACGACGGCAGCCCGACGTCGCTCGTCGACACGGGCCGAGACACGGCCGTGGCGAAGGACACCGGCGCCGTCCTGGACACGGGCACGGCCGACGCGCCAGGCCCCGGCCCCGCATGCTACGTTCCCTCGGATGCCGTGCCCGTGACGGCCACCAGCGTGGCGGCCGCGCAGGGCGTGTGCACACCCGCCCAGATCGCCGGGTTCAACACGTCGTGCCTCCCGGGCACCGTCGCGAACTGCAGCGCCTTCCAGAGCAACCCCGCCAACAGGGGGTGCCTTGCGTGCCTCGTCGGCGGCGTTCAGGTGGATGGCGGGGTCAATCCGAACCTTGCAGCCCTGCTCCCCATCCGGAAGGACGGCAGCCGGCTCCTCGCCGACTTCATCGCCTGCGGCTACGTGGCCATCCTGCAGCCCGCGTGCGCGGTCAAGGAGGCCAAGGCCGAGGTGTGCGCCTCCTCCGTGTGCGACACGTGCACCGTGGCGGCCGACCTCGCCGCTTGCAGGGCCCGGGCGCTCACGGACGTCTGCGCCGGGTTCTCGACGCCCGCCTGCACGAACGCGTTCAACGCCGGCAAGACGACCGTGGACACGTTCTGCCGAGGCACCACCTTCACGGAGACCTACACCAAGGTCGCGACGTTCCTCTGCGGGACCTGACCTCGTGAAGCCCGTTCGCGCCGAGATCCTGGACGACGTCGTCACCCAGGCGGTCGCGTGGAGGCGGGTACGAGGCGCTCGCGCGCACGCGTGACCCTAGCTTCGATGGCGCGGCGGCATTCATCGAGGCGGCGGAGGAGGTCGGCCAGCTCCAACACGTCGGTCGGGCGGTCCGCGCAGGGCGGCGCAGGCCCTCGCCCACAGCCCCCCGCCTCGCGGCTCTTCGTCCGCGTGGCCAGCTCGGATCTCGACGATCCCCGGATCTACGACTCGTGCGCGCCCGTGACCGGCAGCGCCCACAGGATCGTGCTGCACATCATGGAGCGAGGATCCGTCGACCATGCGGTGCAGATCACCGGTCGCGTGAAGCGCCTGCGCGAGATGGGGTTCCGCGTGGCGCTGGACACGCGCGGGCGCGGCGCCACGGTGCGGCTCGCGCCTGACGTCGTGAAGATCGACAGGAGTGTCGTGCGCGGGATCGAGGCCGACGCTGGGCGGCAGGCGCTGGCGCGATCCGTCGGGGAGATGGCGGGCCGCTGCGGCGCGACCGTGGTCGCCGAGGGCGTCGAGACCGTGGCGGGGCGAGAGGCGATGTTCGAGCTCGGGTGCGATCAGATGGGGGGGGACCTGTTCGCGCGGCCCACCCACACCTTCGCGAGGCCGATCCTCCAGAGCGGATCGAGTGCTACGCTGGTGATCGCGTCATGAGGCATCTCCAGCGCCGGCTCCTGGCCGCGATCACCGCGGCTTCCGCGGTCTCGGTCGTCGCCTCCGAGGGTTGCGGGGGCACCGTCACGGGGGCGCTGGACGCGTCCGCCCCCACCGATGGCGCGTCCGTCGACGGCCCCGGCGCCGTGGCCGAGGCGGGCGCCGACGCCGCGCGCCCGGACGCTGCGGACGTGGGCGTGTTCGACGCGTCCGGCTACGTGTGCGAGGCGGGCGCGAAGTCGGTCGGATGCTACACGCACGACGAGCTGGTCTTCCTTCTCGAGCATCCCCCGCGCGGTGGGGATCCGCGGCCCGACGCAGGTGGCCGCTTCGACGCGGACGGTTGCCTGCCGGCGAACGAGGTGAAGAACGACTGCTGCAACCCCGCGAGCGCCGGTCCGACGCTCGAGTCGGGGAAGTGCTGCTACGTGTTCTGTACGACCGCTTGCTGCGGACGGCTCCTCGTCGTGAAGGGCGCGCCCCGCATCGCGGAGGTCGTGGTTCGAGGCGGCTGGACGCCGCGCGAGCCTCGGGATCGCCACGCTGTTGGGCGGGACGCCGAACTCACACTCCAGCAGCGGCGGACCCTGGCCGACGCGTGGGCGCGCGACGCCGCGTTCGAGCACGCCTCCATCGCGTCGTTCGCGCGCTTCTCTCTCGACCTTCTGGCGTTCGGAGCGCCGAGCGACCTCGTCCGACAGACCCACGAAGCGGCGCTCGACGAGGTCCGCCACGCGGCGTCCGCGTTCGCGCTGGCCGCGCGGTTCCGGGGCGCGCCGCTCGGCCCGGGTCCGCTCCCGTGCGAGGGTGTCGCGGTGTCCTCGTCGCTCGCCGTCGCCGTCGCCCGCACCGTCCACGAAGGCTGCACGGCGGAGGTCGTCGCCGCGGCCGTCGCGAGGCGCGCGCTCGAGGGCGCCCGGGACGAAGAGGTTCGCGCCACGCTCTCCGGGATCTGCGAGGACGAGACGCGACACGCGGAGCTGGCCTATCGATTCGTCGTATGGGCGCTCCGCGCAGGCGGCGAGGACGTCCACGCGGCCGCCCGAGCCGCCTTCGAGGCCGCCCTCGGCCCGGCCTCCTTCGACGAAGGGCCGGCTGCCCGCGAGGGGGACGAGGACGAGACCCTCCTCGGTTGGTACGGCCAGCTGTCGCGTCGGCGCCGCGCCGACGTCGAGCACGACGCGCGGGCGAGCCTTCTCGTCCCACTGCGGGACGCGGTGATGTCGTGTGTCTCGTGCGATGCGGGCCGCAGGTTCGCAGCGCGGGCGTGACCCGCATCGACTTCGACCGTGTCGGCCACGCGAAGGTGGCCGTTCTGGCCTCGCCCTGAGAACACCGCTACGATGTTCTCCTCGAGGGTCGTTCCTGTTGCCGCCACTTGCAGAAAGGCTGGTCATCTTGCGGAACTTGACGGAGAGGGGCTGTTCAGCTTTCCGATCGCGCTGGTTCGCGTCGCTTCTCGGTCCTGCGCTGGCCACGGGCGTCGCCTGCGGCAGTGATCCCTCGCCGGGTGGGGTCCAGCCCATCGAGGACGGCGGCCCTGGTACGGGTACCGACGGCGAGGTCACGCCGGACGGAAGCACCCCTCTCCCCGGGGACAGCGGCGCGGACGGCCCCCGCACGGGACCCCTCCCGCTCATCACGGAGTTCCTCGCGAGCAGCCTCGGCGGCCTCGCCGACGAGGACGGCACCGTGTCCGACTGGATCGAGATCCACAACCGGGACACCGCCCCGTACGACCTCGGCGGGCATCACCTCACGGACAGCAAGGCCGTCGCGACGCGCTGGACGTTCCCGGCGGGTACGGTGCTCCCGGCGGGCGGCTACCTGGTGGTGTTCGCGAGCGCGAAGAACCGCGCGGTGGCCGGCAAGCCGCTCCACACGAACTTCAGCCTCTCGAGCGGCGACGCGTGCACGCGCAAGGGCGAGTACCTCGCCCTGACCGACAAGGCCGGTGGCGTCATGCCGCCGGTGTTCAGCCCGTACCCGGCGCAGACCCCGGACGTCTCCTACGGGCTCAAGAGCCCGGCCTCGCTGAACTCGACCGCGTTCTTCACGGTGCCGACGCCCGGCAAGGCCAACGACGTGGCCTCGGTCCCCACGGAGCGGGTGGCGTTCACGCCGTCGAGCGGCACGTTCGCGTCGGGCACGACGGAGAGCGTGACCCTGAAGGTACCGTCGCCGACGGCCACGATCCGGTACACGACGAACCGTTCGCGCCCCATCGCCGTGGCCGGCCGCGCGGGGAACTTCACGGCCGACGCGACCACCGACGAGGGCACGCTCACGGGGCACGGCTTCGTGGACAAGGACCTCGTCCGCGTGTCGGGCCCGGCGCCGCTCGTGAACTCCGTCGACTACTTCGTCAAGGTGCTCGGGCCCGACACGTTCAAGCTCGCGATCGAGCCTGGGGGACCCGCGATCGATCTCACGGGCGGCGGCTCCTTCGAGATCCGTCGCGACGCCGCCACCGGCACCGCCGCGACCAACGACTTCTTCAGCACGCCGACCCCGCATGGCTTCTTCGGCGGTGATCCGGTGCAGGTTGCGACGACCGGCACCTTGCCCGGCGGCATCACGGCGGGGACCACCTACTACGTCGTGCCCGCCTCGCCCACGACGTTCCGGCTGTCGGCGTCGCCTGCCCTCGCCCCCGTCCTCGACATCACCTCGACGGGGGCCGGCACGCACACGGTGGCGCGGCAGCCGTCGCCCCTGTACACGACGCCCATCCCCATCACGCTCAGCACGCAGATCCGCGCGCAGGCCTACGAAGCGGGGCACCCGGACGGGCCGATCGTCAGCGAGATGTACTTCGCGATCGACGCAGCGGCCCAGGCGCGTACCTCCAACCTCCCCCTCGTCGTGACCCACTCGTGGAACACGGCGATGCCCAACAACAACGTCCCGGTGTTCGGGCAGGTCATGGTCTTCGAGCCCAAGGCGCCCGACAAGGTGGCGCGCCTCACGAACCCGCCGGACCTCGTGTCGCCGTGCACGCTCGAGCGCCGTGGCTCCTCGACCGGCGGCGACCCGAAGTTCTCGATGGCGCTCGAGTTCCAGGACGAGGACGGCGTCGACAAGAACTGCGGGCCGCTCGGCATGCCCGCGAACTCGGACTGGGTCATGCACGCGCCCTACCAGTTCGATCGTTCGATGATGCACAACGACCTCATCTACAAGCTGAGCAACGAGGTGGGTCGATGGGCGCCGCGCACGCGGCTGTTCGAGCACCTCCACAACGAGCAGTCGTTGCCCGACACGATCGAGGGCGCGGGGGGCGCGGCGGACTACTTCGGCGTGTACACCTTCATGGACAAGATCACGCGCGACAGGAACCGTATCGACGTCGAGAACCTGACCATCCACGACAACGCCCCGCCCGAGGTGCAGGGCGGCTACATGTTCAAGGCCGATCGCCTCGACTCCGGGGAGAGCGGCATCCGGCCGCTCCCCGGGCAGAGCTTCGGGAACGCCGGCACCGGTGGGCCAGGCCCGAACGTCCTCGCCTGGGTGAACCCGCGCGAGGTGTCGATCGATCCGTTCAAGAAGGTGACGCCCGCGCAGAGCGATTGGTTCCGCGGCCACCTGGGCGAGGCGTGGGCCAACCTGAGCGGCCCGACCTACCTCGACCCGGTGAACGGCTACGCGAAATACTTCGACGTCGGCGCCATGATCGACCACGACATGCTCAACACGATGACGCGGAACGCCGACGCGTTCCGCCTCAGCTCGTACTGGTACAAGCCCCGCTTTGGCAAGCTCACGCCCGGGTCCATCTGGGACTTCGATCGCGCCGAGGGCTCCACCGACGGCCGCGACTTCGACTACGCGACCTGGGCGGGCGGCTTCTTCACGTACCCGTGGTACAACGAGATGTTCCGCGATCCGAACTTCTGGCAGGCCTGGATCGATCGCCTGGAGGACATGCGGAGGGGCCCGTTCGCCACCGCGCACGTGCACAAGCGCATCGACGAGTTCGCGGAGCAGCTCAACCCGGGCGACGGCGCGGACACGCCGGCGAAGCGATCCTCCGCGCGCTGGGCCGCGAGCGTCCCGCGCGGGCCCGGGAGCAACACCCCGATCACGAACAACCTCTTCGACGGGACGTTCACGGGCGAGATCGCCTGGCTCAAGTACTGGTGGGAGCAGCGCCTCGCGTTCATGGACAGCGGGTTCACGCGTCCGGTCGCCGCGAGCGTGCCGCCCGGCAAGGTCGCGTCGGGGACGACGGTGACCTTGAGCTCACCCAGCGAGGCGCGCCCCGGCGTCAAGATCTATTACACGACCGACGGCAAGGATCCGCGCGGCCCGACGCCCGGACCCAACCTCACGCCGAGCGCGATCGAGTACACCGGCCCGATCACGATCACGGCTGCCACGAACCTGTTCGTACGCGTCTTCGACCCCGCGACGCCCCAGCAGCCCGGCAACGGCGTGCCCATCGGCACCGGCTGGAGCGCGCCGACGATCCTCAAGTACACGCTCTAGCGTCAATGCCGATCGGTCAGGGGCGATCCAGCGCAAGAGAAGGGGTGCCCCCACTCGCCGCGCTGCGCGCGTCGGTCTCCCCCAAATCGCGCGCTACGCGCGCTCAGGCGATTCTCCCGTTCACCTGCCCCCTCTCCCTTCAGGGAGAGGGGGGCGGGACGTGAGGTCTGCCCGGGCGCCCCACCGCCTCCACGGAACCTCTTCGCGCGCGAAGCGCGACGGGGGGGGCACCCTCGCTCGAACGAATGCCTTATCCGAACGGCATTGGCTCTAGCGTCGCTCAGTCCGGGCGCTGGATGAACTCGACCCTGCCGAAGCGGGGCAGCGTCGTCGTGGCGCGCGGCTCGCCGTAGCGGGCGTGGAAGGCCTGCACGCACGCCTCCGGCAGCAGGTCGAGGTAGAGCTGGATCCCCGCGAAATCGTGCCCCCGATACAGCGCGTCGAAGCGCTGCCACTGCTCCGGCTCGAAGCAGCGCGTCTCGCGCCTTGCGTGCGCGCGCTTGGGATCGTCGGGCGAGAACATGTGCTCCCAGTCGTCGTCGATCCACTTCGCGAACTGCGTCGGGTGCACGCGCGATAGGTACACGCTCACGGTGGACTTGCCGTGGAAGCGGCGGTTGGCGTACGCGGTGGCGATGCGTTCGTAGTAGGGGCAGAGCTCCTTGGTGATGACCGTGTTGGCGCTCGCGATGCAGAAGGGCCACTCGAGGATCGCCGCGCCGCGGGCGCGCCCGACCGTCGCGAAGTAGTCCATGTGCTCGGGCCCGAGCCGCGCGGGGCGGAACTCGTTCACGATGAAGACGGCCGTGAGGAACTCGGCCGCCGCCAGGGCGCCGGCGACCTTCTTGGCCCAGCGAGGCCAGGCGTCGGCCGAGACGGCGATCAGGGCGAGCAGGATGGGCAGCACCACCGTGCCCCGCCCCGCGACGCGGTTGTAGGCGAACCAGGGGAAGATCTGGAGCGTCTTGCACCACCTCGGGTGGTACGCGAAGACGAGGATCGCCGTGATGAGGAGCGGCTTGATCCGCGGTGACAGGTCGCGCTTGTGCGCGAGCCACCCCCCGACGGCGGCGACGAAGAGCAGCGTGAAGCCCGGCGCGTACTCGCCGATGCCCTCGTCGTAGCCGAAGATGGCCTTCACGAGCCGCGAGTTCGGGTGCACGCCGGGGAGGTACGGGAACAGGGCGTGGAACCAGCTCGCCCAGAAGTTCCCGCCCGCGTCCGTCATCGGATACGCGCTGGTGTCGCGCACGACGGCCAGCACGAACGGCACGTACAGCACCAGCCCGAACAGGAGGAGGGCCGAGGCCGCGGCGAACGACGCACGGTGCGCGCGCGCCTCCACGCGCCAGTCGACGGGGAGCGCGAGGAGGAAGCGGCGAAGGAGACGGCGGTCCCGCCTCCCGAGCTCGACCCAGACGCAGTAGAGCGTCACGCACCCGGAGGTGAGCGCGTGGCCGGCGATGTAACCCAGGTCGAGGCCGATCGACATCACGATCAGCGCGGCGCGCAGCACGAGGAACCTCGCGCTGACGCGGTCGCCGGCTGCGACCACGCGTATCGTCACGGCGTCCGCCGCGATGCTCATGAGCACCCAGTGGAGCACCGCCATGTTGAGGTGGTACGGGTACTTGTACCATGCATAGAAACACATGAACGACGCCGCGAACCCCACGAGGCTCGCGCGGAGGAGCCCGACGTGGCGCCGGAGGATCGCCGTGACGCCCGCGGCGCCGACGGTCGCGCCGGCCCACACGTAGAGCTGGATCCACGGCCCTCGCCCCACGAGGCGCAGCATGGCGGCGGCGAGGAGGTCGCGCTCCGCGCACCAGGACAGGAGACCGATGTGCGTCCCGTCGGGGTACGCCACGTCGCGTGTGAAGAAGGAGATCGGCGCAGGCCCGAAGCGCCAGTGATCGCGGACGTAGTAGCCCAGGAACTCGAAGTAGTTCGCGTCCCCGCGGAAAGACCCGGCGTCGTAGTCCTCGCCTCCCACGAGCGGCCCGGAGAAGTCCTGCACGACGAAGAGCGCGTAGATCAGGGAGCCGAGCGAGAGGAGCGCGCCGGCCAGAAGACGTTCGTCCTTCAGCCACGTCGCCGCGTCGCGCGACGGTGCGCGCTCGCCCGCCCCCGCGGCCGTCATCTGTCCTTCGGCCGCCGCCGGAGGACGACGAGGACGAGGTTTCCGATCGGCGAGCCCCAGCTCTTGTGGGGGATGGCGCGGGCCATGCCGCGCGCGATCTCGTAGGAGAGGGAGGCGAGGAATGGGCTGAGGAGGTGCGTCGTCGTCTTGAGCTCGACCTCGTACTCGTGCAGGAGCGGCGGCCAGATCGCCGCCAGTCGTCGCTCGAAGGAGAACCAGTCGAAGCGTGTGATGTGCTGCTCGTCGTAGCTGACGTCGCCGAAGCGGTTCAGCATGGCCTCGAGGATGGGCCACGTGCTCGCGTAGTTCGGCGTCGTGACGACGAGCCTGCCCCCGGGGACGAGCGCGCGGTCGAGTTGTTCGAAGAGGCCCACGATCTCGTCGTGCCGGAGGTGCTCGATGACCTCGATGAGCGTGACGGCGTCGAACGGCGCGCCGATGTCGCCGAAGTCGGTGATGCTCGGTGCGGTCTGGAAGTGCCGGAAGGGCGTGCCGTAGTGGTGGTTCGCGTACTCGATCTGCTCCGGGAGGATGTCGATGCCGAGCTGTCTCTCGAAGCGGTGCCGCGGCACCATCGAGAGGAACGAGCCCGCGAAGCAGCCCACGTCGAGCAGCGCGCCGCCGTCCGCCTCGGGCAGGCAGTCGAGCGCGCGCTCGAACTTCAACGAGTGCCACAGCCGCCGCACGCCGTTGCCCTGCCTCAGCATGCGGTCGTAGTGCCCGATGGGGATGCGCCCGTAGTCGAAATCCGGCGGTTTCGAGGGCGGCATGCGCGCCAGATAACACCCATGCCGCGGAGATGTCACCGGATCTTCGGTCGAACGTGGCGCTCCGTCCCTGGAACCCGCGACCTGAGGCATCCCCTCATTTTCCTCACGTCGAGCCCGAGCCCGAGCCCGA
>SXNL01000110.1 GCA_005777185.1 Myxococcales bacterium
CCCTCGCGCCCGCCGCGCCGGCCGTCGCGCCCGCCGCGCCGGCCGTGCCGGCCGCGCCGACGCTTCATCCCTCGCGCCACGCCCACGTCCTCACCCGCACGGAGCACGACGCCGAGCCGGACGGTCCCACCGGCCGTGTCCTCGCGTCCCCCCACGTGCGCCAGACGGCGCGTGCGCTCGGCCTCGATCTCTCCCTCGCGCGAGGCACGGGCAAGAACGGCCGCGTCCTTCCGGAGGATCTCGAGCGCCTGCGCACGGTCCCGTCCGCCCCCGCGCCGACCGCGCTCGCGCGTTCGGACGTTCCGGCCCGCGGCGCACGCCTCCGCGAGCCCGAGGCGCGACCGCTCTCTCCCATGCGCAAGACGATCGCGCGTCGCCTCACGCAGGCGAAGTCCACCGTCCCTCACTTCTACCTCCAGATCGATGTCGACGCGGCGCCGCTCGTGGAGCTCCGGGAGGGGGTCAACGCCGAGCTCGCACGAGGCGCTCCGAAGGCCGAGGGCGACAAGCCGCTGAAGGTGAGCCTCAACGATCTCCTGATCAAGGCGGTGGCGACGGCCCTCGTCCGCGTGCCCGAGTGCAACGCCCAGTACACCGAGACGCACCTGCTCGTCTTCGACCGCGTCGACATCTCCGTCGCGGTGGCGGTGCCGGACGGCCTGGTCACGCCGGTCGTGCGCGACGCCGACCGGAAGAGCGTGGTCGCCATCGCGCGGGAGGTACGCGATCTCGCGGCGCGGGCGCGCGCGAAGAAGCTTGCGCCCGAGGAGATGACGGATGGGACCTTCTCCATCTCGAACCTCGGGATGTTCGGCGTGGACGCCTTCTCCGCGGTGATCAACCCGCCGGAGGGCGCGATCCTGGCCGTGGGCCAGGTGCGGAGCGAGCCCGTCGTGCGCGACCTTGCCGTGATCCCCGGCAAGCGCCTGGCGATGACGCTCTCGTGTGACCACCGCGTCATCGACGGCGCGGTGGGCGCGAGCTTCCTCGCCGAGCTCCGCGCCTTGGTCGAGCGGCCCATGCGCATCCTCACCGGCTGAGATGCGCACCCGCGTGACCCACGTCGGCCTGCCTCTCTTTCTCGCGGCGAGCACCACGCTCGCGGCGGGCAAGGCGCCCCAGCCGATCGACCGCTTCTGGTCGGGCCTCGGCCCGCCGCGCGCGACGGCCGAGGTGGCGCCCATCGTCGCGCTCAGACCGCCGGCGCCCGACCGCGTCCGGATCCCGGGCGGTCACTTCATGATGGGATCTACGCCGGTCTCCATGCAGAAGGCGCTCACGCTCTGCCGCAAGGAGACGTTGCGATCCTTCTGCGACGATCGGAGGATCACGTCCCGCTTCCGGGCCGAAGGCGAGTCGCACTCGGTGGGGCTCGATCCCTACGAGATCGACCGGACGGAGGTCACCGTCGAGGCCTACGGCCGGTGCGTCTCGAGCGGCGCGTGCTCGCCACCTGGTTACACGCCCGGCGACGCCCGCTTCGACGCCCCGACGTTGCCCGTCGTCCTCGTCCGGTGGGAGGACGCCCAGGCCTTCTGTGCCTTCGCGCAGGGACGGCTCCCGACCGAGGCCGAGTGGGAGTTCGCCGCGCGGGGGCCGAGACTGCGCGAGTTCCCGTGGGGCGACACGTACAACCCGCGCCTCGCCAACCACGGCTCCTTCGCGCCCGACACCGACGACCTCACGGACGGCTTCGCCGCCGTGGCCCCGGTGGGGTCGTTCCCCGACGGCCGGACGCCGCAAGGTTTGCTCGACCTGGCGGGCAATGCCGCCGAATGGGTCGCCGACTTCTACGACGTGACGGACGCGGGCTTCGGCTACGCGCCCATCTCCATCATGAACCCGAAGGGACCGGCCACGGGTTCGCACCACGTCGTCCGGGGTGGATCGTACGCGGACGGCGCGGCGTGGCTCCGCACGGCCGCGCGCGGCACCATCTCGGAGCTCCGATCGCCTCACGTCGGCTTCCGTTGCGCGTACGACCCGGGCCGCGCACGCTGAGCGCGCCCTTTACGCGAGGGGTCGGTCGGCCTACGTTCTCCCCATGAGGGTGGCCCACATCTCGGACCTACACGTCCTCGACATGGCGGGCGTGCCGTTCACGCGGTTCCTGAACAAGCGCGCCACCGGCTGGGCCAACCTGCGCCTCAAGCGGGAGCACAAGCACAAGACGGCCCACGTCGGCGAGCTCCTGCGGGAGATCCGCCGCATGGAGATCGATCACGTCGTCATCACCGGGGATCTCACGAACCTCGCGCTCGAGACCGAGTTCGTCGCGGTCAAGCGCCTGTTCGAGCGCGAGCTCGGCCTGTCCCCCGCGGAGGTGAGCGTCGTCCCCGGCAACCACGATCTCTACACGCGCGGCTCGCTGGTCGCGCGCCGCTTCGTCACGTACTTCTCGGACTACGTCGTGAGCGACCTCCCGGAGCTCGCGCATGCGCTCCCGCTCGGCCCGTTCCCGTTTGTGCGCCTCCGCGGTCCGATCGCGCTCATCGGACTGTCGAGCGCCGTGCCGCGGCTGCCGCTCGTGGCAGCCGGGGTCCTCGGCCGGGGGCAACGCGAGGCGCTCGCGCGCGTGCTCGCGCACGAGGAGGTCCGTCGCAGGACCCCCGTGCTTCTCCTGCACCACCCGCCACACCACCCGGAGCGCCTCGCGAAGGCGATCGTCGAGGGGCTGCACGACGCAGCGCCGCTCGTGCGGGGCCTCGCGCTCGACCGCCCGGCGTACCTCCTGCATGGGCATCTCCACCGCCGGATGCGCACGCCGCTCGCGGGCAGCATCGTGTCGTTCGGCGCCACGAGCGCGTCGCTCGAGCACGAGGATCCCGACCGCATGGCCGGCATCAACCTCTACGTCTTCGATGACGCGACCGGCGCCCTGTCGAGCGCCGACTCACGCGTCCTCGACTCGACGGCCCGCACGTTCCACACGCGGACCCTCCCCCTCACCACCTGGCTGTAGCCACGGCCGCCGAACGGGGCGAGCGAGGGGGCCTCCCGGGCCCCCTCCTTCCCGCTAGCTGGCCTCGGCCTGAGCCCGGATGACGTTGATCGCCTGGAGGCCCTTCGGGCCCTCCTTGATCTCGAACTCGACCATCTCGTCCTCGAACAGGCGCCGACGGCCCTCGCCGCTGATCTGAGAATAGTGAACGAACACGTCAGGGCCGTTGTCCTGCTTGATGAACCCCCAGCCCTTCTCGTCGTTGAACCACTTCACCTTGCCCACTGCCATCGGATGCCTCCACTTCCACGAACTGCAACTTCGACTGCTTCAGCGGGCCCGACTGCCTCCCGGCGAACGGCGCCACCATATTGGGAGGCGAAAGGGAGGGTCAAGGGCGATCGTTGAATCGTACACGGATCGCAGATCCGGTCTTGACACCCGTGGATCGCGCCGTCAAAGCGGCGGCGGCTTCGCGGATGCGCTCGACGCCGGCTTCCTCAGGTCCACGCCCTTCTCGAGCGCGTCGAGCTCCTCCAGGTTCGACTTCACGCGCGGGTCGGTCGGATCGAGCCCCTCGGCCCTCTTGAGCGCGGCACGCGCCTCGGCGCGCGTCTTCGGATCGCGCGAGAGCGCCGTCGCGAGGTTGATCCACGCCGCGGCGAGGCGCGGGTCGAGCTTGACGGCCTCGCGGTACTGCACGATGGCGCGATCGGTGCGACCCGAGAGCTGGAGCGCGTACCCGAGGTTCGAGTGGAAGGTCGCCCGGGTCGGCTCGAGCGCGATCGCCCGCTCGAGCTCGGGGATGGCCTTCTGGTAGTTCCCATCGGCGAGCATCGCCGTTCCGAGGTCGGAGTGGGCCCGCGCGTCGTCGCCCGCGAGCTCCACGCGCACCTGGTACTCCGCGATGGCGTCCGTCACGCGGCCGCGCATGAGGAGCACCGTGCCAAGGTTGCCGCGACGCGCGGGGCTGCCGGGATCGATCTCCACCGCCCGCTGCAGCGCACCCACGGCCTCGTCCGCAGCACCCGTGGCGAGGCACGCCACGCCATAGGCGGAGTGCACCTCGGCCACGCTCGGCAGGAGCTCGCGTGCGCGGGCGAGCGCCTCCTTGGCCGCCGGTGCCTCCCCGAGGAGCAAGAGCGCCCTGCCCAGCTCGGCGTGCGCGGGCCCGTAGTCCTTGTCGGCCTGCGCGGCCTTCCGGAGCTCGCCGGCGAGCGCCTTCACGTCGGCCCGGCCCTTGGCCGCCGCGTGATCGAGACCAAGCCCGAGCATCGCGATGCGCACCCGGACGACGCCGACCTGCGGCGCCGGGTGCTTCGGCATCACGACGCGCGCCGCCTCGTAGCTCCTGAGCGCCTGTTCGAGCTTGCCCGCCTCGAACTCGGCGTCGCCCTGGTCGAGCTTGTCGTCACCCGGTACCCCGGCGCGGAGCGGGATGGTCGTTGGTTTGGGAGGCCCGAGATCGCGCTTCCGCGAAGGCGCCTCGGTCGGTCGAGCGGACGCCGTCGTGGAGGCGACCTCGGCCACGGGCGGGGCGGGCACCGTCGCCGACGCGCTGCCGGCGCCCGCGCGCGCCCCATCCCCGTCGACCCGCGCCTGTGACCCGGCGGGTGACGGCGATCGCGACGGCGACGCCGGCTCGGGCGGGCCGCCGCACGCGACGGCGAGCGGGACCCCCGCCGCGAGCGCCGAGAGGAGGACGCCGAGGAGGCCGTCGCGGCTCCTCACGCGGACTCGCTCTCCTGCCCGTGGGGCGCGTGGAGCAGCACCATGGCGTAAGCGTGCGCCATCACGTCGCGCGCCGCCTCGAAGAACGGCGTGTTCCTCGCGCGCAGCACGATCAGGGAGCCGCCAGGCGGCGGGGCGTCGAGGAGCAGCCTGCACGCAGCGCGTACCGCGTCGGGCACGCTCGCGTCCGCGGAGAGCCCCTCGAGGTGCTCGACGTAGGTGCGCCCGTACGCCTTCTCGGGCATCGCGCGCAGGATCGCGTTGACCGCCATGCCCGCGGCGCGCCTGCACCCCGATAGACCGCCGCGCGCGTCGCGGCGCCGGTAGGCCGCCTCCGCGCGGCCGAGCTCGGCCATCGACGCGTTCATCCACTCGCGCGGCGAGAACCGCGTGAGCCAGTCCATGTCTCCCGCGACGTCGGCCATCACGTCAACCCGGGCGCCCGGGCGGCGCGCCGCCCGCACGACTGGAGTGCTCCTTGCCGTCGTACCTCAAGACCGTCGCCTTCCCCTCGACGATCGTGGTCACGTTGACGGGCCGCTTCCACACGCGCGCGAGGCTCCGCATGACCTCCTTCGCGTAGTCGGTGCGCAGATCCATCCCCTGGTGATCGTGCCGGAGGAGGAGCTCGCCACGGTTCTCGAAGTTCCCGTCCTCGACGTAGATGAAGGGGCTCCCCGCGTTCGTGAGCTGGAAGAGGAGCTTCTCCTTGATCTGCTTGAACTCGCGCGACTCGATCTCGAAGCGCTCGTTGCGGTTCGACCACGAGAAGCTGAACAGCTTGTGGTCGCGGCAGAAGTCGGGCGTGAGGAACTCGTCGATGAAGGTGACGTCGCTGTAGAGGGCGCGCACCTCCTTGATCTTCTTCTTCCCGAGGCCGAGGCGGAGGTTCCAGTTGCGCTTGTCGTCGAGGTCGTCGCACTCCTCCCACTCCTTGCCGAACTGCCCCTTGTCCCACCGCTCCTCGATGTTGCGGTAGAGCTCGACGCCGAGCTTGTAGGGGTTCAGGCGCCCGCCCGACGTCGCGAGCACGCCCGCCGCGTTGTCGGCGTAGTCGATGATCTCCGATGCGTCGAGGATCTTCTCGGTCATGAGCTTCGAGTGCCAGTACGTGGCCCACCCCTCGTTCATGATCTTGGTCTGCATCTGGGGGATGAAGTAGAGCGCCTCCTCGCGGACGACCTCGAGCACGTCGCGCTCCCACCGCTCGAGGGGCGCGTGGTCGAGCAGGAAGCGGAGGACGTCGCGCTCGGCGTGCTCGGGGAACTTCTTCGCGCGCTCCTTTCGCTCCTGGATCTTCTGCTTCTGTTCCTCGAGGAACTCCTCCGGGTTGATGAAGGACTCCATGTAGTCCTTCGCGCGCAGGCGCGGGACCTCCTCGGCCTTCTCCGTCGCGTCCGGGTCGACGGGGACGCGCCTCCCGGAGAAGGCCGCGTGCGGATCGACGAGGTTCTCGAGCGAGAGGCAGTGGTCGACGAACTCCTCGACCCGGTTGACGCCGAGGAGCTCGACGTGGCGGCGGAGGCGCGCGCCGTGGTTCGCCATCTTGTCGATCCAGCGCCGGTTCGGATCGTACGCGGCGGGCCTCGCGCCCGGGTTGGTGGTGTGGCCGCCGGTGTCGAGGTCGGTGGAGCGGAAGCAGTAGTTGTTCTTGAAGAAGTCGACGTGTGCGAACACGTGCGCCATGACGAGCTTCTGGTCGGTGAGCGAGTTTCCCTCGAGGAGGTACGCGTACGACGGGTTGTTGTTGATGACCATCTCGTAGATCTTGGAGAGGCCGTACTCGTAGCTCTTCGCGAGGCGCTCGTACTCCATGCCGAAGCGCCAGTGGGGGTACCGGTTCGGGAAGCCACCGTACGCCGCGATCTCGTTCATCTGGTCGTACGTGAGGATCTCGAACACCGTGGGGAAGAAGTCGAGGCCCGCCTCGGCCGCGTAGCCGGCGATCGTCGCCTGCCAGTCCTGGAGGTACGTGGGCAGCGACGTCTTGAGGGCGAACTCGCTCATCTACTTTCCCTTGCCGAGGAAATCCTTGATGCTGCCCACGATGGCGTCTTTGTCGCGGATCTCGCTCGTGACGACGCGATCGTCCTTGCCGAAGTGGTCGCGCAGGTCCTTGATGAACTGGCCCGAGCCATAGGGGCTCTCGACCTGGCCGTACGCGAACATGTTCACGCGCGGCAGGAGCTTCTGCTTCATGAGGTCGACGCAGCTCAGGGTGTCGTCCATGGACCAGTTGTCGCCGTCGGAGAAGTGGAACGGGTAGATGTTCCACTCCTCGGGAGGGTAGTGGTCGTCGATGAGCGTGTTGCAGAGCTTGTACGCGCTCGAGATCATCGTGCCGCCGCTCTCGCGTGTGTGGAAGAACGTGTCGCGGTCCACCTCGCGCGCGACCGCGTCGTGGATGATGTAGCGGCTCTCGAGGCCCTTGTACTGGCGCTGGAGCCACGCGTCGATCCAGAAGCTCTCGATGCGGACGATCTCCTTCTGCTCGTCCCCCATCGAGCCGGACACGTCCATCATGTAGATGATGACGGCGTTGGCGACGGGCTCGGCCTCCGTCTTCCAGCTGCGGTAGCGCTTGTCGTCGGGGATGGGGACGACGACCGGCGAGTCGGGCGAGTATGCGCCCATCGAGATCTGGCGCTTGAGGGCCTCGCGGTACGTGCGGCGGAAGTGACGAAGCGACTCGGGGCCGACGCGCCGCACGCCGGTGTAGCGGTCCTTGGCGTTGATGAGCTTGGATTTCCCCTTGTCCTGGATGTCCGGGAGCTCGAGCTCCTCGCCGAGGATGCTGGCGAGCTCGTCGAGCGACACGTCCACCTCGAGCGAGTGCTCGCCCGCGTCGGAGCCGGCCTGCTTTCCCTCGCCACCCTCCTCGCCGTCGCCGCCGACCGGATCGCCGACGTCACCGTCCCCCTGCCCGGCACCGCCCTGCTGTTTGTCCCCGTACCGGAAGCGGGGGATGTCGATCTGGGGGATGGGGATGGACACGAGGTCCTTGCCCTTTCGACCGAGGAGCTCGCCGTGCGAGATGTACTTCTTCAGGTTCTCCCGGATCTTGCCGCGGACGATGGCGCGGAAGCGGGAGTGATCCTGGTCGATCTTGAGGGACATTCCTCCCTCCAGACTACACCCCGTCGTGCGGGGCGGGGCATCAAAACGGAGCGCTACGACTTCTTGCCGTCGAGCGACATCCTCGCGACGAAGGCGCAGACGAGGATGTTCGCGACCGCGAACAGCCGCAGCGCGAAGGGCCCGAGCGCGAACGCGACGTCCCCCGAGAGCGCGACCTGCGCGAGGAGCGCCGCTGTGCCGAGGGCCAGTCCGCCCGTGAAGGTGCGGAGGGGCTTGAAGCCGAAGAACAGGGCCGTCAGGATGGCGACGGGCGCTGCGCTCGCGAGCGGGAGCCACCTGTGCAGGTTCGCGGAGAGGACCATGTCCCACTCGCCGAGCGGGCGCATCAGGATCTCGCCGACCGGGCGGAGGGAGCCGAGGCGCGCCGTGAGGCCGAGGAGGGGCGCGAACGGGAGCAGACCGATCGATCCGAGGAGGGCGCCGCCGACGGCGCCGGGGCCGATCTGGACCGCGCCGTTCATCTTTCGGATGCGGGCGAGGACGAGGCCGACGAGCCCGAAGAGCGCGACCAGGCGGAGACCGATGTGCGACCAGTGCGTCGCCGACACCGCCTTCCTCGCGTCGAGCACGCCCGCCCCGAAGAGGTTCTTGTCCTCCTTCCGCGTGGCCGAGCCCTGGAGGGCGGCGAGCACGTGGTCCGGATCCGTGACGCCCATGCCGACCACGAGGGCCGCCGCCCCCGCCACGTGCGGGGACGCCATGCTGGTGCCGTTGAAGACGCCGAACGTCTCGCACTTGTTCTTGCCGCTCTCGCAGACCGTCTGCTGGGTGATGCCCACGCCAGGCGCGCCGATCGCGATCTGCGGGCCGCGCGAGGAGAACCACGCGATGTTGTCGTTCTTGTCCGTGGCCGAGACGGCGATCGCGCCCTTGTAGGCCGCCGGGTACCCCACGGAGCGGCCCGAGTTGCCGGCCGCGCAGACGACCGTCACGCCCTTCTTGTACGCGTGCGTGACGGCGTCCTCCACGATCTTGCTCTTCTGCGAGCTGCCGAGCGACAGGTTGATGACCTGCGCCCCGTGGTCCGCCGCCCAGCGGATGCCCTCCGCGACGTCCGCCATCGTGCCGTAGCCCTGCTTCGTGAGGACCTTGACCGGCATGAGCTTGGCGCAGTGCGCGAGGCCCGCCACGCCGAGGCCGTTGTTCGTGGTCTGCGCGATGGTGCCCGCCACGTGCGTGCCGTGGCCGTGATCGTCCGCCGCAAGGTCGTTGTCCCCCGTGAAGTTCCAGCCGCCCACGCAGGACGTTCCCGCGAGGTCCGTGCCCTTCATGAAGCCGCCCTTGTCGTAACAGGCGACCCCCGTGTCGATGACGGCGACGGTGACGCCGGTGCCGCAGGCGTACTCCCACGCCGTCTCCGCGCCGACCTTCTTCATGTGCCACTGCTCGGCGTACCGCGGATCGTTCGGCACGAAGGACGCGTGCACGAGGGTGATGCGCTCCGCGTGCTCGACGCGGCGGTCTCGCGAGAGGCGCTCGAGGATCGAGCGCTCCTCGCTGGGGCTCACGTCGGCGAGCTCGATCTTGGCGTCGTCCTTGATGTGGGGGCTGTTGTCGCGGAGGGTGATCCCGTACTCCGCCCCGAGCGCGGCGATTTCCTCCTCCGAGAGGTCGTCCTTGACGTCGACGGCGATGCGTCCGGGGATCGTCTCGGCCACGTCATCCGCGAACGTCGGGCCCGCGAGGTCCACGTCGGGCATGTAGGGCGGGATCCACTCGGCCCGGGCGTCCGAGGTGGTGCTAGCCGAGAGGGCGACGGCGCCGAGGAGTCCGAGGGTCGCAGCGGCGCGTACGGGGATCTTTCGCATGTGTCGTCCTCTTACGGGGCAAGATGCCCGGAGTTTCCTGTGTCAAGCGGGAGCGCGCGAGGGCCGGCCCCATCTCGGGGTAATCACGAAGCTGAGCGTGCGTAAGGTGGTCCGAGGTGCGATGATGCGCGCTGCGGCCTGACGCGGCCTAACGCGGGCCGGCGTCAGCTTGTTCCGCGAGGAGCTTGAAGCGCTGCTCCGGACCCGGAGGATCGTAGATCTGGACGCCCACGAGTGTAGCGCCAGGGTCTGGCTTCCAGGCGTGCTTCGTGTCGGGGGGCACGACGACGATCTCGCGGTCGCCGAGGCGCCGCTCCTTGCCCGCGAGGGTGAAGGTGCCGCGCGCCTCGAGCGCGCAGAGGATCTCCCACGAGGTCGCGTGGACGTGCTCCGCGACGGCTGCGGTGCCCTCGAGGCGGCCCAGATAGACGTCGGGCGAGACCGGCGGCCCGACGTCGAGGTGGGCGCTCATGGTGCCGAAGGCCCAAGAGAGCCTCGGGGCGACCGTCCCCTTGACGACGGTCTTCCCGGGCGTCGTCGGGCACGGCGTGCGCGGCGCGAGGACGACGACGGCGACCCCCGCGCCGCGCAGCGGCACGGAAGGCGTCGCGGACACGACGACGGTATCCCCGGGGGAGAGCGACTCGCCCGCCACGTCGACCTTCCCCCTGGCCACGTGGACGTACACACGATCGCACGGGCCGGCAGCCACGGGCGGCGTGCTCGCTCCGACGTCGACGAACGACGCCTTCACCGGGGGCTCGAACGCGGGCGTCGCCAACCCGGCGTCGGTCGCGGAGGGTCCAGCGTCGTGCGCGATCGTGAGGGGTGGCCCGGCGACCGTGCCGGTCGGCTCCTTCTGGCACGCGGCCAGGGCGAGACCCACGGCGGCCGCGCGGAACGACCTCACGCGCCGCTCCGCGTCGCCCGGAGGAGCCTCGTCGCCGGGACCAGACCGTCGACGGGTGGAGCGACCGGCGCGGGACGCGCCTCGGGGCGGAGGATCCCGCGCAGGAAGACCTCGGCGGCCCTGTACGAGCTTCGCACCAGCGGACCGCTCGCGCAGTAGCGGAAGCCGATGCGGAGCGCCTCTTCCTCGAAGCGGGCGAACGTGGCGGGCTCGACGTAGCGGTCGACGGCCGCATGCTTCGGGGTCGGCCGGAGGTACTGGCCGATCGTGACGATGTCGACGCCGGCGGCGCGTAGATCGGCCAGGGTCTCCAGGACCTCATCGTCACGCTCCCCGATGCCCACCATGATCGAGCTCTTCGTGACGCGCGCGGGATCTCGATGCTTCACGCGACGGAGGACCTCGAGCGAGCGGTCGTATCCGCAGCGGACGTCGCGGATGGTGCGCTGGAGGCGACGCACGACCTCGATGTTGTGGGCCCAAACGTCGGGCCGCGCGTCCACCGTCGTGTGGATGTAGTCGGCGTGGCCCCCGAAGTCGCCGAGGAGCGTCTCGACGAGGATGTCGGGCCGGAGCTCCTTGATGCGCGTCACCGTGAAGGCGACGTGCGCGGCCCCGCCGTCGAGGAGATCGTCGCGGTCGACCATGGTGAGCACGACGTACTGGAGCGCGAGGCCGGCGATCGCGCGCGCGACGTGCTCCGGCTCGCGCGCGTCGACGGCGCCGCGGGGGTTGCCGGTGGTGACGGCGCAGAAGCGGCAGCCGCGCGTGCACGTGTCGCCGAGGAGCATGATCGTGGCCGTGCCCTCGGACCAGCACTCGCCGACGTTGGGGCAGCGGGCCTCCTCGCAGACGGTGTGGAGATCCCGCGCGCGGAGCATCTCCTTGAGGGCCACGTAGCTCGGGCCGCCGGGGGCCTTCACCTTGAGCCACGGCGGCTTGGGGGAGAAGCGGGACGCCTGCATCGCGCTCCGCTCAGATAGCACGGCGCGCGCCGGCCGCGGGGATTTGAGGCCTCACTTGGGCTGTACGAGGGGCGCGCACGTGGAGACCCCCGCGCCGACGATGCGGAAGCCGATCCCCTGCTTCAGCACGGTCGTGGACCGGTCGGAGGGGCGGTACCGCGTGACCGTCGAGCCCGTCTGGTCCTTGGGCAGGCCGCTCCCGCCGCTTGCCGTATAGACGTAGAAATCTCCGCCGTAGAACGAGAACGCCCACGCGACACCGGCGTTCGTGTTGGCGACGACGGTCGCCGACTTGATGTGCCCCGTCGCCTTGTCGATCTCGCCGATCTGCGCGGGAGACGTCGTGAAGAAGCCGTACAGGCGCCCGTCGCCCGTGCCGGTGAGCTCGGCGGCGCGGCCCGCGAGCTCCCCGTTGTACCGGCCGATCGCCCTGAACTTGAGCGTCGTCGTGTCGAACGCCCCGAGCCCGCTGCCGTTGGAGTCGCTGAGGAAGAGCGTCTCCTTGCTGCCGCTCGCGCCGTCGGTGGAGAAGCCCATGCCGAACTTGAGGAAGACGTTGGCGTCGTCGAACGTCGTCTGGGCGCACGTGGCGTCCCGGGTGCTGACCTTCCACACGGTGCCGTCGCTGTGACGTACCCACGCGGTGCCGTGGCGATCGACCGCCATGGAGGTGGGCGACGCGCCCGGGCTGCAGCGGACGATGCCCACGGGGTCGAAGGTGACCGTGGTCGGCTGGAAACGGTAGAGCGTGCCCTCCTCGGAGACGACGTAGATGAGCTTCGTGGAATCGGCGCACTCGCTGGCCGCGGTGGCACCGCCGTCGGCGGCGCCGAGGATGCCGCCGCCGCCGTCCTTAGCCGGGAAGGCGCCCGAGCTCCCCGGATCGGTGCCCGAGGTCTTGGAAGAGCATGCGGCGAGGAAGGCGGCGAGGAGGAGAAACGCGACGGTCGGCGCAGGTTTCGTCATGCTCGGGTGCCAGGCGCCAGGATAGCAGGTGCGAGGGCCGCGAGCGAGGAGGCGAGGACCGGGCGCACCACTCCGCGCTCGGTGACGATCGCGGTGAGGAGCGCGGCGGGGGTGACGTCGAAGGAGGGGTTGCGCACGCCGACGCCCTCGGGGACGAGCGCGAGATCCCCGGCGGGGGTGTGGACGTGCGACAGCTCGCGCGCGCCACGCTCCTCGATCACGATGTCTCCGCCCGTGGGCGTCGCGAGATCCACCGTGCTGAACGGCGCGGCGACGACGAACGGGAGGTCGTGGGCGCGGGCGAGGCACGCGTGCGTGTACGTGCCGATCTTGTTCGCGACGTCGCCGTTGCGAGCGATGCGGTCGGCGCCGACGACCACGAGCCGGATGGCCCCGCTACGCATGAAGTGGCCCGCCATGGAGTCGGTGATGACCTCGACGGGGATCCCGTCCTCGCGGAGCTCCCAGGCGGTGAGGCGCGCGCCCTGCCAGTAAGGCCGCGTCTCGCAGGCGAGGACCTGGATCCTCTTCGTCGCGGCGGCCGCGCGCACGACGCCGAGGGCGGTGCCGTAGCCGCCCGTGGCCAGGGCGCCTGCGTTGCAGTGCGTGAGGATCGTCGCGCCGTCCGGGACGAACGCGGCCCCGTGCTCGCCGATCGCGCGGCACGCCGCGACGTCCTCCTCGTGGATCCTGCGCGCGGCCCGGGCGAGGTGGTCCAGGCGCGAGAGGGGCGCCTGGTCCGCCACGGCGCGCGCGCTCTCGAGCATACGGTCGACGGCCCACGCGAGGTTCACGGCCGTGGGTCGCGTCGCACGGAGGAGCGCGCCGGCGCGCTCGAGCTCGGGGACGAAGGCCTCCGTTCGGGCGCGGGCGGCCAGGACGATCCCGTAGGCGGCGGCGATCCCGATCGCCGGCGCGCCGCGGACGAGCATGTCGCGGATGGCGCGCGCGACGTCGTCGACGGAGCGGAGGATCTCGTAGGCCTCCTCCGCGGGGAGGCGGCGCTGGTCCATCACCACGACATCGAGATCGGGAAGGAGCTCCACCGCCGAGTAGCGGGCACCGGAGAGAGGAGCCGGGTGGGGGAGGCGCATCCGGCGAAGGGTACAGCGGACGGCGGACAGCGGACAGCGACAGGCGCGCGCGGCGCGAGGTGCCCGTCGAGCCGCACGGCCGGCCCAGCTTCGGCTGGAGAACTAGCGGATCAGGAGCCCGCGTTGCTTCTCCACGAACGTCGGCTCGGCCCCGGCCGCGAGCGCGTCGTCGAGCGCCGCCTTCGCCTGGTCGCGGCGCCCCAGCTGGATGAGGCAGTAGGCGCGACCGAGGTGACCCGACGCGAACCGCGGGCGCCGCCGGAGGATCTCGTCGTACGCCCCGAGCGCCCCGTCGAAGTCCTTGCGGCGCAGCGCCAGCGTGGCCAGCCCGAGGAGGTTCTCGACGGCGCCGGGATCCGCGGCGATCCCCGCGCGGTACGCGACCTCGGCGCGATCGAGCTCCTGCTCGTGCGTCAGGGCGAGGCCGAGGGCGTGGTACGTCTCCGCGTCCCTCGCGCCGCGCCGGATCGCCTCCTCCAGCCTCGGCACGGCCACCGCCGTCTCGCCCCATCGCGCCGCCCGCATCCCACCCGCGCGTGGCCCGGCAGGCGAGCTCGGCGCCTTCGCCGCGGCGTCGTCGTACGCGGCCAGGGCCTCCTCGAACCTGTGGGCCAGCTCGTACGCGTGGCCGAGCTCCACGAGCGGCGACGGATCGCCCGCCGGCAAGCGCCTCTCGAGCTCATCCACCTCGCGCTGTGCCCCCGGCAGATCCCCCTCCGCCGCGAGCAACCGGACCAGCAGCCGCCGCTCGGCGATCGCGTCGGGCCGCGCCGCGATCTCGGCGCGCAGGACCGCCACCGCCTCGCGTTCCCGGTGCTGCCGCGCCAGCGACATAGCCCGCTCGGTCGCGGGCCGCGGCGCGCAGGCCGAGGCCAACACGAGCGCGAGGACGAGGAGCAGGCGGGGACCGCGACGGCGCACGGGAACGTGTGGTACACGATGGCACCGAGGCGGTCGAGCGTGGCCGCGAGCGAGGAGAGCAGCGATGGAGATCCGCACGATGGGCGTCCTTGGGGCGGGACAGATGGGCGGCGGCATCGCCCAGGTCGCGGCGACCGCCGGCTACGAGGTGCGCCTCGCCGACGCGTCGCGCGAGCTTGCCGAGCGCGGCAAGGGCAAGATCGAGGCGACGCTGAGGCGGCTCCTCGAGAAGGGAAAGGTCACGGCAGACGACGCCTCGGCCATCGCCGGGCGGATCCAGCCCGCCGCCGGGCCGGAGGGGTTCTCGGACTGCGAGCTGGTGGTGGAGGCCGCGACCGAGAACGTCGAGCTCAAGACCAAGCTGTTCCGCCAGTGCGACGAGGCGATGAAGGCGGGCGCGATCCTCGCGAGCAACACCTCCTCGATCTCCCTCACGAAGCTGGCCGCCGTCACCTCCCGTCCCGAGCGGGTCATCGGTATGCACTTCATGAACCCACCCCCGCTCATGAAGCTGATCGAGGTCATCCGCGCGGTGCAGACGTCGGACGAGACCTACGACACCGTGAAGAAGACCGCCGAGCGCATGGGCAAGACGGTCACGACCAGCCGCGACGCGCCTGGATTCCTGGTGAACCGCATCCTCATCCCGATGCTGTGCGAGGCGTGCTTCGCGCTGCAGGAGGGCGTGGGCACGCCCGAGGACATCGACACCGGCGCGAAGCTGGGCCTGAACCACCCCATGGGTCCCCTCGAGCTGGCCGACCTCATCGGCCTCGACACGGTGCTGGCGATCGCGGACGTGCTGCACGCGGACATCGGGGATCCGAAGTACCGCGCGCCGACCCTGCTGCGGAACCTGGTCGCCGCGGGCTGGGTCGGCAAGAAGAAGGGGCGCGGGTTCTACCAGTACGACGACAAGGGACAGAAGACCGGGCGCTCGGTCTAGGAGGAAACGATGAGCGACACGTTGATCCGCGAGCGCGAGGGGGCGGTGGCCGTCCTCGTGCTGAACCGCCCCGACAAGCTGAACGCGCTGAACCAGGAGCTGATCTCCGCACTCCTCGCGGCCGTGCAGGAACTCGACGCCGACGAGGGCGTGCGCGCGTGCGTGCTCACGGGCGCGGGCGACAGGGCGTTCGCGGCGGGCGCGGACATCGCCGCCATGGCCGAGATGTCGACGACGGACGCGCGGCTGTTCTCCGAGCTCGGACACCGCGCCGGGGCGGCGATGGAGGCTGCCCACTTCCCGATCGTGGGCGCCGTGAACGGCTTCGCGCTCGGCGGAGGGTGCGAGCTCGCGATGGCCTGCGACTTCCTGTACGCGTGCGAGAAGGCGAAGTTCGGGCAGCCCGAGGTGAGCCTCGCCGTGATACCCGGGTTCGGCGGGACGCAGCGGCTCGCGCGGCGGGTCGGCATCGGCCGCGCGCGCGAGATCTGCTACACGGGCGAGGTCATCGGCGCCGAGGAGGCCCTGCGCGTCGGCCTCGTGAACCGCGTGGTCTCCGCCGCGGAGCTGCTCGGGGCCGCGAAGGCGACCGCGCAGAAGATCGCGTCGATGGGGCCGCGCGCCGTCGCGAGCTGCAAGCGGGTGATGCTGAGGGGCGAGGACGTGCCGCTCACGGTGGCGCACGAGCTGGAGATGCAGGCCTTCGGCGGGCTGTTCGGCACGGCCGACCAGCGCGAGGGGATGCGGGCGTTCCTGGAGAAGCGGAAGGCGTCGTTCGTGGGGAGGTGAGGCTCGAGATCGGAAGGCGGTCTCCCACCTCGAGGACGCGGACAACCCCTGGAGGTTCCTCGAACGGGGTGGGGTCGTCCCCCGCATGTCTCGGCCTCCGTCGCGAGCCTCCCTGGACGCTCCGCGGGTGCCCGGACCCTTCCCGCCGGCTTCCCGCGAAGCTCCGCGGATACCCCGCGCCCTCCGGCGAGCTTCGCGCGAAGCTCCGCGGATACCCCGCGCCTACCCGCGGGCTTCCCGCGAAGCTCCGTGGATACCTGCGGCCTTGCCTGGCACCTCGCCGCGCCCCTCGCGCAGGTCCCCCTCCTCGTGGCGACCTTCCGGCGACGGGCCCGGGAACTCTCCTCCCTCCCCGCTACGTCCGCCCGACCGTCGCGGCGAATCCTCACCCTCCCCGCGGCCTCCCCTTCTTCGGCCGCGGAACCCCCCACTCGTCCAGCCGCCTCACGAGCGACCTCAGGGAAATCCCCAGCGTCTTCGCCGCCAGCGTCTGGTTCCCACCGCACTGGCCGAGGACACCCAGGATCCTCGCGCGCTCGGCGTCCTTCGGCGTCGCGGGCAAGGGGTCGTTCGCGCCCCGCCTCGGGCCGAGCTGGAGGTGCGCCGTGTCCACGACGCCGTCCTCCGCCAACATCGCGGCGTGCCGCATCGCGTGCTCGAGCTCGCGGACGTTGCCTGGCCACGCGTACGCCAGCAACGCTTGCCCGGCGGCCTCCGTGAGCTCGAGCGGCTCCCGCCCGGCTTCCTCGCAGTGCTTCGCCAGGAAGCGGCTCGCCAGGGCGACAATCTCGCCCTGGCGCGTCGCGAGCGGGGGCACGGTGATCGTGAACTGACACAGGCGGAAGTACAGGTCCTTCCGGAACGCGCCTCTCGCGACCTCCTCCTCGAGGTCGCGGTTCGTCGCTGCGACCACGCGAAACCGGACCCTGCCGCCGGTCACGGCTCCGAGACGGCGCACCTGGCCGTTCTGGAGGACCGTCAGCAGCTTCGCCTGCGCCGCCATGCTCAGCTCCCCGACCTCGTCGAGGAAGAGCGTGCCGTTCTCCGCGGTCTCGATGAGACCCGGCTTGGCGGCGCTCGCGCCGGTGAACGCGTTCTTCTCGTAGCCGAAGAGCTCGGCCTCGAACATCGAGTCCGGGATCGCGGCGCAGTTCACCGTGACCAAGAGGCCGCGCCGACCAGAGAGGTGGTGGATGGAGGACGCGATGACGTCCTTCCCGGTGCCCGTCTCGCCCAGGATGAGGACGGCGATGCTGCTCAGGGCCGACCGCTCGACGAGGCGGAAGATCGGCCCCATCGGCGCGTCGCGGGTGACGAACACGTCGGGGGGGTACTCCACGTCGCCCGTGAACCTAGCTGGCCGCGCCTCGAGCGCGCCCGCCCCCTGCAGGTACACGGTGACGTTGCCGATGCGGGCGCCGACCTCGACGCGGAGTCGCGCGGGCTTGTGGGGCTCCAGTCTGCGCTCGCGGATCCACGTGCCGTTCCGGCTCCCGAGATCCGTGATCCAGGCGGCGCCACCCTCGGCGTGGATGCGCGCGTGCTCCCGGGACACGCTGCCGTGATCGACCTGGAGCTGGCAGCCTGCACCGCGCCCCGCGACGACGTCGCCCTCGCCCTCGGCGGGGAGCCTCGCGACGACCTCGCGATCGTCCCACAGCGCCACGAGGACGCCGCGCGGTGGCCTGCGCGGCGGCCGCCCGGGGTCGACGGGATCGGTCTCGGCGTCGTGCGACATGCGCGCCGATCGTAACGTGGTCGGCCGGATGGGTCGAGGACCCGGCGCGCGGCACCAGTCGCGCGCGTGACTCGTGCCAGGTGGCGCGACTCGCGCCACCCGAAGCGCGCGAATCCAGCCGTATTGCCGCGATCCGCGCGCGGCATGCCGGTTGCGAAAGGGGTCGTCCGGAGACGGCGCCGGAAGGCGTCGTCGAGACACACGAGACTCCACGGAGAGAGCCATGATGACCGCATCGAAGAAGAACCCCGTCCCCCGAAAGAGCCCCCGCCCCGGAACCGACGCGGACGACTCGCGCCGCGGAGAGAGCGCGACCGTTCGCGGCACCCAGGCCGACTACGTCGCGTTCCTCCCAGCCGCGATGGCCATCCCCGCCGCGCACGTCGTCCGGATGCGCGCGGATGCGCAGCTGGCTGCCCACAACGTGCGGGTCGGCGTGGCGAGCGTGCTCGCCGTGTCGGCGCGCGCGTCGAGGCTGCCCGAGACCGACCTCGACGAGATCACGTCGCTCCCCAGGATCGCGCTCGCGGTGATCTTCGCCTCCACCCTCATCGGTCCGGTGGCCGACGCCGCGATGGCCGATCTCCTGAAGCGGGCGACACCGCTCCGCGCCCGGCTCCTCACGACCGCGGAGTCGCTCGTCGTCACCGGACACCTCCCCGGCGCGGAGGTCGAGCGCATTCGCGCGGGCCGCGGGCGGTTCGACACGGCGCGCGATCTCGTCGCGCTCTCGGCGCTCTACGGCGCACACGCCGCCGAGCTCCACGGCAAGCACCCGTTCCGCGCGCGGGACTTCGAGGAGGCGGCCGAGGTCGGCACCGCGCTGCTCGAGCTGTTGACCCCGAAGCGTGCGCGTCCGGCGAGCTCGCCCGCTGCGGGGCTCGACGAGCGTGACCGGCTCTGGACGCTCCTCGTCGCGGGACACGAGCGCCTCACCCGCGCGGGCGTGTACCTGTTCGGCGCCCAGGATGCGCGGAAGGCCGTCCCCGCCCTCCAGGCGAACCGCGGGGCACGGCCCAAGGGACACGCGCCCGTCGCGGACACGGCGCCTCTGCACACGGATCCGAACGGCCCGGCCAGCCGGGCCGCGTGAAGGAGAGGCGGTCGGCCCGTCGATCGGTGGGTCGGCGGGCCGTTCGGCGGACGGCGGACGGCGGACGGCGGAGGGCGACCGCCCGCGCTCACATCGGCGCGTGGATCCCCACCACCGTCCCCAGGATCGCCACCGTCACCGCCAGCCCCGCGGCGACCACGTACGCAAGCCCCGCCGTCCGGCCGAGCCGCGCGCGCTCCTCCTCGTCGTCGCGCGAGCGCGCCGTCAGCACCAGCACGAGCCCGATCCAGGCGACGATCACCAGCCCGAACGCGAGGTGCTCCTTGCGCTCGAACAACCACCCCACGTGCGGCTCGGTCTGGAACAGGCGCGCCCTCACACGCTCCCGGTACGCAGGGTAGATCCACGCTCCCAGCGCAGCCTGCGCCGTGACGATCCCGGTCGCGAGCGCCGGCGTCCGTGCCCGCGGCGTCCGGCGCGCGCGCATCAGGATCACGGCCGGGTGAACCAGGATCGCCGCGGCGAGCCACCCGAGGTGCCCGTGCACGTGCGCGAGCGCGCGGATGGGATCCACTCGTGTAGGATACAACGCGCGAGCATGTCCGACCCCACATCCTGCAAGCCACACGGGGCGATGCGGATCGCCGTATGCGCCGTTTGCTCCGATTCGCTCTGCGACACCTGCGCGTTCTTCGCGGTCGGAGAGCGCGGGAGCGCGTGCAGGGAGTGCGGAGAGCAGCTCATCCGCCAGGCGCCCTCCGACGGCGCCCTCACCCTGCTCCTGGTCGCGCTGGGCTACCTCGGGATCGTCGCCGCCGGCACGCTGATCGCGAAGGCGTCGGGCGCCGCCGTCGGCGTGGCGTCCCTCGGGGCCGTCTTCCTCTCGCGGGTCCTCCCGCTCAGGCCGGGGCTCGGCAGGCCCGATCTCCGCGTCCGACGACCCGGGTGACGGGGGCCGAGGGTGGGCGGGCCTTGCGCCCCGACGCCGCGTGTTGTTGGATGCGCGCCGTGGGCGAGCTCCTCGGCGAGGTCCTGGCGCAGGACACGGTGATCCGGACGTTACGTCGAGGCCTCGGATCGGGCCGGGTACACCACGCGCTCCTCTTCGACGGACCCCGCGGCGTCGGCAAGGAGCTCGCGGCGTTCGGGCTGGCCCAGGCGCTCGTGTGCGAAGCGCGGGCGGGTGGTGACCGGGCCTGCGGCGACTGCTCGGCGTGCGCGCGCGCGGTGATCCGCGAGAGCGTCGGGCCCAAGGGGGTCGTCCAGCGCGAGAAGATGCCCGTGCACCCGGACGTCGTCGTGATCGAGCGCGGCCTGCACGATCCGGCGCGCATCGGGCGACGGAGCCCGGAGACGCAGGAGATCAGCATCGACCAGATCCGTACGCTCGTGCTCGCACGGGCGCAGTTCGGGCCTCACGAGGGGCACGCGAAGGTGTTCATCGTGCGGCGGGCCGAGGAGCTCAGCATCAGCGCGGCCAACGCCCTCCTCAAGACGCTCGAGGAGCCGGGCCCGCGGACGCACTTCGTGCTGCTCACGGAGGCGCGCGACTGGCTGCTACCCACCATCCGATCGCGGGCCCAGCTCGTCCGCTTCGGCGCCCTCCCCGAGACCGCCCTCCTCCGCCTCCTCGCGGCGCGCGGGATCGACGGGCCGCGCGCGGAGGAGGCCGCGAGGCTCGCGGGGGGCAGCCTCGAGGCAGCCCTCGAGCACGCCGATCCCGACGCGCTCACCGATCGCCGGGAGTTCGCGACCCGCGCCTTCGCGGCCATCGGCGCGAAGGACGCGAGCCAGGCGATGGGCCTCGCAGAGGCGGAGAAGAAGGACAAGGTCGCGCTCCGCGCGAAGCTCGAGCACCTCGCCGCCGCCCTCCACGCGCGCGCCCGTGAGGGCATCGACGGACCGGAGGCCCTCGCCTGCGCCGAGCAGCACCGGATCGCGCTCGAGGCGCTGGTGGACCTCGATGCCAACGCGTCCCCCCAGCTCGTGGTGGAAGCGATGCTCCTCGGGATGCGGGCGGTCGCGCCGCCGCGGGCCGCGTAGCTGCGCGCGCGCGCTCCTCGCCCGCGGCTTACTCCAGGGTCGCCTTCCCCGACGGCAGCACCTCGAACATCCCCTCCTCGAGCACGACGCCGCGAAACGCGCGCGCCTCGGCCCCGCCGAGGACGACGAGGAGGCGCTCGGGACCCGCCGCGCGGTACTCCGCGACGATGACCTGCTCGCCCACGTCTGGCGCGCCCGTTCCCACCCGCCGCGCGGCCAGCGGGAGGCGCCGCGCGCGCTCGAAGCGAAGGCCACCGTGCTCGAGCGAGGTCGGCGGCTCGCCACGGGTGAGGACGTCCTTGGCGTCGATGGCGTCAAGCCACAGGATCTGGGCCGCGGGCCGTGGGGACGCGTAGATCACGCGGTCCTTGCCCGCCTCGGGGGCCCAGAAGAGCGCGCGCGTGGGGAGCTCCTCCGAGAGGACGATGCCCCCGGCGAGCCACGCCTCCTCGCCCGTGTCGCGCATGACGATATCACCGAGCCTGCAGGGGAAGCGCGCGAGATCCGGTTCCATGACGGGTGGCTCCTTCGTCGGCGGGGGCGGTGGCGGCGGAGGGGCGTCGCCGGGCTCCTTCTTCGCCTCTGCCTCCGCCTCGGCGCGCTTGCGAAGGCCAACGGCGATCAGACGGCCGATCACCACCCCGGAGGCGAGCACGATCCCCGTGACGATCAGGCTCACGACGCCACCGCGCGCCGGAACGCCGACGCGCGCGCCGTCACGGTGGCCGGATCGCGGGGCGTCGACCCGAGGAGGTCGGAGATCACGGCCAGGGCCGAGGCACGCGCGCCCACCGCAGGCGCCGTCTCGAGGGTGATGCCGCCGATCGCCACGAGCGGAGTGCCGGCCGCGCGGGCGCGGTCGTTCGCGAGAGAGAGCGCCTCGAGCCCCACCGTGGGGCTCGCGTCGACCTTGGTTCGGGTCGAGAAGACGGGACCGAAGGCCACGTACGCAGGGGACATCGCGAGGGCGCGCTCGAGCTGATCGAGCGTGTGGGTCGAGATGCCTACACGGAGCGATCCCGGAGCGTCACCTACGGACACCGCGTCGCGCGCCCCCAGATCCTCCTGACCGAGGTGCACCCCGTCGCACGCCGCCAGGCGGGCGAGGTCAAGGCGATCGTTGCAGATGAGGGGCACCCGCGCCGCGCGGCACGGGGCGCCGAGCGCGTGGAGGAGCGCGAGACACTCGGAGTCGGACAGCGTCTTCGCGCGGAGCTGCATCGCGCAGGGGCGCGCCGCGAGGACCGCCTCTGCGAACGGGAGCACCTCGACGCCGTGGGCGCGGAGGGTGTCGACGTCGCAGATGGCGTAGAGTCCCCTCAAGGCCCCTCCAGATACCGATCGCGCGCGTGCTCGTCAACGGGCGCGCAGACGCGGACGCCGGTCGCGCGGCCGATCTCGCGCCGCGCCCCCGCCCCCTCCGCGTCGATCGTGAAGCAGTCGCCGCGCTGGAGCTCGTCCCACGCGCGGTTGGGATCGGAGCGCGCGCGGTCCAGCCGCCGGAGCCTGACGGCGTGGGGCGTGTCCGGCAGCGCACCGCACGCGATGAGCTCCTCCTTTCCCTTGGTCGCGAGGCGCTGGGAGACGACACGAAGGAGGCCCGTCGCGTCCCCGAAGCGGGACGCCATCGACGCCCCCTCGGGCGTCAGGACGAGGTAGCTGAACGTGAGCCCTTGCCAGCGGAGGCCCGCGGCCCGGGCGACCGGCACGAGCCACGTCGGCAGATCGACGGCGCGGTCCTCGTGGCACCAGCCATCGGGTGTCTGCAGGATCGGGCATGCGCCGGCGTGGAGGCACGGCGCGAACGGCGGGTGCCCCTGAGCGGCGAGGGCATCACGCACGGCGTGGAGGTGCCTCGTCCGGTCGCGAAGGGCGGGCTCGACGACGACCAGGGCGCCACCCGGCCGCACCCGCGCAAGCAGGTCGGCGAGGAGCGTGACGTGGCGCGCCGCTCGCGAGCCACAGTCCGCGTCCACGTCGAGCTCCGAGAGCACCTGGCCGACGAGCACGAGATCGAAATCGCCGAGCACGGCCCGCGGCGGGAGCGATCGCGCGGCGTCGACCCGGATCGCCCGAGCTTCGAGGCGGACGCCGGGCAGGCTCACCTGGCGCGCGATGTCGAGCGCGAGGGCGACGGCCTCCGGATCGGTGTCCGCGAGCGACGCCTCGACCGAGAACGTGGCCGCGCCCGCCTCGCGGGAGATCCGGGAGAGCTCGTGGACGAGCCCCCAGGTCATCGCGCCGAGGCCGGCGCCCACGTCGAGGACCGAGAACCGCGTCCGCCCGGGCGGCTCACCGAGCAGGTAGCCCGTCGCGACGAGCTCGCGGAGCGCGCACGCCCCCTTCGCGACGTCGCGCGGCAAGGAGAATCCCAGCCGCGCCGCGAGCATCGACCGGGCCCTCGTGAAGTCGGGCGTCCGTGGCTCGTTGTAGACGCTGGAGATCTCGCGCACGCGGGCGCCGAGCGCGGCGGGGTCTTCGAAGCTCGGCCACCCGCGCCGCCGCGCGAGGTCGGCGAGCGTCGTCGGCCAGGCGGCGTCGAGTGGAAACGGAGACGACCTCACGCCCCCACGGTAGGCCGTGTCGCGCCATGGAGAAAGCGGAACGATCCTGTGGTAATCCCGGCCTCGTGCCGACGCGCTCACCCGCCTTGCTCCTCCCCGCGCTCCTGGCCGCCACCGCCGGTTGCGGCGTGCCGCCGCCTCGCTCGCAGGTACCGACGGGCGAGGACGCGATCGCCCGCATGCGCGCCTCCGCGGCGTGCGGGTACGGTGTCAAGGCGCAGGCGAAGATCGACCTGTTCGGCAAGCAGGGTCGCGTGCGCGGCGACCTGATGCTGTACGCCGTCGCGGCGTCGCGGATCCGGATGGACGCCATCAGCTCCTTCAACGTCGCGCTCGCCACCTTGACGAGCGACGGCAAGCGCTTCGCCCTCGCGGACCTGCGGGAGAAGCGCTTCTACGTGGGGCCCTCCACCGCGTGCAACATCGCCCGCTTCGCGGCGGTCCCCATCCCGGGACACGCCCTCGTCGGCTTCCTCCGGGGGCAGGCGCCCGTGCTGAAGCACGACCCCGCGACCCTCACCATCGAGTGGCAGCGCAAGGGGCACTACCTCGTGCGCGTCCCGAGCACGCGCAACGCCGTCGAGGAGATCCGCATCGCGCCGCACCCCGACGACCTCGACAAGCCCTGGCAGGAGCAGCGCATGCGCGTCGTCGACGTGAAGGTCGAGCAGTACGGCGACGTGCTCTACCACGCCGAGCTCGAGGGCCACGCCCCGGCGCCCATGTCGACCGCGATGATCGACGAGGCGGGCCTCGATCCGCCGATCGAACCGAGCGGCCCCCCGTGCCAGGCGGAGATCCCGAGGCGCGTCCACCTCGAGGTCCCCGGCGACAAGCAGGACGTCCTCCTCCGCTACGATCAGGTGAGCTGGAACCCGCCGCTGCCGGACGGCGTCTTCCAGCAGGCGCCGCCGCCGGGAATGTCCCCCTCGCCCGTCGAGTGCGCGGACTGACCTACATCAAGTTCACGTCGACGACCGAGATCGAGTACGGCGGGAACTCCACCGAGAGCGAGGCGCCACCCGCCTTCGGCTCCGACTCCTTGAACCCCTTGTTCGCCTTCGTGTAGACGAACGCGCGCGCGCTCTTCACCGTGCCGCACGAGCCCACCTCGATCGGCGCCGTCACGTTGCGGAAGGGGCTCGTGTTGATCACCACGAGGACGACGTGCTTCCCGGCGTCGTCCCTCGACGCCCAGATGCTCGTTCCGTCGACGCCCTTGGCCGGGACCAGGTTGTCGAGGAATCGACCGTTCTTGCCGTCGAAGTTGCGGAACGCGCGGAACGCGAAGAACGCGGGCGAGTCGAGCACGGGGTAGACCCAGTAGTAGGCCGAGCGGACGCCCCCGTCGGCGAACCGGCCGAGCGCCTCGGCGGTGGCGAGGCCCGACGAGATGTCGCCCTCCGCGCCGAAGTTCCACTCACCGATCTGTATGCCGAGGCCCGGGTAGTACTTGTCGATCCACTCCTGGAGGCGGGGGATCAAGCGGACGGTGTCCTTGATCCACGACTCGTCCTTGTAGGTCGGATCCCAGAGCGCGCGGGGCGATCGGATGCGGATGGCCGAAGTCTCGGCGTCCACCTTCCCCTCCTTCCCGACGCCGATGCCTTCGGTCTGCGGGTAGTAGTGCACGTCGAGGAGGTCGAGCAGCTTCTTGCCGGTCTTCACCTCGTGCGCCTTGAGCTCGCGCAGGTACCACGCCACGAGCGGCATGTCCTCGTGCGCCTTGCGATCGGGCGCGCCGCCCGGGACGTTAACCCTGCCCTTGAGATCCTTCGCGGAGTAGAACAGCTCCGACCAGCCGAACGCGGTCGGCCCCGCGATGAGGCCCTCCGGATCGGCATCGCGGATCGCCGTCGCGTACTTCTTCGTGCGATCGAGGAGCTCGTCGTAAGTGACGGGCTCCGGGTGGACGTCGCGATGGGTGGAGTTCCAGAGCGCGGGCTCGTTGTCGAGCAGGTAGATTCGCTTCTCCTTGTGCTTGAAGCCGCTCGCCAGCGTCTTGATGCGCTGCACGAACTTCGCCTGGAACTCGGGCGTGGACGGCTTGCTCGTCCTCGTGGGCGGCGGCGGCGCGATCTCGGTCCCGTCGCGGCGCTTGCCGTTGCCGTTCGTCACCTCGTTGTCGGTCTTCTCCTGCCCGCCGAACTCGGCGATGGGAAAGGACGCGCTCGTCCCGTCCTTCGCGACCCAGCCGATCATCGGGATCTGCACGACGGCCGTGACACCCTTCTCGGCGTTGTCGCGCATGAACGTCACGTAGAACGGCTCGGGCTCGCTGCCCGCGTTGTTCTTGAACATCCAGTCGGACGCGTGGTTGAACGCCTGGCCGTGCTCCCAGTTGTAGCGCGTGGACGCGTTCCCGCCGAGGCGACGCCCGGTCGGGTTGAGCTCCCACTGGCGCGGCTCCTTCCAGTCCGTGTCGCCGGTGATGTCGAAGCCGATGCCGTAGATGAGCGGAGAGATGGGCTTCGCCTTCGCCTTGCAGTCGAGCGTGAACGTCGTCGACGTGTTGGCCGCCGGCGTGGCGGTCTCGGGATCCTTCGCGACGTCGGCGCACTTCTGGCATGCTCCCGGGAGCGTCGCGAGGGGCAACGCGGCCAGGACAATCGCTGGAAAACGCATCGTTTTCACATGTTTCACGAACGCGACGGGGGGGTCAACGTCCTTCCGCCCGGCTTCGCCCGAGAGCACGGGACAGCGCCCCCGGCTCGTCCGTGATGATCCAGGCCGCGCCCCAGGAGATGAGCTCGAGGGCGCGCGCCGTGTCGTTGACCGTCCAGAGTGCCACGCGCAGGCCGCGCGCGACGAGGCGCTCCACGAGCGCCCGGTCGACGGCCGACCCCGCCAGGTGGACCGCCGCGACGAGGCGCGGCGTCGCGGCCAGGAGGCCCGCGCGCCAGAAGGGGGTCCACCGCTCGGGGAAGAGCTGCGCCACCTCGACGCCGCTCGTGGCGCGGGCCAGCGCGACCACGGCCGGGTGGAAGGAGGAGATCACCACCTCGCACCCGCTCCGACGGATGACGTCGACCACCGCACGCACGAGCCTCCGCCGGCGCGGGAGGTCCGCCTTGATCTCCACGTTGACGACGGCCTTGCCCCGGAGCGTGTCGAGGACCTCGGCGAGGCGCGGGATGGCGTGCCCGCCCGGCAGCCGGAGCGCGAGGACCTCGCGCGCCGTGAGGTCCGAGACGCGGTCGCGGCGCCCCGCGAGGCGGGCGAGATCCGGATCGTGGAAGACGACCACCTCGCCGTCCGAGGTGGCCCGGACGTCCAGCTCGATCGCGCTCGCACCCTCGTCGATCGCGCGCAGGAAGGCGGGGATCGTGTTCTCCGGCGGGTAGTCCGGCCCGTGGCCGCCGCGGTGACCGCACACGACCGGTCCGGCGTCAGGCCTGGAGCGCAACGGCGATCTCCTGGGCCACGGCCCGGGCGTCGGCGAGACCGGATGCGGGGCGCGAGATCCCGCCGACCACGGGGTGTCCACCGCCGCCGTAGCGCTCGCAGATGGCGGCGATGTCGTGCGTGCGCGGACGGCCGGACCAGGGGTTGTAGCCTACCGATAGCTTGTAGATCCCGGTCTTCGCGCGCGTCAGGAGCACGGAGTAGCGGCAGTCGAAGAACAGCTCGTAGACGACGAAGGACGACGTCGCGTCGAGCGGCACGTCGGCCAGATCGACGAGCACGACGTCGCCCATCCTCTGGCCGTGCTTCGCCGCCGCTTCGCGGAAGCGCGCCTCCTCGCGCGCGATGGGCTCGTAGGCCCTCGCCACGTCGTCGGCGGACGCCAGGCGCGCGAGGCCGCCCGGCTCGAGGAGGCGCGGCACCAGGCCGCGGAGGAACGCGCCGTCGCCGTGGCGCTGCACGACGGCGCGGAGGCGCAGCACCGGCTCCGTCGTATCGACCGCCTGCGAGGCGTCGTCGAAGCTGGCCGTGTCGATGCGATCCGCCCACTCGACGAGCGACGCGTGGACCGACATGTCGAGGCCGAACCGCTGCTCCGCGGTGTCCCGGATGAGCTTCGCGCACGAACCGTAGGCGCCGTCGTGAAAGAAGCGTCCCAGGGGCGCGCGCTCCGCGAAGGCGGCGCGCTCCGCGTCCCCGGCGAACGCCGTGACGTGGTGGTCGAAGTACCACGTGAGGCGCGGCGCCGCGGTGAAGCGGTAGTCGAGGACAGCGTTGAGATCGCCCGTGAGGAGCTTCGCGATGTTCGCGCCCTCGCCCGGCCCGTACCCCATGGCGAGGTAGTGGAACGACAGCGCGCCTCCCTCGACCCGTCGCAGCATGTCGGCGAACAGCGCGGCAGACGCGAGCCCGTCGAAGCAGTGCCCGTGCGTCGCGACGACGACCTTCTTCGACATGGAACCGTCGTTATCATATGTGCGATGCGCCTTCACCACCTCGCCCTCCGCACGCGCGATGTCCCACGCCTCCGCGCGTTCTACGCGGACGTCCTCGGGCTGCCGGGCGAGCGGGCGTCGGACGCGAGCGTGTGGCTCCGGACAGGCGGCGCCATCGTCATGATCGAGGCGGCCGGGCCGGACGAGCCCGCCGTTCCGCCCGGATCGCTCGAGCTCGTCGCGTTCGCCATCGACGAGGACGAGAAGCCAGCGTGGAGGGCGCGCCTCGCCGCCCGCGGCGTCGTCCTCGAGGCAGAGACAGCCTTCACCTTGTATTTCCGCGACCCGGACGGGCGCAGGGTGGGCGTCTCCCACTACCCCCTACCTCCGCTACCCGAGCGCCGCGTGGACTTCTGAAGCGCGGTTCCTGTACGAATCAGGTCATGACGTCCTCACGATCCGCGCTCGCGCTCGTCGTCGGGCTCGGCCTCCTCGCCGCATGCTCGGCCCCCGCCGACGACACCACCGACCAGGCCCTGAGCCTCCACCTCGAGAACCGGTTCGCGGACCTGAAGCAGATCAAGACCGATCAGCTCGTCCGCGTGGCCGCCGGATTCGCGACCGACAAGCTCAACGATAGGCTCGTCGTGGCGGGGAACGGCGTCGCGTTCGAGACCCCCCAGGTGTTCGCGCTCCGGGAGGAGACCAACTCCCTCCTGCCGGCCGGCGCGAAGGTGAAGAGCGTGGAGGCCATCGCGACCGGCCTCGCGACCCAGTTCGGCGAGCGCGAGCTGCCGACCGAGGTCAATCGCCTGCGCCAGCAGCGCCTCTCGTCGGGGTCGACGAAGTACTTCGTCGAGAGCGCCTTCACCGTCAAGGCGGGGCTCGACCACGGCTGGGGGTTCTCGGTCGGTGGCTTCGCCGGCGGCGTGGGGGCGAACCTCGGGTTCACGGCGAAGACGGAGCTGTCCTCGCGCATCGTCACGGCGACCGACAGCGCGGGGCTCGAGGCCATGTACACCGCGCCGGCGAAGGCCGTGAAGGAGGCGCGGGGCTTCGTGTACCCGAGATCCCTCGACGAGGTGCGCAAGCTCGGGGCCGGCGAGATGTACGCGCTCCGCGGGGCTGGAAAGCTCGGCGCCAACTTCGGGCTGGGGGTCCCGATCCTCGTCGCCAACCCCGCGCAGGGCATCACGTACTCCCTCGTGGTCTCGGCGGGCGTCGCGGGCGTGCTCTCGGGAGACGTCGACGTGTCGGTCGTTCGCCTCGAGGGCGACGAGGTCGTGGTCGAGGTGGGCATCGAGCACGCGTCCGTGGAGTCGTTCAGCGCGGCCCTGCAGGGCGGCTGGGGCGTCGCGAACCTCTGCGGCGACGGCGCGTGCCTGCGGCCCGTGCAGATCGGGCCCGCACGCGTGGACCTCCAGCGCCTCGTCGAGAAGGCCATGGAGAAGCGCCTCAACGACACCTTCCAGACCCGCATCGCCTACGCGGCCAGCTCGGGGTCCAGCCGGATCAGCGTGTCGCGCATGCGCTTCCACCTCGATCGTGGCGACAGGGAGGAGACCGGCCGGGCCCTCGAGCAGGCGCTCAAGGCCGACGTGCGGCTCGCGCAGGCGGTCTACAGCCGAGATCTCGGCGATCCCAACCCCGCCGTCACGGTCGACTTCGATCTCGTACGCAGCGCGACCACGTCGCAGCGCGACTTCGGGGCCACGGTGTTCGGCCTCGACATCTTCCACAAGCGCGTCGTCGAGAAGCAGGGCTCGTTCGTCGTGCAGACGCCGGACGGCGCGCAGGCGGTCCTCTTCGACACGCTGGAGAAGCGTGGGGGGTGGTTCCAGATGGACCACGGCTTCAAGCGCACGGGGCTCTCCGCCCTCTCGACGCAGGGCACGGCCGCGGCGAGGAGCGAGGCGAACCTCTTCCTGCAGACGGTCGTCGGTGACAGCCACATGGACGACGACATCATCATCGACAACGCCGACGCGCTCATCGGGCAGGTCGCCGGCCAGGAGGCGCTCGTCGCCCTCGGCGCGTACGGGAACGAGATGGAGCGCACCGTCTGGCGCGAGTGTCCCGTCGAGGAGACGCGCGGGAAGAACGGGACGGAGCGCCGCACCTGGGACGAGGGCTGCAACGTCGCGCTCCTCGACCGCAAGGCCGTGAAGGACCCCGTCACGGGCGAGCTCTTGACGATGGCGGAGGCGCGCACGAGGGGCCTCGCCGCGCTCCGCGGCGTGCTTGCGCGAAAGGGGCTCCCAGAGGAGCATGCCGCGCTCGTCGAGAAGGCCGGAGAGCTCAGGCTCGTCCTCCAGTCCGTCGGCATCCACGGGCTCGACGCCACGAGCGGCCCCAATGTGTCCTTCGCCTTCAACCTGAGGCTGGACGACGGCGCCCTCGATCGGCTCTCCCGCGTGAGCCCCGACGCCTACAAGGCGTCCCTGCGGGCGTACCTGAGCGCGGTCTCCGTGAAGCGTGGCGAGGTGAAGACGGCAGAGGAACGCGCGCGGTGGGACGTCTCGAAGTACGACCGCGGCGTCGACAACCTGGGCAAGGTCTTCCAGGCGCGGGCGCGGGATCTCCAGATCCTCGCCGTCACCGAGCGCGACGCCCTCCCCGAGGCGCTCGCGGGGAGACGTTACGTATCGCACCCCGTCGGCGTGCGGTTTGTCGTCGATCGCGGTGACGCCCAGATCTACGAGTCCGCCGCGATGGGCGCCGTCTCGCACGAGCGCGCCCAGGCGGCGGCGCGCCTGTTCGACGAGCTGAACCGGGAGGCCGACCGGCTGCCGAGCTTCGATCTCTACAGCGAGCACGCCGCCGTGTACCCGCTCGTGAGTCTCGTCGCGCCGACCCACCTCGAGATCGGGATGGATGTGAAGGCGGCCACCGCGAGCACGTTCTGGAACTCCCGCGAGCGGTTCCAGAAGGTCGGGTTCAAGTCGCTGTCGGTGAGCGCGAAGGGCGCGGACGTGCACACCATCACGGGCGGTATGTTCGATCTGAACGCGCTGATGGCTCCCTGAGCCAGGCGCTCCGGGCCCCGGGCGTCAGCCCGGGGCCAGGTGGGGGATGTGCACGCCCTTCTCCCGTGCACACGCGATCGCCTCCTCGTAGCCCGCGTCGGCGTGGCGCACGATGCCCATGCCCGGATCGCTCGTGAGCACCCGCTCGAGCCGCGCCGCGGCCTCCGCGGTGCCGTCGGCGACGACCACCATGCCGGCGTGGAGGCTCATCCCCATGCCGACGCCGCCGCCGTGGTGGAAGCTGACCCAGCTCGCGCCCGCCGCCGTGTTGACGAGCGCGTTCAGGATCGCGAAGTCCGCGACGGCGTCGCTGCCGTCCCGCATCGCCTCCGTCTCGCGGTTGGGAGACGCGACGCTGCCGCAGTCGAGGTGATCGCGCCCGATTACGATCGGCGCCTTGACCTTGCCCGTGCGGAC
>SXNL01000016.1 GCA_005777185.1 Myxococcales bacterium
AGCCGCTCTCGCCGACGAGGCCGACGCTCTGTCCGGGGAACACGTCGAACGAGACGTCGTCCACCGCGCGCAGGACACCCTCGGGCATCCTGAAGCTCGTCACCAGGTTCCGCACGGCGAGGAGCGGCTGATCGCCCTCCTTCGGCCGGGGGCGGATCGATCGCGGCGGCTGCGAGGGAACGGGTGCGCTCTCCGGGATGTCATCACCCTCGTCCACGACCGAAGCTCTAACATCAGTCGGCTGTTTTCGCCCCAAAAGGTGCGTCGACATCGCCTATCATCCCCACGTGCTCTCGGCGCGGTTGGCTGATCTCTGTCGTCCCCGCGCCATGATCGCGACGATCGCGCTCGCGTCGACCTCGCTCGCCGCCGGCTCCTCGGTTTCGTGTGTGTCACGGGGGAAGATGTGCGAGCACGCGAGCGAGTGCGGAGCGTCCTCCTGCGTCGCGGGTCGTTGTCAGCCAGACGCCGGGACGCCGATGGTCGACACGGCGCGGCGCCTCGTCGTCGAGCCTGTGGACGTGGCCTACGTCTTCCCAGGGCAGGGAGAGGGAGAGCCGCTGCCCGCGATCGCGATCCTCGGACAGGGGCCGGCGCGCGTGCTGCTCAGGTTTGCGCTCCCGTCGCTCGAGCCCGACATCGTGGAGGCGTACGTGGTGCTCCAGCGGGTCGACGTGCGATCCGACGAGGTGCCGCCGGTTTCCCTACACGTCGACCGGATCGTCGAGCCCTGGTCCTCGCGATCCACCCGATGGGGGCTTGGTCCACGGGTCGAGGATGTCCGGGCTCCCCTCACGGTCGTGACCGGGTCGCCCGACCGGCCCCTGGTTCGTCTGGACGTCCGCGATCTCGTTCGGAAATGGAAGGCCCGTGACCCGCGGGATCAGGGGCTCGCGGTGGTGTCCGATCAGCGGAGCTCCTCGGGAATGGCGTTTGCGTTGGTGGCGGGGGCAGGTCTGACACCTGAGACTGGATCGGCGGAGCACCATGCCGCCTACATTCGCGGACCCGTGCTCGAGCTGTACGTGAAGTGACCCGGCGAACGAAACGACTGAATGCCTGGTCACCGGGTCCGTCCACCCACAACGGCCGGGACGACCGCGCTCGAAACCAAACGGCTTGACGGGTCCTCCACGGAGTTGGACCCTTCTGACAGGAGAAGACGAATGCGAAGGTCGATGCTGGGCGCTGTGGTGATGACGGCAGTCTCCCTGGTGGGAGCGAGCGCAGGGGCCGACGAGCAGACCTACAAGGTCGCGGCCGGGGCGGGGAAGGTCACGGTGAGCACCGTGGGGAACTGGCACGTGAACAAGGAGTACCCCTGGAAGCTGAAGTGCGCCGACGCGACGCTCGCGAAGGACAAGTTCACGCTCGCCGAGACGACGGCCACCGTGGTTGGCGGCAAGGGTGAGTGCGAGCTCAAGGGTGGTGTCTGTTCTGGTGACAAGTGCCAGAACTTCGCCGAGAAGGTGAAGCTCTAGCTCGCTCTGGCAGCACCGCGATCCGGCGGAGCTCGGCTGGCCGTTCCGACGGCGGGTTCGGGGCGGCTCCGACATCGCGGGTCGCGTCGCGAGGGGAGCTTGGGCCTCCCTCGCCGAGAGGCCCCCGCCGCTCCCTGGATGGGGTAGCCTGGGGCCCGATGACGGAACGCACCCCGGCCGCGGAACTGGTCTCGAAGGTGGCGGAGGGCGTGGAGCGCCGGTTCTCCGCCGCGCGCCGCGTGCTCTCGTTCTCGGAGTACCTCGAGGTTTTCGCGCAGGATCCGGCTGCGCACTCCCGCGACGCGAGTCGCTACCTCAGGGACTGCTTCGACCAATACGGCAGCCGCAAGGTGGTTCACCCGTGGGGTGAGTTCACGCGGTACAACCTCTTCGATCTGCCGTGGGAGCAGGGGCAACGTCGAGGCGCGCTGGTCGGGCAAGAGCAGGTGCAGGAGGAGCTGTACCGGGTCCTCTGCAACTTCGCGCGCGAGGGGCGGCCGAACCGGCTGATCCTGCTCCACGGCCCGAACGGCTCGGCGAAGAGCACCATCGTCGCGTGCATCATGCGCGCGCTCGAGAACTACTCGACCCTCGAGGCGGGCGCGCTGTACCGCTTCTCGTGGGTGTTCCCCACGACGAGGACCGTGCGTGGGAACCTGGGGTTCGGGCAGGCGGGAGGGGGCGACACTCCGTCGTACGCGCACCTCGGCGACGACCAGATCGACGCGAAGCTGCTCGTCGAGGTACGGGATCACCCCCTGTTCCTCATCCCGGTCGAGGACCGGCAGCGCATGCTCGAGCAGGTCGTGCCCACGGGCTCGGAGCCCCTGTGCGAGTGGATCCTGCGCGGCCAGCTGTCCCACAAGAGCCAGCAGGTCTTCGAGGCCCTCCTCGCGAGCTACAAGGGCTCGTACGTCGAGGTGCTGAAGCACGTTCAGGTGGAGCGGTACTTCATCTCGCAACGGTACCGCGTCGGCGCCGTGACGGTCGGCCCGCAGATGAGCGTGGACGCGGCCGAGCGCCAGATCACGGCGGATCGCTCGCTCGGCGCGCTGCCCGCGTCGCTCCAGGCGGTCACGCTGTACGAGGCCAAGGGGGAGCTCATCGACGCGGCGGGTGGTGTCATCGAGTTCAGCGATCTCCTGAAGCGACCGCTCGACACGTTCAAGTACCTGCAGCTCACCGTCGAGACAGGCGAGGTCGCGCTCGTGCAGCAGAACGTCCAGCTCAACCTCGTGATGATCGCGAGCGCCAACGAACTCCACCTCGACGCGTTCCGCGAGCACCCGGAGTTCGCGAGCTTCCGGGGGCGGCTCGAGCTCCTCCGGATGCCGTACCTCCGGAGCTGCGTGGAGGAGCAGGCGCTCTACGACTCGCAGATCGCCCCCCAGGTGCGGCGCCACGTCGCGCCGCACGCGACGGAGGTGGCCGCGATGTTCGCGGTCCTCACGCGCATGCGGAAGCCGAACACCGATCGCTTCCCGCGCGCTCTGACCGGGGCCGTCTCGAGCCTCACGGCGGTCGAGAAGATGGACCTCTACGCGCTCGGCAAGGTGCCGGATCGGCTCGACTCCGAGCAGCAGAAGACGCTGAAGGCCGGGATCCTCGAGGTCTTCCAGGAGAGCGACGCGTACCCGATCTACGAGGGGCGCATCGGCGCCTCGCCGCGGGAGATGCGCGTGGTGCTCCTCGACGCGGCCCAGGCGGAGGCCTACCGGTGCCTGTCACCGCTCGCCGTCTTCGACGAGATCGAGCGCCTCTGCCAGCAGAAGGCCGAGTTCGAGTGGCTACAGCAGGACACCGTCGCGGGCGGCTACCACGACGTGAAGGCCTTCCGGGACGCGCTGTACGACAGGTTGCTCTCCTCGCTCGAGCAGGAGCTCTACACAGCCAGCGGCCTGGTCGACGAGGAGCGGTACGACGAGATCTTCGAGCGGTACGTCCAGCACGTGAGCACGTGGACGAAGAAGGAGCGCGTCCGGAACCGCATCACGGGGGAGTACGAGGAGCCCGACGAGAAGCTCATGCGCGAGGTCGAGCGCCTCCTCGACGTGAAGGGCGATCAGGACGAGCACCGGAAGCAGCTCATCAGCAACATCGCGGCCTGGGCCATCGAGCACCCCGGCGAGAAGGTCGACGCCCTCGCGATCTTCACTCACTACCGAAGGCGGATCCGCGAGACGATCTTCGCCAACAAGCGCGGGGAGGTCGCCAAGATCGCGCGCGACATCGTCGTCCTCGTGCGCGAGGACGGGGTCGGCCTGGACGCCGCGCGGCGGGACGAGCTCCGCGCGGTGATCGAGCGCATGGCGGCGCGCTCGGGCTACTGCGAGTCTTGCGCGGCCGATGCCGCGGGGGTGCTCGTCAGGCGACGCTTCGCCGAGCTGATGTAGCGCCCGTGCCCCCGATCTCTCGGGAGGTCCTGCGCCTCGCCGTCCCGGCGATCGTACACTCGCTCCTGCAGACGTTCGTGTTCGTCGTGGACCGCGTGATGCTGGGGCAACACGACGTACGGTCGATCGCGGCGATGCAGATCGCGGGCACGCTCGAGTGGAGCATCTTCAGCGTGTTCTCCGCCTTCACCGTGGGCACGGTGGCGCGCGTCGGGCGCCACGTCGGCGCGAGGGATCTCGCGGGCGCCCGTCGGGCGGCGCGCCTGTCCCTCGCGCTGGCCGTCGGGATCGGCATCGTCGCCGCCGCGCTCACGCCGGTCCTGCTCGAGTTCGCGTCGGTCGTCGGGCGCGAGGCATCCAGCGACGTCCTCGCCGAGGCGCGCGGTTACCTCGGGCGGACGCTTCCTGCGAGCCCGTTCGTGTTCCTGGCGCTGGCGGGCTTCGCGGTGCTGCAGGCCTCCGGTGACACGAGGACGCCCCTCGCCGTGGGCGTCCTGTCGAACCTGGTGCACGTGGCCCTCAACGGCGTGCTCATCAACGGGGCGTTCGGCATCGCCCCGATGGGCGCGCGCGGCGCGGGCACGAGCACCGCCCTGACCTTCGCGCTCGAGGCGGCGTGCGTGACGTGGCTGCTGACTCGGCGCGGCGCGAGAGTGTCGATCGTGGGTGAGGCGCCCGGCGGCGAGGCGCTCCGCGCCGAGTGGCGCGCCCTCCTGGACGTCGGCCTGCCGGCGCTGCTCGAGCGTGTCGTGTACCACGCAGGGTTCCTCGGCTTCGTCGCGCTGGTCGCGCTCCTCGGCGACGACATCATGGCGGCGAACCAGCTCGTCATCAGCGTCGAGGCGCTGTGCTTCATGACGGGGGATGGCTTCGGAGTCGCGGCCGCCGCGCTGGTCGCCCAGAAGGTCGGGGAGCGGCGCCCGGACCATGCGCTCGCCGCGGCAAGGGCGGCGTGGCTGTACGCCGTGATCGCGCTGACGACGTTCGGCGCCGCCTTCTTCCTCGGGCGACACGTGATCTTCCGTGTGTTCTCCCGAGACGCCGCCGTCGTGCTGCTCGCGGCGTCCGCGACGCCGGTCCTCGCGCTGGCCCAGCCGTTCATGGCGACGGGGATGGTCCTCGGGCAGGCCCTCCGCGGCGCCGGGCGGACGCGGACCGTGTTCTTCGTCACCACGGCGTGCGCGTTCGCCGTCCGCATCGGGAGCACCCTCTTGTTCACCCGGCACCTCGGCATGGGCATGGAGGGCGTCTGGCTTGGCTCGACCGCGGACTGGGTCCTCAGGGCCATCCTGGTGACGGCCCTCGGGGGTCGGGAGGGGAGCTACGACCTCACCGGTAGGGCGAAGGCTTCGCCTCCAGCTTGAGCCGTGCGGTTCGCACGCCGAAGAGGTCCCCGGCCATCGAGAGGATCGGCCCGAGGACGACGCTGGCGAGGATGGCGGACACGAGCAGCGACGCGCGGTCGGCCTCGCCGTTCGCCTCGACGATCCAGACCGACCGGCAGCGCTCGGCCAGGAGGTAGAGGCCGCCCGAACCAGCCGGATCGGCCGCGTGGGCGCGCGCGAGATCGGCGTTCGTGACGGCGCGCCCGTGGACGAGGCGCGTGCCGCGGGCGTCCCCTGCCACGATCACCACCCGCGCGACGTCGACGTCGGGCAGGCCGCTCGCGTCGTCGTACTTCTTGTCGACGGTGAGGCCGAGCTTCGCGTCGAAGAAGCGGGCGGCTTGCTGCCGGAGCGGGCCGATCGGCAGCGCCGCGCTCGCGGCCTGCGCGAACACCGTGAAGCTCTCCTCGGGCCGCGGGGGCGTGAACGCAGCGTCGCGACGGAGGATGCCCCCCGCGTCCAGCCACGTCCGGAACTCCTCCTCGGAGATCGCCACCGTGTCACCCTATCACCCCCGGCTCCGGAGCAGGTCGTCCCGGTGCTACGATGCGCCGACGTGCACCTCGTCGACACGCACTGCCACCTCGATCAGGCCTACTTCCCCGAGGGCGCGGCTGCGGCGATGGCGCGGGCGCGCGAGGCGGGCGTCACCGGCTTCGTCGTCGTGGGGGTTGGCGCGGATCTCGGCGCGGCCAGGGCCGCGGTGGAGCTGGCCCACGCCGATCCCGCGCGCGTCGCGGCCGCGGTGGGAGTGCACCCCCACGACGCGCGGATGCTCGGCGGGCCCATCGCGCTCTCGGAACTGGAGGCGCTGGCGCGGCGGCCGGAGGTCGTCATGGTCGGCGAGATCGGGCTCGACTTCCACTACGATCACTCGCCGCGTGCCGTGCAGCGCGAGGTGTTCTCGGCGTTGATCGACCTGGCGCGCCGCGTGAACAAGCCCATCTGCGTGCACACGCGCGAGGCGCCAGAGGAGACGCTGGACATCCTCGCGCGGGAGGGCGCGCGCGAGGTCGGGGGGATCATCCACTGCTTCTCCGAGGACCGCGCGTTCGCGTCGCGCGCCCTCGATCTGGGGTTCGATCTGTCCTTCTCGGGGATCGTGACCTTCAAGAACGCACGGGGCGTGGCCGACGTGGCCGCCTGGGCTCCGCTCGACCGTGTGCACGTCGAGACCGACAGCCCCTACCTCGCGCCCGTCCCCTTCCGCGGCAAGCCCTGCGAGCCCGCACATGTCCTCCACACGGCGCGGCGCGTCGCGGAGCTCCGCGGGATCCCGCTCGAGGAGCTCGCGCGAGCGACGGTGGCGAACGTCGAGCGCCGCCTCGGGAGAGCGTTCTCGTCAACGGTTTGACGGTTTTTTCCGTGCGAAATGCGATCGCCGAGGTGGCTACGCCGTGCGGGAAGCGTCAAGATGAGGAGGTGAGCACGTCTAGAGCTCGCTCGGCCGGGTCGGTCATGCTGTCCGTGGCGCTGCACGGGGTCCTCGTGGTCTTCGTGGGCGCGGTCGCGCTCAGGGGGCTGCGCACCGAGCGCAAGGCCGCGCCGGTCTCGGCGGTGCCGTCGGCGGACACCATGGCGATAGCGATCGACGCGCCCGCCGTGGCGGAGGGATCCATCGAAGCCGAGGCCCGCGTCGTCCCCGAGGGCATCGCTCCCCGTCCGTCGGGCGGCGAGTCGTTGCCGCGGTTCGACACGAACGAGCTCGGGAAGGGCGGAGACGAGCACGGCCCGCGGGCGACGCACCTCAGCGACGCCGACGAGCACGCGAGCCTGACGGACGATCTCGCGGATCGTCTGGAACGCGGCCAGGAGCAGCGCATCCGCTCTGGATCCGAGCGTCGCTCGTGGGAGGATCGCCGGCAGTCTCGTCAGCCCATGGAGCTCACGTTCCTCGCGACGGGGACGGGCACGCTGGACGAGCGGCGGCCCCGCGGGGAAGCGCCGAGCCGCGGCGCCGCGGAGTCACGCGCCGCCGAGGTCCGCGGCGGGCAGATCGGCGGCGAAGGAGGGGGACCCGGGGAGGGCGCGCCGCCGGGCGCCAGTCGAGAGGGCACGCTGCGCGACTCTCCGGGGGTCGGGGCGCGGAACGCCAAGGCGGGCGCGGACCACCGCGAG
>SXNL01000111.1 GCA_005777185.1 Myxococcales bacterium
CACACCTTCTACTGGAACAGCATGAAGCCGGGCGGCGGCGGCCTGCCGACGGGCGATCTGCTCGCGGCGATCAACCGCGACTTCGGCTCGGTCGACAAGCTGAAGGAGGAGATGACCCAGGCCGCGATCACCCAGTTCGGATCGGGCTGGGCGTGGCTCGTGCAGAAGGACGGCAAGCTCTCCGTGACGAAGACCGGGAACGCTGACCTGCCGATGAAGCACGGGCAGAAGGCGCTCCTCACGATCGACGTCTGGGAGCATGCATACTACATCGATTACCGGAACCTGCGGCCGAAGTACGTGGAGACGTTCTTCGCGAGCCTCGTGAACTGGGACTGGGCGGCGCGCCAGCTGGCGTAGGGTCGGCTCCTCCGCGGACGGCGGACCGCCGTGCGCCGTCGGCCGTCCTCGGTCCGCCGTGCGCGGTCGGTCGTCGGTCCGTCCGCCGTCAGCGGCCCTGGATCCGCTTCTCCCGCGCCGTCCACCGCGCCCTCGCCTTCTCCTTCTCCCCCTCCCGCGTCCGCACCGGGACGTCCGCCGCCAGCGAGGCGAGCAGCGTCTGGGTCGCCTTCGTGACCGCGCGGACGGCGCGCTCGACGTGGGCCTGGTCCGCGCGGGAAGGGCGCGGGAGGCCGCTCACCTTGCGGACGTACTGGAGCGCTGCCGCGGCGACCTCCTCGTCGGTGGTGGGAGGATCGAAGTTGTAGAGTACACGGATGTTTCGGCACATCGGCGGGCATCCTAACCGGTTACCATGGGGTGTGCCTCGTCCTCTCCGCGCGATCCTTTCACCCTGGGCCGTCGTCGCGCTCCTCGCCCTGGCGCCGGCCTGCACCCAGCGCTTCGTGCCGATGCGGGGCCCGAGCGAGACGGTCGTATCCATCGCCCGTCTCGAGCTCGGGTACTCGAACGTGTACCTGCTCTCGCACGCCGGCACGTGCACCTACGCGCTCGTCGACTCCGGGAGCCCCGGCGACGAGAGGGATCTCGGGCGCGCCCTCGCGGCGCGCGGACTCGCGCCATCGAACATCTCGTACGTCATCCTGACGCACGGACATGCCGACCATGCCGGGCTCGGCCGGTTCCTGCAGGAGCGCGGCGCCCGGGTGCTCCTCGGCGCGGAGGACGTGTCGCAGAGCGAGGTCGGGCGCAACGACGAGATGCGCGCGCAGAACCTGACGGCGGTGCTGCTGAAGCCGTTCGTGCGCTTCCCGTATGCGCCTTTTCGCCCCGATGCGCTCGTGTACCCCGGCCCGGATCTTCCGCTCGAGGGCCTGCCCGGCGTGCGGGTCCGCCACATGCCTGGCCACACGCGCGGCGCGCTCATCGTTCTCGTCGGGGACGACGACGCGATCGTCGGCGACATGATGCTCGGCGGGATCTGGGGAGGCGCCGTCGGCGCCGCCCACGCGGGCGATCACTACTACCACGACGACGCGAGGCGAAACCGCTGCAACATCCAGAGGTTGTACGACGCGGGCATCTCCCGCTTCTTCCTGGGTCATGGCGGACCCGTGAGCCGCGCCTCGGTGGAGGCGTGGATGGGGAGGTGGATGGACAGGGAGCCCTGCCGCTGAGCGCGCCCTTGGAGCTCTTCAGTCCCCCGTCGGCTCGAACGCCCGCCACCGGTACAGCCGTGCCGGCCTGTGGCGGCCCGTCTTCACGTCCGACAGCGGCTCGATGAGGTTCCGCGCGAGAAGGCGCGCTCGGAAGTTCCTCTTGTCGAACGTCCGGTTGTGCAGCACCTCGTACACGCGCTGGAGCTCCGCGAGCGTGAACGTGCGCGGGACGACGTTGAAGTGCGAGGCGCGAAGCGGATCGTCCATCCGCTCGCGCAGGCGGAACAGCGCCCGCTCGATGAGCTGCAGGTGATCGAACGCGATCTCGACCCCCGGTGGTCGCGGTCGCTTGCTCGCCCGCGCGGGCGTCGGCCTCCCGTCGGCCCCGCCGCCGAAGGGCAGCGTCCGGAGCGGATGCCACGCGACCTCCACCGCGTCGTCCCCGGCGCGCGGCCGAAGGCCCTCGGCGACGACGAACGTGTAGTACACGACCGACACGTAGTGCCCGCGCGGATCGCGTCCGGGATCGCCGTAGGCGCCGAGCTGCTCGAGGCGCAGGCCCGTGACGCCCGTCTCCTCCTCGAGCTCGCGATGCGCGGCGCGCTCGAGCGGTTCGCCGGGCTCGACGTGACCCCCGGGGAGCGCCCACGCGCCCTTGAAGGGCTCCTCGCCCCGGCGGATGAGCAGCACCGCGAGATCGTCGGCGTGCATCGTGAAGATCGCCACGTCGGCCGTGACCGCGGGGCGTGGGTGCTTGTACGCCGGCACACCTGCAGGGTGGTGTGTATGTTACACGAAGTCAAGTCACGCGCTTGGAGAGCTCCAGGATCGCGTCCTTCGTGGCCGCGTCGCAGAAGAGCATCGGCAGGAACGACGGGCTCACGGGGAGCGCCTCCGAGAGGCGCTTCAGCGACTCGGCCTGGATGCGCTCGCGGATGGACCGGTCGCGTGCCGAGCCGATCGCGGACTCGCCGCCGTTCTTCGGGGCTCTCGAGGCGGGGGCCTTCTCGAGCGTGGCGCGCTCCTCGGGGGAGAACAGGGGCGGGAGCAGGCAGTTGACGACGAGCTTCGCGATCGGGAGCTTGAGCTCTCGGAGCGCCCGCGCGAGCTCGATGGTCTCCGACGTGGGCATCTCCTCCGGGAGCGTCACGAGGACGATGGCGCACGCCTTGGGGTCCTGGAACAGCGTCCAGGCGCGCTGCGCGTCGCGCCGCAGGAGGCCGGGGGGCACCACGTCGAGGATGACCTTCGGCACGCGCAGCATGTCCAGTCCGTGGCCCGTCGCGGGCGCGTCGAGGATGACGACGTCGTACTTGAGCGTGCCATCGGGGTTCTTCTCGGTGGTGTGCCACCACGCCTTGCCGAGCATCGACCACTCGTGCATGCCGGGGACGGCCGCGAAGAACGATCGCACGTACTTGTTGTCGAAGAGGAGCCCGTAGAGCACCTTCGACTTGAGCATCATCTGCCCGTACTCCTCGAGCGCCTTCTCGGGATCCATGTTCACAGCCCAGATCCCGTGGCTCACCCGGCGCACGTCGGAGCCTATGACATCGCAGCCGAGCATCTCCGAGAGCCGCTCCTTCGCGTTGCACATCGTGACGAGGACCTGCTTGCCTTTCGCCTCGAGCTGCCGCGCCTCCGCAGCGCACACGGTCGTCTTCCCGACTCCGCCCTTCCCCGTCACGATGAGGAAGCGTCGCGTCTCGAGGTGGGCCGTATCCATGCGGAGTCTTCACCCCTACCACAACCCGAGCCCGAGCCCGAGCCGGAGGTGCCCGTTCCGGCGGTCGGGCGTGAGGCGAGTGTGATAACTGACGCCCATGCTCCCCGGCCTCCGCATCCTCCCGCTCGGCGGGCTCGGCGAGGTCGGCATGAACTGCATGGCGCTCGTCGACGGGGACCAGGCCCTCGTCGTCGACTGCGGCGTGACCTTCGACGACCGTGGCCTGGGGGTCGACGTGGCGCACCCGGATTTCCGCGCGCTCCTCCCGTACCAGGTCGTGGGCGTCGTCCTCACGCACGGCCACGAGGACCACATCGGGGCGCTGCCCTACTTCCTGAGGCGCTTCGACGTGCCGATCTGGGGCCCGCGCTACGCGCTCGCGCTGCTCGACCGCAAGGCCGACGAGCACGAGGTCCTCGACCTCGCGAAGCTGCGGGAGACCACGCCACGCCAGGCGTTCTCCGTGGGGCGCTTCCGCGTCGAGCCCATCCGTGTCACGCACTCGATCGCCGACGCGACGGCGCTCTCCATCGAGACGCCGTGGGGCCGGGTCCTCCACACCGGGGATTTCAAGCTCGATCCGCGCCCCGACGACGGCGAGGCGTTCGACGAGGAGCGGCTCCGCGAGCTCGCGCGTGACGGCATCGGCGTCCTCCTCTCGGACTCCACCAACGCGGAGATCGAGGGCTCCTCTGGCAGCGAGGCTGACGTGTTCGAGCCGCTCCTCCACCTGGTCGACACGACCCCGGGCGTGTGCGTGGTCTCGCTGTTCGCGTCCAACGTGCACCGGCTCCGCATGCTCGGCCGCATCGCGCAGGCGACGAAGCGGCGCATCGTCCCGCTCGGGCGCGGGATCATGACGCACCTCGACGCCGCGCGCGCGAGCGGGTACGTCGACTGGCCGCGGGAGCTCGTCCTCCCCGCGGATCGGGCGCGGCAGCACGCCTCGCGCGAGCTCTTGTGCCTGGCCACGGGCAGCCAGGGCGAGGAGCGCGCGGCCCTCGCGCGGCTCGCGCGGCGCGCCCACCCGGCGATCGTCCTCGGCGAGGGCGATCGCGTCATCCTCTCGAGCCGCGTCATCCCAGGGCGGCAGCCGGCGGTCTTCGCGATCGTGGGCGACCTCCTCAGGCAGGGCGTGGACGTCCGCTGGACGCCGACGGATCCACGCGTCCACGTGAGCGGGCATGCCTGTCGCGACGAGCAGCGGCGCATGATCGAGATCTGCGAGCCGCGCGCCTTCGTGCCGATCCACGGCGCCTTCCACCAGCTGACGGCGCACGCCCGGCTCGCGCGCGACGCCGGGGTGCGCGAGGTCGCGATCCTCGAGGACGGGCAGACCGGCGTGTTCGATGGCCAGGCGATCGCGCGAGGCGACGATTTCTCGTGCCCGCGCGTCCACGCGTGGGAGGGGCAGGAGGTGGCCGAGGGCGTCATCGGCGAGCGCAAGGCGCTCGCGAGAGACGGCGTCGTCTTCGTCACGCTGGACGTCGATCGCGACGGTCGCGCCGCCGGCGAGGCGGAGCTCGCCACGCGGGGGGTGGTCCCCGAACACATGCAGACTACACTCGCCGCCGCGGTGCGCCGGGAGATCGCGACCGCCGTGACGGACATGCCCCCACCCCACACACGAGAGGCCGTCGCGGAGGTGGTGCGCCGCGCGGCGCGCCGCGCCGTTCACGACCTCGCCGGGCGCAAGCCCGTCACCACCGTCCTCCTCCGAGCCCCCCGATGAAGCATCCCATCACCACCGAGAGCCGCGCGGGCACGTTCCTGGTCGGCCTGCTGCGCGGGCTCGACGCGCAGCTCGACGCCATCATGCGCCGCGTCCTCGACGCGTCCGATCCCGAGGCGATCCACGATCTCCGCGTGAACATCCGCAAGGTGCGGACCATCCTCAAGGTGGCGCGCGCCATCTTCGGACGGCGGCACACCGACCATGCGCGGGCCGCGTTCACCGTCCTCCACCGCGCGACCGGCGCGCTGCGGGACGAGGAGGTGTTCCGGGAGACGATGGGCCGCCTCGGCGTGAAGGGCGCGCTGTTCCAGGCGTACATGCGAAGGCGGGCGGCGCGCGAGCGCAGGCTCCGTCGCGCGACGATCGATCTCGTCCGCGGCGGGGCGCTCGACCGGGCGCGGCGCTTGCTAGGGGCGCTCCTGACGGTCCCGGCGAAGCCCTCGCGTGACCCGGAGGTGGGCGAGTTCGCGCGTCGCGTGGTGCTCGCGGCGCGGCGGCGGGTGGAGCGTCACCGCGACGTCGACGTGGGCGACGCGTTCGGGCTGCACGAGCTCCGCATCATGTACAAGGAGCTACGCTACCCGTGCGAGCTCCTCGCCCCGGTGTTGCCGAAGGACCTGTCGATCCTCGCGGGCCCGTCCGCCACCTTCCAGTCGCGCCTCGGCGACATCCACGACGTGGACATGGCGCTGCTCGGCATCGCGCGCGCGCGCTCGCTCGATCCGGCGCTGGAGGCGACGCTCCTCCGCGCCCTCTCGGCGCTCCGGCGAAAGAAGGTCGCGGCCTTCGCCGCCGATCGCTCGCCCGCCGCGGTCGCGACGCGCCCGACGGCCAGGTCGGCGCGCGTCCGGGTCAAGCGGTCGGGGGCGTCGGGCTCCGGAAAATCTCGACCTGCCGGATCACGACGTCGGTGATCGGCTTGTCCTTCGCGCCCGTCGGGGTGCGCGCGATCTTGCCGACCAGGTCGCTCCCCGCGATGACGAAGCCGAAGACGGAGTGCTTGTTGTCGAGGTGCGGCGTCGCGCGCTCCGTCACGAAGAACTGCGATCCGTTCGTGGACGGGCCCGAGTTGGCCATGGAGAGCACCCCCGGGCCGTGGTGCCGGAGCTCCGGGTGAAACTCGTCGCCGAAGCGGTAGCCCGGGCCGCCGATGCCCTGCCCGAGCGGATCGCCTCCCTGGATCATGAAGTTGGGGATCACGCGGTGGAAGATGGTCCCGTCGTAGTAGCGAACGCCCTTCCGGATCTCGCCCGTCTTCGGGTCCTTGAACTCCTGCGTGCCGGACGCGAGGCCGACGAAGTTCTTCACCGTGTTGGGGGCGCGCGTCTCCTCGAGCTTGATGACCAGGTTGCCGAGGGAGGTGTGGAGCCGGGCGTAGAGGTCGCCGGTGCCCGGGACGTCGATGGGCGGGAAGTTCGCCTGAACCATGGGATCTCCTTCTTTCGCGGTCGCGTGGGCGGGGCTGGCCCGGCGGACGACGGACCAGGTTACACGTCGCGCCCCCTTGCGCCCAGGGTGAAACGTGGCAGGAAAGTCGCCTTTCTCCGGTTTTCCGGGGAGGATCCCCTCGCCGGTGGAGTCGCTTGACCGGCTTTCTCGTCTGCTGATAGGTCCATGAATCCCGGGGTTTGCCTCTCGGGCGACCCCAACCCTTCTCGGAGGCCACGCGGTGATCACCTGTCCAAAGTGCGCCAAGGACAACCAGGACCACTACAAGTTCTGCCTCGGCTGTGGGGCGGAGCTGCCGCCGGATCCGGCCCCGAAGCCCTTCGCCCCGTCACCGCCAAGCCCTGTCGCGAAGAAGGAGGCGCCCAGCGCTCCTGCGGCCGTGCAGCAGGCGCCGGTGTACCAGCCGGTGCAGCAAGCCCCGGTGCCTCGCGCCGCCGTCGAGCCTGCGGCGCCCGCCGTGCGGCAGCCGGTCGCTGCGCCGCCGCCGCCCGCGGGGATGACGGCGTGTCCGCAGTGCGGGCACGAGAACGCGTCCAACAACCTGTTCTGCGGCGCGTGCGGCTTCCGGCTGAACCCGCCAGCGAGCGTCGCCCAGCCGCCGTCGCCTCCTCCGGCCGCCGTCGCCACCGCGGGCGTCACGCTGACCGCCCTCCGCGCCGACGGGAGCGAGGCGGGTTCGTTCACGCTCCCGGGAGGTACGAACGTCGTCGGGCGCGAGACCGGCGGGATCTTCGCGGGCGACAGCTACCTCTCGCCGCGTCACGCCACGTTCCGGCAGACCGGCGGCAAGGTCACCGTGAAGGACGAGTCGTCGCTCAACGGCGTGTACAAGAAGCTCACACGCGACGTCCCGGTCGAGGTCCGGCCCAATGACGTCTTCCGCGTCGGCCAGGAGATCATCAAGTACGAGCCGCTCGCGATGGCGCCGCCGTCGCCCGACGGCGTCGAGCGCCTCGGTTCTCCGTCGAAGGGCTACCTTGGCCGCATCGCGCTCGTCATCGGCCGCGACACGACGGGCAACGCGTTCCCCATCCCGGAGTCGGGCATCCACCTCGGGCGCGAGCGCGGCGACGTGCTCTTCCCGGAGGACGGCTACGTCTCCGGGCTCCACTGCCGCCTGTCGTGGGAGAACGACCGGCTCACCCTCACCGACCTCGGCAGCTCCAACGGCTCGTTCATCCGCCTGCGCGAGGAGGCGGAGGTGCGCTCGGGCGACGTCCTGCTGATGGGCCAGCAGCTCTTCCGGATCACGACATGACATGAGCGGCGCGCCGAGGACGATCCGCGTCGTGGCCGCGGTGCTCGAGAGGGAGGGCCGGTACCTCATCACGCAGCGCCGGGCGTCCGCCGTGCTGCCGCTGATGTGGGAGTTCCCTGGAGGCAAGGTCGATCCGGGCGAGACCGACGGGCACGCCCTCGAGCGCGAGGTGATGCACCGCCTCGGCGCCGAGATCACGTGCGGCAAGCTCATCTCGTTCGTGAGCCACCCGTACGAGCACTACGTCGTCGACCTCTTCCTCTACGAGTGTGCGCTCGTGTCGGAGACGCTCGAGGCCCGCGCCGTCTCGGCGTTCAAGTGGGTGACGAGCTCGGAGTTCGACCAGTACCCGTTCACGCCGGCGGACGAGGCGTCGATGAACAAGCTCCTCGGCATGGGCTGACGCTGGACGCTCCCGCGCTCCGCTTCGTCCCGCAAGACCCGACGCCGGATTCGCTCCTCGACGGCTTCCTCGGCTACACCGACAGCCTCGGGCTCACGCTCTACCCCGCGCAGGAGGAGGCGATCCTCGAGGTCACGCAGGGGAGCAACGTCATCCTCGACACGCCGACCGGGTCGGGCAAGTCGCACGTCGCGATGTGCGCGCACTTCGTGTCGCTCGCGCGGGGCGAGCGATCCATCTACACGTCGCCGATCAAGGCGCTCGCGAACGAGAAGTTCTTCCACCTGTCCCGCGCCTTCGGGCCGGAGACCGTCGGCCTGTTGACCGGCGACGCGGCGGTCAACCCGCGTGCGCCCGTGCTGTGCGCGACCGCCGAGATCCTCGCGAACGTTGCGCTCCGCGAGGGCGCGCGCGCCGACGTGGCGCGCGTCGTCATGGACGAGTTCCACTACTACGCGGACAAGGATCGCGGCGCCGCGTGGCAGATCCCCCTCCTCGAGCTCTCGAACGCGACCTTCCTCCTCATGAGCGCGACGATCGGCGACACCACGCCGTTCGAAGGCTACCTGGCGCGCCTCACGAACAAGCCCGTCCGCGTGGTGCGGTCGACCGACCGGCCGGTCCCGCTCCACTTCAGCTACGGCGAGATCCCCCTCCACGAGGCCGTCCTCGAGCTGACCCGGGAGGGCAAGGCGCCGGTCTACATCGTGAGCTTCACGCAGCGCGGCGCGGCGGAGGAGGCGCAGAACCTGATGAGCATCGACGTGTGCTCGAAGGAGGAGAAGAAGGCGATCGCGGAGCACCTCGCCGGCGCGCGCTTCGACAGCCCCTACGGCAGGGAGATCAGCCGGTTCCTCCGCCACGGCATCGGCGTGCACCACGCGGGCCTCCTGCCGAAGTACCGCCTCCTGGTCGAGGGGCTCGCGCAGCGCGGTCTGCTCAAGGTCATCTCCGGGACGGACACGCTCGGGGTCGGCGTGAACATCCCCATCCGCACGGTCCTCATCACGAAGCTGTGCAAGTACGACGGCGAGAAGACGTCGCTCCTGGCGGTGAGGGACTTCCTGCAGGTGAGCGGGCGCGCGGGCCGCAAGGGCTTCGACGACCGGGGCTTCGTGGTCGTTCAGGCGCCCGAGCACGTGATCGAGAACCTGCGCCTGGAGTCGAAGGCGTCGGGCGATGCGAAGAAGTTGAAGAAGCTCGTTCGCCGGAAGCCCCCCGATCGCGGCTACGTCGCGTGGGACAAGGCCACGTTCGAGCGGCTCGTGTCGGGAAAGCCCGAGACGCTCGTCTCGCGCTTCGCGGTCTCCCACGCGATGATCGTGCAGATGCTCGGGCGCGAGGGGGGAGGGTGCATGGCGATCGCCCGGCTCGTGAAGAAGAGCCACGAGCGCGACGCCCGGAAGCGCGCGATCGGTCGGACGGCGATCCAGATGTTCCGCTCGCTCGTGGACGCCGGGATCGTCGAGGTGGCGCGCGAGGACGGCCGGCGCACCGTCCGGGTGAGCGCCGATCTGCAGGAGGACTTCTCGCTGAACCACGCGCTGGCCCTGTACCTTGTGGAGACCCTCCCGCTCCTCGACCGGGAACAGCCGACCTACGCCCTCGACGTGCTGACGCTCGCGGAGTCCATCCTGGAGGAGCCCGAGGTGATCCTCATGCGGCAGCTGGACAAGCTCAAGCAGCGGCGGCTCGCCGAACTGAAGGCCGCGGGCGTGGAGTACGACGAGCGCATCGCGGAGCTCGACAAGATGGAGTACCCCAAGCCGAACCGCGAGTTCGTGTATGACACCTTCAACGCGTTCGCGCGGCAGCACCCCTGGGTAGGCGCCGAGAACATCCGCCCGAAGTCCGTCGCACGCGACATGAACGAGCAGTTCATGAGCTTCGCCGAGTACGTGAAGGAGTACGAGCTGCACCGGTCGGAGGGCCTGCTCCTGCGCTACCTGTCGGACGTCTACAAGGTCCTCCTCCAGACGGTGCCGCCGGTGTTCCGCACGCCCGAGGTGCAGGACCTCATCACCTACTTCGGCGCGATGGTGCGACAGATCGACTCCAGCCTTCTCGACGAGTGGGAGCGCATGCGGGATCCGGCGCGCGCGCCCGAGCCGCCGGCCGAGGGGCAGGCGCTGGCGGAGCCCGAGGGCTCGCGCGACATCACGCGTGACGCGCGCGGCTTCGAGGTGCTCGTGCACAACGCGGTGTTCGACCTCGTCCGCTCCATCGCGCGGCGGGACCACGAGGGCGCCAAGGAACGCGCGGGGAGCGCCGACTGGAGCGCGAGGGCGATCGAGGCGGCGATCGCGCCGTTCCTCGCGGAGCACGGCGCGATCCGCACCGACGCGGAGGCGAGGAGCAAGAAGCATTTCGTCGTCGCACCCGGCGAGTGGTCGTGGACGTTCCGGCAGGTGCTCCTCGCGGAAGACCCGACGGAGTGGTGCGTCTCGGGCAAGGTCGACGTCGAGGGGTCGCGCATCGAGGGGCGCGTCGTGCTGAAGCTCGAGGGGATCGGTCCCGTCTGAGCTGTCCTCCAGCCCGAGGGCCACGGGATCGCGAGGCCGGATTCGAAGGTCGTGGCGCCCGAGGCGCCCTGACGCGCGTGGACGCGATCTCGCCTTGCAACCGCGCGCCAGGTGACCGACGCTTGCACGCGATGACCATCGAAGACGACCGCACCGGCATGGACCCGGCGACGCTCCAGCGCGCCTTCTCGGATCACCTCGCGTACTCGCTCGGCAAGCGCGTCACGAACTCGACGCCGCTCGACCGCTTCATCGCGCTCGCGCTCACCGTCCGCGACCGGCTCAGCTTCCGCTGGGCGCAGACCCAGGAGCAGTACGCGAAGGCCGACTCGAAGCGCGTGTACTACCTGTCGGCGGAGTTCCTGCTCGGGCGCGCGCTCCACAACAACATGCTCTCGCTCGATCTCTTCGACAAGGCGCAGGCCATCGCCGACCAGCACGGGGTCTCGCTCACGGACATCTTCGAGACGGAGCCGGACGCGGGGCTGGGGAACGGCGGCCTCGGGCGCCTGGCGGCGTGCTTCCTCGACTCGATGGCCACGCTGGGGATCCCCGGGTACGGCTACGGCATCCGCTACGAGTTCGGCATCTTCGAGCAGGAGATCAAGAACGGCTACCAGGTCGAGCATCCCGACGAGTGGCTGCGCTTCGGCAACCCGTGGGAGATCATGCGGCCCGAGTACTCGGTCACCGTGCACTTCGGTGGTCGCGTCGAGGAGACGCACGACGAGCGAGGCGAGTACGTCGCGCGCTGGGTCGACACGCAGAAGGTCCTCGGCGTGCCCTTCGACACGCCCGTCGCGGGCTTCCAGAACGACACGGTGAACACGCTGCGCTTGTGGCAGGCGCGCGCCGGTAACGAGTTCGACCTGAAGGTCTTCAACGACGGCGACTACGTGCGCGCCGTCGAGGACAAGAACGAGTCCGAGGTCATCTCGAAGGTGCTCTACCCGAACGACAACAACCAGGCGGGCCGCGACCTCCGCCTGAAGCAGGAGTACTTCTTCGTCGCGTGCGCCATCTCGGACATCGTGCGCCGCTACCTCAAGACCCACAAGACCTTCGACGACTTCGCGCGCAAGAACGCGATCCAGCTGAACGACACGCACCCGGCGATCGCCGTCGCCGAGCAGATGCGCGTCCTGTTGGACAACCACAAGGTGCCCTGGGACGAGGCGTGGCAGACGACGGTGCGCACCCTCGGTTACACGAACCACACGCTCCTCCAGGAGGCGCTCGAGCGCTGGCCGGTGCGCATGTTCGAGCGGCTGCTACCCCGGCACCTGCAGCTCATCTACGAGATCAACCGGCGCTTCCTGCGCAGCGTGATGACCAAGTACCCCGGCGACGAGGCGCGGCTCGCGCGCATGTCGATCATCGAGGAGGGGTCGGAGCGCAGGGTGCGCATGGCCAACCTCGCGGTCGTCGGCTCGCACGCCGTGAACGGCGTGGCGCAGCTGCACACCGACCTCCTCATGCGCGACGTCCTCCACGACTTCGCCGAGATGACCCCCGAGAAGTTCTCGAACAAGACCAACGGCGTCACGCCGCGCAGGTGGCTCCGGCAGTGCAACCCGCGCCTGGCCGCCCTCATCACGGAGGCGATCGGGCCGAAGTGGGTGACCGATCTCGACGAGCTCACGCGCCTCGCCCCGCTCGCGAACGACGCGGCCTTCGTCGAGCGCGTCGCGGCGATCAAGCGCGCCAACAAGGCCGACTTCGCGCAATACGCGCTCCGGTTCGGGTTCAAGTTCGACCCCGACTCGCTGTTCGACGTCCAGATCAAGCGCCTGCACGAG
>SXNL01000112.1 GCA_005777185.1 Myxococcales bacterium
CGCCGCCGGGGCCGCCGCCGTGGGCGCCGGTCCGTCCGTGAGGAGACCCGCCGGCATGATCAGCGGCGGCGGCGCCACCCCCTCGTGCGGACGGAGGGGCTGGCGGACCTGCGGGAGCGCCTTGCCCCCCTGCTTCACGAGCGCCTCGAGGACCGCAAGCTGCATCGCGCGCGCGTCGGCGAAGCGGTTCCGCCGGTCCCACGCGAGCCCCTTGTCGATGAGCTGGATGATCTCGATCGGCAGGTGCGGCGCGATCCGCGCGACGGACGGTACCGGCTTCGTCGCCGCCATCACGAGCGCCTCCTGTTCCGTGCGCCCGTTGTTGATGCGGTGCCCCGTGACGAGCGCGTGCATCATCGCGCCGACGCTGAAGATGTCGGCCCGCCCGTCGAGCTGATCCACGAGCCCCATGGCCTGCTCCGGCGACATGTAGGCTGGCGTCCCGAGCGCGGTGCCGGTGGCGGTTCGCTCCGCGGTCGCGTCGCGCATCTGCGCGACGCCGAAGTCGAGCACCTTGATGTCCCCGACCTTGGTGATGAAGATGTTCGCCGGCTTCAGATCGCGGTGGATCACGTTGATGACGTGACAAGACGACAGACAGTCGAGCACCATGTCGCAGATCTGAAGCACACGTGGCACGGGCATCGTCCGGCCGCACTTCTTCCACGCGTCGCGGACGGTCTCCCCCTCGAGGAGCTCCATGATCAGGAAGGGCTCGCCCTGCTCGGTCATGTCGTCGTCGAGGACCTGCACGGTCGCCGGGTGGTTGACCTTGTTCGAGACGTACGCCTCCCGGAGGAACCGCTCGCAGATCGTCTTCTCGCGGGCGAAGTCGGCGTGGAGGATCTTCAGGGCCGCGCGCTGCCCGTTCCGGTGGGCGCCCGCATACACGGACGCCATGCCACCGACGCCCAGGAGCGATTCGATGGTCCACTTTCCCTTGATGACCTGCCCCACCCGCTGGTTGGACACCTGCGAGTCGCCGGCCTGCTGGGATTTCAACACGTCCGCCACGGTGTGCGTCGCGATCGCGACGACTTCCTCCAATCCGTCCTGAGCCGGACCCTCGATGAAAGAGAGCCAGTCCTCCCAAAGATATCGGCCCGCGGGATGGAGTGACAGACTTCTTTCTCGTGCGAGCCCTTCCCCACCGCGGCGCGCGCAGGTAGGCTTTGGTGGGAGAGGTCACCCGCCGTCCGCGCGATCGCGCATCACGGCCACGGACGCGATGGTCGCGACCAAGCCGGCCCCCGCGGCCGCCCAGAGCGGCGCGAGCCCGAACACCAGGGCGAGCGTCATGGCCGCGCCCGGCGCGACGCCCACGAGGAGCACGCGGACCCCGAGGTCGCGTGTGCGCCGGGCGAGGGTGAGGGCGTACGCGGCGTTCCTGACGTCGTCGTCGCACGTCGCGACGCTCCACTCGCCTGGCGTGGCCCCCGCGGCTCCGAGCGCCACGGAGAGATCGGCCGCGCCGAGCGCGCCATCGTCCGTGGCGGGCTGCCCGAGGACGGCGACCAGGTGCCCGCTCTCGGCGAGCGCCCGGACCTCGGCACCGCGGTCCTCGCGGAGCACCTCGGGGCGGACGTGGTCGATCCCGAGCGCGCGACCGATCGTCTCGCACGTGTCGCGCGCCTCGCCGGACAGGAGGACCGGCTCGATCCTGGCCTGCACGAGTCGCTCGATCGCCGCGCGCGCACCGGGTCGGAGGCCATCCTGTAGCGCGACGAGACCGACGAGCTTTTCTCCGAACGCGACGAGCAGGACGCTGCGCCCCTGCGCTTCGAGCTCACTCGTACGTGTCTCGGCGACGGCCACGCTGATCTTCTCCTGGAGGAGGAACGCGCGGCTCCCCACCACGATGCGCTCGCCGCTCGGCGCCAGCGCCGCGACGCCGAGCCCCGCGTGCGCGTGGACGCTGCGCGTCGCCTCCGCCACTTGCCCGCGGATCCTCGCGGCGCGCTCGATCGCGGCAGCGAAGGGGTGGGTCGAGCCCGTCTCCGCCCCCGCGGCGAGCGCGAGCACCCGGTTCGCGTCGGTGGTCAGCCCGTCGATCGCCACGATCTCGGGCTCGCCGAGGAGGACCGTGCCGCGCGCGCAAAGGACCGCGAGATCGGCGCGCGACGCCGCGTCGAAGCTGCGGGCATCCCGGTAGAGGATGCCCCGCGACAGCGCCAGCAGGTGCCCACGGCCCTGCGTGTGCGCGACCGCGCCGAGCACACCCGGCGCGGAGAAGGCCACGGCCGCGGCCGCAGCCGTCATGAGCATGTCCCTCACCGATCCGTTGCTCGCGAAGACGGCCGCCGCGGCGAGGATGCCCACGCCGAACAACGCGCGACCGAACAGGAGACGGCTGAAGAGCACCACGGGCGCCGAGAGCTCGGCGCGGACGAGCGGGTTCACGAGCGCGCGCTCGTAGGCGCGCTCCCTGGCCCCGAACGTGGCGACGACGAGGGCGCGCCCGCTCTCGATCCGCGCTCCGGCGACGAGGCTGTCTCCCTCCCGCCGCCGGACCGCCGTCCGCGCGAAGGGGTGCGGGAGCACGACGACCTCGCCCTCGACGAGGACGCCGTCGACGCCGAGCACGTCTCCCGCGTCCACGACGACGTGCTGGCCCGGCTTCACGTCGGCGACCGGCGTGACGACGATCTGCTCGCCGATGCGCGTCTTGACCTCGGCGGGCAGCGCCGCGCGGATCGCCTCCGTGCCTCGCGCGTTCCGCTCGACGGCACGCTCCAGGAAGAGCACGGTACCCGCGAAGCAGGCGCACGACAGGCCGGTGAGCCCCGCGAACGCGAGGGTGCTCGGGTCGCCGGCCGAGGCGGCCCACACCGTCACGCACGCGGCGAGGACGTGCGGCCAGACGACCAGCGCCGGGTGGAGCTCGTACCGCGCGCGAGGTCGCGTGAGCATCGCCGCGACGAGGCACGCCGCGGCCAGGATCCCGCCTGGCACGCGGATCCGGGAGGACACGTCGCCTCCGATCGCCGCGAGGAAGCTCAACAGGCCGAGCGCGACGGCCGCCACGAGCACCGCGCGATGCGTCGCCGGGAGGCGCGCGCCCCGGGAACGCGCGTCCTCCGTCCGAGCGACCCTGTCGAGTTCCAGCGAGAGCGGGGACTCGTCCTCGACCGCGGGATCGGGCCGCGCCCCGGACTCGACGCCGCCCTCCTCGCTCGGATCCGCGTGTCGGATGGATGGCGCGGCGACGTCGAACCGTGGGGGCGGGGTCGCGGGGGTGGCGGTGGCGGGTGTCCCCCGGCCCCCGCGATCTCCTTCGGCGAGGGAGGCGCGCGCGGGCGGAGCCGCAGGGGCCGACGAGGGTTCCACGCGCGGTGGCTCCGCGGTGGCTGCCTGCGTCCACGCAGCGGCCGCACCGACGTCGAGGTACCGCGCCTTGCAGGCTGCGTCGCAGAAGTAGTGGAATCGGCCGCCGAGGATCGCGACCTGGCCGGCGCGGAGCGGATCGACCGCCTCGCCGCACCCCGGGCACGTCGCGGCCCCCTCGCTCACCCGGCGCGACTCCTCAGGAGCACGTCGCGCACGATGCCGACGCCCTCCACGATCTCCCGATCGGTCACGACGAGCGGTGGCGTGAAGCGGAGGACGCGATCGCCGGCGGCGGTGAGCAGGAGACCGGCGGCGGCGAGATCGACGAGCTCGTCGCGCGCCACGCGCCCTGGCCGGAGCACCAGCGCGCGCAGCAAGCCCGCACCCCGCGCCCCCTCGCAGACGTCGGGCAGATCGCGCACGAGGTCGACGAGGAGGCCGTGAAGGATCTCGCCCTTCACGCGAGCGCCCTCCACGAGGCCCTCCCGATCGAGGATGTCGAGGACGCTGAGCGCCGCCGCGCTCGCGAGTGGGTTGCCGCCGAACGTCGAGCCGTGCGTCCCGGGAGGCAACGCGCCGGCGAGCGCCTCGCTCGTGAGCATCACGCCGATCGGCACGCCGCCGCCGAGCCCCTTCGCCAGCGAGAGCGCGTCGGGCACCACGCCGGCCTGCTGAAAGCCGAACAGCGAACCGGTGCGGCCGACGCCGGTCTGGACCTCGTCGAACAGGAGCAGCGAGCCGTTCGCGTCCGAGAGCGCGCGGAGCGAGGCCAGGAACCCGGGCGGCGGCGGGAGCACGCCACCCTCACCCTGGATGGGCTCCACGACGATGGCGGCCAGCTCGGGGCCGACGTGCCTGCGCACCGCGTCGAGATCGCCGTAGGGGACGTGCGCGACGCCCTCGATCACGCCGAAGCCCTCGCGGTATTTCGGCGTCCCCGTGAGCGACAACGCGCCCATCGAGCGACCGTGGAACGCGTTGTCGAACGCCAGGAAGCGCCGCCGCGCCGCATCTCCCTTCGCATGGAAGTGCCTGCGGGTGAGCTTGAAGAGCGCCTCGACCGCCTCGGTCCCCGAGTTGCAGAAGAACGCGCGCGCCATGCCGGACCGCTCGCATAGCCTCCGCGCCAGCCGGATGTTCGGCTCGTTGTAGAAATAATTCGACGTGTGGACCAGGGTCGCGGCCTGCTCGGCGATCGCGCGCACGTGGTCCGGGTGCGCGTGACCGACCGAGCACACGGCCACGCCTGCCGCGAAATCGAGGTACCGCCGCCCGCCGACGTCGAAGATCTCGCACCCCTTTCCGCGCGCCAGGACGAAGGGCGCCGGCTTGTAGTTCGGGTAGAGGTATCGGTGCGCGTCGGCGAGGAGGTCGTCCTGGGTGGCCATGCGCGGAGGATGCCGAGGTTCCCCCGGACCGTCCAGCGGGCGACGCAGGCGCGCGAGCGTGCGTGCCATCTCCGCGAAGCCGGCCCCGCGCTCCGACGCGGTGACCCACGCGGGCAAGATGGCCATTTTCCGTCGTGACATCCACACGTTGGCGACGCCGATGGACGTGGTGAAGGCCGCGAAGCAGGGGGCGTCGTTGCCGCTGTCGCCGACGTACGCGAAGCGGCCACGCGCCACCGTGGGATCGACCGCGAGGCGCGCGTGGAGGAAGGAGAGCACGCCCGTCGCCTTGTCGCACACGTCGAGCGACGCGTGCACGTGGACGCTCGAGCGGGACGTCCGCGCGCCCGCGGCCTCGCACAAGGCGACCAGCCGCGCGATGGCAGGCTCGGAGGCGCGCGCGCTCTCGCCGACGTCCCATGCGACGTCGCTGGTGCGCGCGTGCGTGTCGTCGGAGATCGCGATCTCGGGGATCTCGCGCGCTGCGGTCCGCACCAGATCCGCGAGCGCGTCTCGCCTGGCGCGCCGTACCGACGGGGCGACGGGATCGACGACACGGATCGTGGGGCCCTCGCGCACGACCGCGATCGCGCCGTTCTCCGCGACGCAACCCTCGATCGGCCACTGCCGGGCGAAGACCTCGGCCCACCCCGCCGGCCGGCCCGTCACGGCGACGAGCACGAGGCCGGCGTCGCCGAGCTCGAACAGCGCGCGGTAGGCCTCCGGCGACAGGGCGCCGTGCGTGAGGAGCGTGTCGTCGAGGTCGAAGAGTACGCCCTCGAGGCGGGTGGCCTCCTCGCGCCCGATCGTGACGAGCGGCCTCACCGGGGTGTCACGCGCGCGATGATGGCCTTGAGGTAGAGTCCCTCCGGGAAGGCGGCGATCACGGGGTGATCGGGCCCCTGGAAGTGGCGCTCGAGCACCGCACACGACACGTTGGCCCGGAGCGCGCCCGTCGCGAGGGCGCGGGTGAGGGCCGCGAGGTCGACCGCGGCCGAGCAGGAGCACACGACGACGAGGCCGCCCGGGCGCACGGCCCGGCACGCCAGCTCGGCCAGGCGCGCGTAGTGCACCAGGGCCTGCTCGCGCTGGGTGCGCGTCGGCGCCAGGCGAGGCGGATCGCAGATGACGAGGTCGAACGCCCCGTGGGCTTCCTGCATCACGCGGCGCGCGTCTCCGACGACGAACTTCATCGAGGCGTGCACCCCGTTCGCGCGCGCGGCCGTGGCCGCCGTCTCCAGCGCGAGCGCGCTCTCGTCCACGCTGACGACCTCGCGGGCGCCGCCCCGCGCCGCCGCCATGCCGAACGCCGCCGTGTACGCGTACGCGTCGAGCACGCGCGCGCCCCGCGACAGGCGCTCCACCCGCCCCCGGAGCTCGCGCTGGTCGAAGTAGAACCCGGTCTTCTGCCCGAGGCTCGTCGGGATGGCGTGCGAGAACCCGCGCTCCTCGAACGTGAGCTCCTCGAGCTTCGCGCCGCGGACGAGGCCTGGCGTCGGGGTGAAGCCCTCGTGCTTGAGCACGGAGGCGGGCGTGCGGTCGAGGATGGTCCTCCTCCCCAGCGCCGTCTCGAGCGCGTCGAGCACGACGCGCTCGCGGGCCTTCATGCCGAACGTGAGGAGCTGTACGACGAGCGCCTCGCCCATCCTGTCGACGACGATCCCGGGCAGCCCGTCGCCCTCGGCGTGGACGAGGCGAAATCCGGTCGTCTTCGGGTCGTCGCCCTCGCCGCCGAGCCCGAGCGAGGCGCGCAGCGCGTGCGCGTCGGCGAAACGCTTCACGAAGAAGTCGGTGTCGATCGGCACCTCCTCGTCCCTCGCGAGGAGGCGCACGACGATCGCCGACCCTGGCGAGTAGAAGCCACGACCGAGGAAGTTGCCCCGGGGATCGACCACCCTCACCTCGTCCCCGCGCGTCGCGCCGCCCTCGACCCTGTCGACAGCCTGCGCATACACCCAGGGGTGACCCGCCCAGATGGGCTGCACGTGACCAGGCTTGAGGCGGAGGGTGGGGAGCACGGAACCGCATCCCTGTCTACTACGGACGGCGTGACCCCGCATCCGGTCTCATGGTCCCCGTGAACGGACGGCTACTCCCGCCCCAGGGGCTCCGAAAACGCCCAGGGTCCTGGCTGGAGGGGGTGGCACGCCGGCTGCTTTGGATGCATCGTGGACTTGCAGCGTTTTTCGAGGAGGCTTGTGATGGGTTTCGGCTGGTACACCAAGAAGCGGACACTCGGCTTGCTGGCGGGCGCCTCGACCCTGTCGCTCGTCACCCTCGCGTCGAGCGAGGCCCGCGCCGACTGTCCCCCGGGAAGCTGGTTCTGCCAGGAGACCCAGCCAGCCCCCGGCCAGCCGCCTCCTGCCAGTCTTCAGCCCCTGCCGCCCCCCGCGGCGGCGCCGCCACCGGCCGCTCCGCCGCCCGTGGTCGTGTACCAGCCGCCGCCGCCCCCGCCGACGGTCGTCGTTCGCGAGGCGCCCCCCCCCTACGTCTACACGCCCCGCCCGCCGGACTACCCGCGCAAGAACGAGTGGGGCCTGAACCTCCACCTCGGCGGGGCCTTCTTCGGGAAGGGGCGAACGAGCGACGCGGGCGCGGGGGTCATCGGCGCGGGACTGCGGTTCCGCCCGATCGCCCCGCTCGCGATACAGGCCGACCTCGATCTCGCCGGGGGCCGCGACTACAACGGTTTCCGTCGCAGCGAGGCGGCGTTCCTCCTCAACGGGCTGCTCTTCGTGAATCCGAAGGACAAGGCCCAGCTCTATTTCCTCGCGGGCTTCGGCTGGGCGGGCGCCACGGCGGTGGACGACTCGCAGGGCTACGACGGCCCGAAGTACCGCTACAGCTACTTCGGCATGCAGGCGGGCGTCGGCCTCGAGTTCCGGCCCACACGTCACCTCGCGCTGAACGCGGACCTTCGTGGCTTCGTGCGTGGCCGGATCGACCGCGACCGGCAGTACGATCCCGAGTTCACGGACGCGCAGGGCCGGTCGACCAACACCTCGGGTGGCGGGCTGTTCATGGGCGGGATCACGTTCTATTTCTGAGGCCCGCCTCGACCGCAAGGCGGGCTCTCGATGAAGCTCGCCCTCTCCTCTGCCGTCGGCCTCGCCTCGGGCGCCACGCTCGCGCTCACAGCGCCTCCGACGAATCTCCACTTCGCGCCCTTCGTGGGTCTCGCGGGGCTCGCGTGGGCGCTGCGTGAGACGGCGCGCGGACCCGGCCGGGCGGTCGCCCGAGCGGCGCTCGTGGGCGCCGCCTTCGGGACCGGCGCGAACCTCGTCGCGCTCCGGTTCGTCCCCGAGGTGATCCAGCGCTTCACGGAGCTCGGCGCGGGGCTCTCGTACCTGGCGCTCGCGCTCCTCGCGCCCGCGCAGGCGCTGGGGTGGCTGCTGGCGGGCGTCCTCGCGGCGATCCTGCAGCGCCGCGGGGGACCGCCGCCGCTGGCGACCGCGACGGGCGTGTTCGCGGGGACGTTCTTCCCGGCGCTCTTCCCCTGGACGCCCGCCGGCGGGATCAGTCCATGGCCCATCCTCCTCCAGCTCGCGGACGTGATCGGCGAGCGGGGGGTCACGTTCCTGATGGCGTTCGCGTGCGCGGGGGCGGTCGAGGCCGTGATGCTCCGCGCTGCAGCGCGCACGCGTGGGATGGCGTGGCTGGCGCTGACCGGCCTCGTCGGCGCAGCGGCCGTCGCCTACGGCGCCGCGCGCATCGACCAGATCGACCGGAGGCGCGCGGCGGCGCCACATCTCCGGATCGGCCTCTTGCAGCCCGGATTCGAGGCGCGCCAGCGCTGGGAACCGGCGCGCGCCCAGCCGATCCTCGACAACCTCGTGCGCCTCACGCGCTTCGCCGAGGCGAAGGGCGCCGAGATCGTGATCTGGCCCGAGTCGGCGTACCCGTACGCGATCTCGCACGCGATGCGGCACGATCCCGTGGGCGAGCTGGCGATCCGCGGCGAGGGCGTCCGCGGCCCGGTGATGACCGGCATCTACATGGTCGCGGGACACGGGAGCGCGTTCAACTCAGCGGCGATCGCCTACCCCGACGGAACGCTCTCGGAGCCCTACGACAAGCGCCACCTCCTGTGGTTCGGCGAGACGGTGCCCCTGGCCGACGAGCTGCCCTTCCTCAGGCGCTGGTTCTCCCGAGGGACCGGCATCCTGCCAGGCACGAAGCACGTGCTCCTGTCGTGGGGCCGGATGCGGGCGGGGGTGCTCAACTGCTACGAGGACACGATCGGCCTCGCAGGGCGCGAGGCGCAGGAGGGGGCGAACCTGCTGGTGAACGTGACGAACGATGCGTGGTTCGCGGGCAGCGCCGAGGGGGAGCTCCACCTCTACCTCAGCGCCCTCCGAGCGATCGAGACACGCAAGGATCTCGTCCGCGCGGTGAACCTCGGCCCCACGTCGTTCGTCGACGCGGCGGGGCGGGTGCGCGCGCGCTACGCAGAGCCCATGCCGGCGCCGCTCATCGTGGACGCGGCGCTCCTGGACGGAGACCCGACGTTCTTCGCGCGCGCGGGGGACGTTCCCATGGTGCTCTTGATCGTCGCGGGCGTGCTGGCGAGGCGGCGACGGGCGCTCGCGTGATACGCTCGGCGTGCACGCCATGATGGGCTCGCCGTCAAGGGTCGATGTCACCGTCCGACGCGGGACGCTCGCCGATCTCGACGCGGTCACGGCGCGCTTTCACGCGCTCTGGCCCGAGGTCGCCTCGGAACAGCACAGAGGCGAGGCCGCCGCTGTGCTCTCCGGTCGACCCGCCTCGGCGATGCCGCTCGTCGTGTTCGTGGCCGAGACAGGAGGGCAGATCGTGGGCTTCGTGGAGGCGAGCCTGCGCTCGACCGTCGACGGCTGCGATCCGGGGCACGCCAGCGGGTACGTCGAGGGGTGGTTCGTGGACGCGGCGCACCGTGGGCGAGGGGTCGGGCGGGCCCTGATCGACGCCGCGGAGGCGTGGGCCCGCGTGCTGGGGTGCACGGAGATGGGCTCGGACGCGCTCGCGACGAACGCGATCTCCGAGAAGGCGCACGTCGCGCTGGGCTACGAGATCGTCGATCGCTGCGTGAACTTCCGCAAGACGATCGCACCTTCACGCCGCGCGGCCGGCGGCGGCCGGCTGCGTCTCCACATCGCGACGTCCCTCGACGGCTACGTGGCAGGCCCCCGCCAGAGCGTGGAGCACCCCCTCGGCGTGGGCGGCATGCGCCTCCACGACTGGGTGTTCGGGCTGGAGGCCTGGCGTTCGAAGCACGGACTCGAGGGCGGCCTCGTGAACCTCAGCACCGCCGTCGTGCGCGAGGTCCAGGCGGGCGTCGGCGCCGTCATCATGGGGCGGAACATGTTCGGCGGACACCCGGGCCCTTGGGACGAGGCGAACCCGTGGAGCGGATGGTGGGGGGAGGAGCCGCCTCATCACGCGCCGGTGTTCGTGCTGACCCACCACGCGCGCGCGACGCTCCCCATGAAGGGCGGGACGACGTTCGCGTTCGTGACCGACGGCATCGCGACCGCCCTCGAGATGGCTCGCGAGGCGGCTCGCGGCGAGGATGTGTCCCTCGCCGGCGGCGCGAGCGTCGCCCGGCAGTTCCTCGCCATGGGCCTCGTGGACGAGATGTGGATCCACCTCGTGCCCACGCTCCTCGGCGGGGGAGAGCGCCTGTTCGAGGGGACGGGCGACGACCTGCACGGCCTCGCGCTCGTCCGCACGGTGGCCGCGCCCGACGTGACGCACCTGAAATACGTGCGCGGCCAGACCGCGGCGCGCTGACGATCACCTCCACGCCACGGTCCCCTCCGCGACCGCGTCGCTCGACACGACGGTCACCTGGTCGCCCCGTACCGCGAGCACGCGTTCGTACAGGAGCTGCCACCGCGCCCGCGCGATCGGCGCCCCGGGCTCGCCGAGACTCACGACCCCCGTCCACGTGCCGCGGATTCGCGTGTCGCGCGCCTCGGTGCGCGCCTCCGCGTGCGACCCCTCACGGAGCGCGGTCCACGTTCGGCCGAACGTGCGCGACGCGTCCCCCACGATCTCTCCCCGTGCGCCCTCGGCGAACACCAGGAGCCGCGCGCGCCGGAACATGTCGCCCGTGGGGAAGTCGTGCCCCGCGTCCACGCGAAGGACGAACCGGATCGCGGCCGCTCCCTGCACGCGCTCGGCCTCCACGCGTACCGCCGCGGAGATCCGTTCCGGCGCGTGCCCCGCGAGGAAGCGGTGATCCTTGTGTCCCGCGCGCGTGGGCATGTGACACCCCGCGCACGGTACGTCCGCGAAGGCGGAGCGCGCGTGCTCGGAGACGGTCCGCTGCACGAGCTCCTCGCGCCCACCCGCGAAGGTGAACTCGTGGCAGCCCGCGCAGGTCGCGGCGGGGCCGGGCCTCGCGCGCGCGCCGTCGCGGGCGTGGGGGGTCACGCCGTGACAGGCCTCGCAGTCCACGCCCACGGCGACGCCGAGACGGGAAGCGGCCGGCGCGTGGCAACCGGTGCAGAATACATGCTCCTTCGGATCTTCGAGGGCGAGGCTGTGCTGGAAGGTCTCGTCGGTGAACGCGAGCCTGTGGAACGACACGCGCCACTCGTCCGCGATCGCGGCGTGGCAACCCCCGCACGGCGCCGGCGCGGCGAGGCCGGTCGCGAGCGGACGGATGGACGCCCCCTCCAGCGTCGAGCGCGGTGCGCCGGCGCACGACGCCATCCCCCCGGCGACGCTCGCGAGCACCGCCACGAGCGCGACGCCTCTCCCGCCCCTCACGGGAGCACGCTCACTTCTCGGAGGCCAGGCCCGTCGCGAGGTCGATCGCGAGCGTGCGCTTCGGCTCGGGATCGCCGCACACCACCTCGGGCCGCAGCCGGTCGTTCGCGGAGACGAGCGCCACGAGCTTCCTCGCCGTGTCGACGTCCCGGACCCTCGCGCCCACGAACGTGCGGTCCCCGGAGACGAACTCGACGAGCGCGACGTCGCCGAGCTCCGTGTGGCCCTTCAGCGCCGCGCGAATCCTCGGCCAGTCGTCCGCCTTCTTGACCGCGTTGCTCCGCCGCGCGAGCACGGCGAACGGCGTCTTGCACTCCGCCGTGGCCATCGGCGGCCACGACTGGAACCCGTGCCCCACGTTGATGTTGTTGTTCTCCGGATCGGGCTCGTTGCAACGCAGCGTCTCCTTCACCGGCCGCGTGCGGAAGAGCGCTGTGTGGAGCTCCTGGTCCTTCCAGCCCGGCCCCTTCTCCCAGTACATCCCGACGAGGATCACGTCGCCGGGCGATGCCACGACGACCCGCTTCGCCTTGAACGTGGAGCCCGCCGTGAACGGCGGCGTCGGGAGCGCGGCGGGCTTCCACTCCGCACCCTCTCGACGGTACAGCTTGCCCGACTTGCCGACCATCCAGGGCGCGCCGTCCTCGACGCCGTCGAAATCGGCCACGGGCTCGGGCGTGGGAATGACGCCTGTCTGCGCCTTCGCGATGCGCTCGAGCGTGGCCGCCTCCGTGAGCGCCCACAGGTCGTCCGACCCGGCGCGGCGGACGAGCTTGATCGGCTGGCCGTTCGTGGTCTTCCCGATCGCCGCGAAGGACGCGCCGTTCCATCGCGCCACGCGATCGGCGCGGACGACGTAGACCTCGTCCGGGGCGACCTCGTGCACCGACGCCCACGTGTCCCCGGGCAGGAGCGCCTGGAGCGCGTGCTCGGTGATCTTCCCACCGGGCGCCCAGTGGCGACCGACGAGCGGGGCGTCCGGGTTCTGTTGCCGGTTGCGGCGCGAGATGAGGAGGACATCGCCGGTGGGAAAGGCCGCGAGCGCCGGGTACGGGTAGTCCTGGTAGAGCGCCAGCGGCGGCTTCGTCGTCGACCCCTCGACCCACAGCTCACCGTTCGCCGCGGCGAAGCCGAGCGATCCGATGACGCCGCCGTCCACCCACGCGTGGATGTTCGTCTGGTCCTTCTCGTACCGCTTCCACTTGCCGCCGGCGTACCGGTGGAGCACCGCGCCTTCGCTGGTGCGGGTGCCGGTGCTGTCGGCGACCCAGAAGTCGTCGAGAGAGCGGCCGGCGATGCCCCTCGGCGACGCGATGCTGGGGTCTCCGATGGACTCGAGCCCGTCGTCACGAAGCGCGATGAACGACGCGCCACCTCGTCGCTTGTCGGAGTAGTAGCCGAGCGCGCCTCCGCCGTAGTGCACGACCATGTCCTTGCCGACGCGACCGGCCGCCAGGTCCGAGCACAGGCCATCGACCACGGCGTAGAATCCGGCTTGCTCGCGCGGGACGCTCCGCCACTTCGCCGGGCCCTCGGGCACGAGCACGCGCGCCGTGCCGCTCGCACGCGAGGCATCGCCGGCCGTGGCGGCGTCGGGGCCGGACACGGCGACGGCCCCCGCCTCGACCGCGCCCGGTGCGGCGCTCGGCACCGATGGATCGCTGGTCAAGGGTCCCGAGACGTTGCCCTTCCCAGGGACGCAGGCGACCACGAGCACCAGGAGCCCGTCGAGGAGGAGCCGCGGTGCGCGTCGCAGAGGGACCATGGCGCGAACATACCGCGACCGCGCGGCGCCCCTCAAATACAAGAAGGGCGCCGCGGCCTCGCGGCCGGCGCCCTTCTCCAAGAGGCGTCGTTGCGCCCCGTTACTGGATGAGGTCCTTCAGCTTCTTGAGGGCCGAGGCGCGGATCTTCTTCGACGCCGGCTTGCCCTTGATCGTGATCGGCTGCTTGGTGAAGGGGTTGATGCCGGGGCGATCCTTCGTCGCCGGCTTGCGGACCGTCTTCAGCTTCAGCAGATCGGGGATCACGAACTCGCCGTTCTGCTTCTTGAGCTCCTTCTTCACGAGCTCCACGAGACCCTCGAACACGCGCGCGACGCTCTTCTTGTCGAGCTCGCTGGACTCGGCGATCTCGGAGATCACCTGCGCCTTCGTCAACCTCTTCGCTCCCGCCATCTGTGCATCCTCCTGTCGATTGCTCGACGATGTTGTTCTGTTCCCCGTCCGCCCGCTGTAGGCGTTTATCCCACCTTTGAGCCAGGCCGACCGATGTTCCGTCGTGTCGCGAACCGCGGTTTTGACCGAGTTTTCCCCGCTACCGCAGCCCGAGTATCGCTATCACCGCGTGTTCCATGCGGGCAAGCGAAAATTGATCACGTTTCTGCTTTTTTTATCGGCTTCCGAGGCCCCTTGCCACCGCAGAGCCCTTGAAATACGCGGGTTCGGGGCCCATCGACGGCGGCAATGCCGTGTTTTCCCGAAGGATTACGCACTCTCGTGGTGCGGGCAGGGGCGCCTCGCGACGCCGGTCGCGAGGCGCCCCGGGTCAGCCGGGCGACCTCCGCGCGCATCGCGCGATCCTTCGCCTTCGTGTCGTGGTCCCACCCGAGGAGGTGCAGGAGCCCGTGGGCGAGCAGCATCGTGATCTCCTCGAGCGGCGCCTTCCGCGCGCGGCGCGCCTGCCGGATCGCCGTCGGCACGCTCACGATCACGTCGCCGAGGAGCGAACCGCGGAAGCTCGAGAACTCGCCCTCCTCGAGGGCGAAGGCGAGCACGTCCGTCGTCCGGTCCTTCCCCCGGTAGGTCGCGTTCAGCGCGCGGACGTGGTCGTCGTCCGACAGCACGAACGAGATCTCGTCGGCGAGGCGGAGGGCACGCACCATCGCCCGGATGCGTCGTGCGATCTCCCGTGCGTCGACATCGTCGCGAACGTCCGGTTCGATCGTGAGCGTGAACGGCACGGGGCCGACGATAGCGGAAAAGTTGGCCCGCGCACGCGAGCGTCGCCACTCTCTCGTGACCATGGGAGAAGCGATCGCCACCGAAACCTTCCGCGGCCCCGAGCGGCGCCGCCACCGCGTGTACGTCACCCGCAACACCGAGTACCACTTCCGCGACGGCTTCTGCGTCGCGGTGCGCGACCGCAGGAGCGGGGAGTTCCTTCGCGGGCACCTCGCGCTCGATCGGCGCATCCAGGGCGGGCTGCGCTTCTTCCCGTCCGGGGCGATCCTGCCGAACCCCGGCGAGCCGGCACGCGGCGAGGCGCTCTACTTCGCGAACGACGGCCGCGACCTCGTCACGAGCCCGCTCGAGACCGTCGAGCGACCGACGAAGGAGACGGTGCACGCGTACGCGACGCAGCGCCGGGGCGCGCGCTCCGCCTCGCGCTGACGCGTGGTCGGCGGCCCGCGGACGGCCGACCGCGGATCGCCGAGCGGTGCTAGGCTCGGCTGGCGATGCTCGCCATCCCCTCCCGCGTCGAGGTCCGCGCGCGCCCCCTGCTCGCGGCCCGGCTGTACCTGCAGCCGATCGAGCCCGCGGACGCGCAGGATCTCTGGACAGCGGTGGAGGGTTCGCGCCGCCACCTCGAGCCGTGGCTCCCGTGGGTGCCCTTCAACTCCGATCTCGAGGCGAGCCACCGCTACTCCGACGCGAGCGCCTCCGACTGGGACGCGTCGCGCGCGTGCCGCCTGACCATCCGCGAGCGCGCGACGAGGCGGCTCGTCGGCGTCGTGGGGCTCGAGTCGATGGTGCACCTCCACGAGAGCTGCGAGCTCGGGTACTGGCTCCGCGTGGACGCGACCGGTCGCGGGTACATGACCGAGGCGGCGCGAAGCGTGATCGACTGGGCCTTCCACGATGTCCACGCGCACCGCATCCGGGTTGCGGCGTCGACGGAGAACCACGCGTCGCTGGCCGTCATCGGGCGCCTCGGGTTCCACTTCGAGGGGATCGCGCGCCAGGCGGAGCGGTGCCACGGGCGCTGGCTCGACCACGCGGTGTTCTCGATCCTCGCCGGCGATCCCCGCCCTTGATCAGCCGCCCCGCCCGGGCGGCGCGTACGCGTCGACGAGCGCGCGCAGGCGGCCGAGCCCGTCGACGGCGCGAGAGCCATACCAGGAGAGATCCTTGCCTCCGGTCCGCACGACCGCCCCGGTCCGCGACGCGGGCAGGTCGAGCGCGAGGAACACCTCGCGGTCGGCCTCGGAGAACGGGTGCGGCTCGTCCGGCAGGAGGACGAGCTCGGGGGCACGCGCGATGACCTCGTCGACGCGGACGCGTGGGTAGCGGGTGTCCCGGCCTCGGACGCGCTCGCCGGTGAGCGCGACGGCCTGGCCGAGATCTGCCGCGAGCGGGTACCGGCGCGCGCGATCGGCGAAGACGTTCTCGGCGCCCGCGAGGTGGAGGACGTCGCTGATGTACGTGTCGCCATGGATGGTCATCAGCGGGTCCATCCAGATCGGGCAGAAGGTGCGAACGGACCGCCGGCGAGCGCGCGCGCTCTCCGCCTCGCGCACGGCCTCGTACCCGCGGCGCACGAGGTCCTTCACCGCGGGCTCGCCCGCGACGTCGAACACGACGGCCAGCTTCGCGAGGTGGGCGAGCCCCTCGGCCACGCGCGTCGGGAAGGCGACGAGGACGCGGTACCCCTCCTCGGCGAGGCGCTCGAGATCGCGCCGGGTGTTCTCCTCCTTGTTGGCGATCACGAGGTCGGGCTCGAGGGCGCGGATCGCCGCGAGATCCGGGTTCTTCGTGCCCCCCACGGAGGGAAGCGCACGCACCCCTTCGGGGAGCTCGCAGTAGTCGGTGCGCCCGACGATCGACGCGCCGCAGCCGAGGTCGAACACCGACAGCGTGTCGCTCGGCACGAGGGACACCACCCGCCGCGGCGCGGAGCCGAAGAGGAGCTCGCGCCCGAGCGCGTCGGTGACCTTCCTCAGTCCCATTCGTCCGAGGGGGCCGGAGGCCCGGGCGGTCCGCCGTCGGCGTGCGGGCCGACGCGTACGGCGCAGTGTGCCCACGCCTCGTCGTTGCACGCGCGTGGCTCGAGCTTGCCCACACATCGGGTGATCTCGCCGCCGAGCCCCTCCGCGAGGCGATCGAGGATGAACTCGCACCCCCGGTTGCACTCGGCGGTGGAGCACTGCGCCGCGCGCTTCGCGCACGCGAGCTCGCAGGCGGCGACGGGCCGGTTCGTGGGCTCGACCGCGCGGCACGACGGGAGGGCGGCGGCGAGGGCGACCAGACCGGCGCACACGGCGAGCGCGAGCGGGGAGAGGAGGCGCTGCACGGGCGGAAAGCTAGCGGGTTTTGGGCACGTGATCGGCGTTTTTGTTGCCGTCCGCCGTCTCCGACGCCCGGACGAGCTCCACGAACGTGACGCCCTCCGATGCTCCCGGGACGCGGCTCGCCTCGATCCACTCGGTGCGATCGAGCGCCGGGAAGAACGCGTCCCCGTCCGGGACCCGGCGCGCGACCTCCGTGAGGAAGATGCGCGTCGCGAGGGGCAGCGCAAGGCGGTAGATCTCGGCGCCGCCGACGACGCGTGGCTCGGGATCGTGCTGGCGGGCGAGCGCGATCGCCGCCTCCAGCGAGGGCGCGACCTCGCACCCGGCGAGCGCGAGCGCCGGATCGCGCGAGACGACGATGTTCCGCCGGTCGGGCAGCGCGCGCCCGATCGAAGCATGCGTCTTCCGGCCCATGATGATGGCGTGCCCGACGGTCTTCGCCTTGAAATGGCGCAGATCCTCGGGGATCCGCCACGGGAGCGCGCCGCCTGTGCCGATGACGCCGCCCTCTCCGGCGGCGACGACGATCGCGAGCGGCGCGCGCGCGCTCACACCGAGACCTCGGCCGCGATGTGCGGGTGGGGATCGTACCCCTCGAGCGCGAAGTGCTCGAAGCGGAAGGCGAAGATGTCCTACACGTCCGGATCGACGCGCATCGTCGGGAGCGGGCGCGGCGCGCGCTCGAGCTGGAGGCGCGCCTGCTCGATGTGGTTGTTGTAGAGGTGCACGTCCCCGAACGTGTGGACGAAGTGGTGGGCGACGTTGCCGGTGACCTGCGCGATCATCATCGTCAGC
>SXNL01000113.1 GCA_005777185.1 Myxococcales bacterium
GGGGACGGGGGGTGAGGTCTGCGCGGGCGCCCCACCGCCTCCACGGAACCTCTTCGCCTCCCCCATCGCGCGCGTAGCGCGCGATCGGGGGGAGGCCGGCGCGCGAAGCGCGACGGGTGGGGGCACCCTCGCTCGAACGAATGCCTCATCCGAACGGCATTGACTCGGGCGGACCAGGGCGGACTAGGGCCTGTCCCCATATTCTCGCTCTCGCCGTAGACGTGCCCGTGCCCGATTTCATGCAACCCCGAGGTCGACGGGCCGACTGGGATGGCATGGCTGGCATGGTTCTCGATCACGAACGACTCGACGTGTACGTGCTGGCGCTGGATTCCGTCGTGTTCGCGAACGGAGTCATCGAGGCGCTGCCACGTGGGCGGAGCCATCTGGCCTGACGCGGACGAGTACCGTCGAATCCTGGGCCCGCGCGTCACGTTCGGCGCGCCGTGCACCGCGATCGAGATCATCCCGGGACCGCGAGCGCCCTCCTGCCCGGCGCCGATCCCTGCCTCCGCGCGGTGCTGGAGGACGCCGCCGCCCGCTGGCTGGGCGGGGTGGAGCCGCCGGACGCGCCGACGACCTCGGCGGCACGCGTGCTCGCTGCCCTCCGGGAGATGAGGAATCTCGACGGGAGCGCGCTCCGCGGCCGGGTGGTGGCGGCGCTGGAGCGGGACCACCGTGGCGCGGTACCGGCGGGCTCAGGGCAAGGCACGCGGACCCTGAGGACCCCGGCGTGACGGCGCGAGGAGGAAACGTGTAGCAGCGCTCCTCACCGGGGCCGGGCCGCGTGGTAGCGTCCCGCGCATGAACCCGATCCTCTTGGTGCAGTCCCATGTCGCCAGCGCGCCCGTCCAGAAGGGCGTCGACCTCTCGGACACCGTGCTGTCCGTCGTCCAGGGATACGGGTGGATCGTCCCGCTGGTGCTCGTCCTCATCGCCCACCGGCTGGTCCTCCGCCTCTTCGGCGTGGTGATCATCCCCGAGGACTGCATCGGGATCGTGGTCAAGAAGTACCGCCTCTTCGGTGCGCACCGCACGCTCCCGGACGGCTCCATCGTGGCGCTCAAGGGCGAGGCGGGCGTCCAGGCGGACACGCTCGCGCCGGGGATCCGCTTCTGGCTCTGGCCGTGGCAGTACGCCGTCTCGAAGGTCCCGTTCACGACCGTCAAGCAGGGCCAGATCGGCGTGGTCGAGGCGCGCGACGGCGTGCCCCTGCCGAGCGGCCGCGTCCTCGCGCGCGACGTGCGCTGCGAGTCCTTCCAGAACGCGCGCCTGTTCCTCACGAACGGCGGCGAGCGCGGGCCGCAGATCACGATCATCCCGCCCGGCACGTACCGTATCAACACGTCCCTCTTCTCGGTCGTCTCGGAGCCCGTCACCGACATCCCGGACAACACGGTCGGCATCGTCACCACGAAGGAGGGCGCGCCGCTCCCGACGGGAGACATCGCCGGCGCCGAGGTGCCGGGACACAACATGTTCCAGGACGGGCAGGCGTTTCTCGCGGGCGGCGGCTTCAAGGGCCTGCAGGTGCAGGTCATGCTCGCGGGCCGCTACTTCCTGAATCCACGCTTCGCCACGGTGGAGATCCACCCCATGACCGAGGTGGCCATCGCCCACGTCGGCGTCGTCATCGCCTTCGTCGGCGTGCCGGGCGAGGACGTGACGGGTGACACCTTCAAGCACGGCAACCTCGTCATGCGCGGCCAGCGGGGCGTCTGGGCGCAGCCGCTCGACCCGGGCAAGTACCCGATCAACCCGTACACGCACCGCGTCGAGGCGGTCTCGACCGCGAACATCGTCCTCAACTGGGCGGACGAGAAGAGCGAGGCCCACAAGCTCGACGAGAAGCTCTCGACGATCTCCGTGCGGTCGGCGGACGGCTTCACCTTCAACCTCGACGTGAGCCAGATCATCCACATCCCCAGCACCGACGCGCCTCGGGTCATCGCCCGCTTCGGCAGCGTGGCGAACCTCGTGACGCAGGTGCTCGAGCCCACCATCGGCAACTACTTCCGCAACGCGGCGCAGGGGACGGACATCATCGAGTTCCTGCGCAAGCGCAAGGAGCGGCAGGACGAGGCCAAGGCGGCCATCAAGTCGGCACTCGACGGCTACAACGTCGGCGCCGTCGACACGCTCATCGGCGACATCGTGCCACCGCCCGCGCTGATGAAGCCGCTGACCGACCGGAAGATCGCCGAACAGGAGCGGGTGACGTACGAGACGCAGCGCGCCGCCGAGCAGGTGCGGCAGGAGCTCGAGCAGGCCCGCGCGCTCGCCACCACGCAGGCCCGCGTCGTCGACGCGGAGCGGAGCGTGAAGATCGCCGAGTACGCCGCCAACGCGACGATCGAGGCCTCGAAGGGCCAGGCCCAGGCGAAGAAGATCAACGCTGAGGCCGACGCGAAGGTGCTCATCCTCGTGGGCGAGGCGGAGGGCACGAAGATCTCGGCGGTCGGCAAGGCGGAGGCCGCGGTGATCCAGCAGAAGACAGCGGCGGTGGGCCAGGCGAACTTCGCGCTCATCGAGGTGAGCCGCGCGCTCGCGGGCGCGGGCGTGGAGCTCGTGCCGCAGATCATGGCGGGCGGTGGAGGCGCGGGCGAGGGCGGGAGCTCGTCGCTCGTGAACCTGCTCTTGACGCAGCTCCTCGCGCAGAAGAAAGGGGAGATCGTGACGCCGTGACGGACGCCGCGCCGCTCCTGTTTCACTTCGACTTCATCTCGCCCTACGCGTACCTCGCGTGGACGCAGATCCACGCGCTCGCGGCGCGCCACGGGCGCGCGGTGCGGCCGGTCCCGATCCTCTTCGCGGCGCTCCTCGACGCCCACGGTCACAAAGGGCCGGCCGAGATCCCGCCGAAGCGCGCGTACATCTTCAAGGACGTGGTGCGCACGGCGCACGCGCTCGGCGTGCCGATCGGCCCGCCGCCCGCCCACCCGGTCAACCCGCTCCTCGCGCTGCGCATCGCGAGCCTGCCGATGGAGGACGCGGCGCGGCGTCGCGCGATCGACGCGCTGTTCCTGGCGGTGTGGGGCGGCAAAGGGCCGGGGGTGACGGAGCCCGGGGTCGTGGGGGCGCTCCTCTGCGCGGCCGGCCTCGACGGCGAGGGGCTCGTGCGCGCCGCGGGGGAGGAGGAGGCGAAGCTATGCGTGCGGCGCGCGACGGAGGGGGCGATCGCGGCCGGCGTCTTCGGCGTGCCGACGGTCTTCGTGGACGGCGAGATGTTCTGGGGCGTGGACGCGCTTCCGCACGCGGAGGTGAGGCTCCGGGGGAGGGATCCCGTGGACGCAGCGGAGATGGAGCGGTGGGTGGGGATGCCCGTCGGGCAGGCGCGGCGCGGAGGGTGACGGACGCGGGGCGATGTGCCACGCCGCGTCGACGCTTAGCTGATCGGTGCTCTAGGGTGCCACGCTCGCGGTCCCGGCGATTCGCTCCGCCTCCGCCTTGTGCACCGGGCACTCGCGCGACAGCACGGTGATCGCCACGGCGCCGGCCGCCGGATCACGCGCGGAGACGATCTGCGAGGTGACGGACACACGCGGGCCCCGGGCAGGCGGCGCGCCCGGATCGATCTTCGCCCGGATGGCGACCAGCATCCCGGAGTGGAACTCGAAGCGCGCCGTGGCCACCGGTCTCGCGCTCACGGTGGGTGTCCAGTCGAGCCGCGGGTCGGCGCCCTCGGTCAGCACGAAGGTCCCCTGGGGCGCCAGATCGAAGCGATCGCGCACCTCGCGCGGCGCCATGCCGAGCCGGACCCCGAAGAAGTCCTCCGTGCGGGCGCTGCCCTGGCAGGACGGCAACAGGGCCACGATGCCGAGCGCGACGGCGACGGCGACGGCGGTGCGAGTGGAACTCACGCCCCTTCGTGTAGGCTCGTCGTCGATGGCCGTCAACGAGCAGGGCCGAGAGCCCGCCCCCGAGATCCTCGCCGCCGAGGACGTGACGCGCACGATCGCAGGGCGCGCCATCGTGTCCGGCGCGACCCTGACCGTGCACGGTGGGGAGGTCGTCGCGCTCGTCGGCCCGAGCGGGTGCGGGAAGACGACGCTCCTCCAGATCCTCGGGCTCCTCGACGCGCCGGATGGTGGCACGGTTCGCGTCTTCGGGCAGGACCCCGCGTCGCTCTCGCCGTCCGAGCGTGCGAGCCTCCGGGCGGAGCGGATCGGGTTCGTCTTCCAGGAGCACAACCTCCTCGCGCAGATGACCGCGCTCGAGAACGTCGCGCTGCCCGCGTGGAAGAAGCTCGGTTCGCGTACGAGGGCGTTCGCGCGCGCCGAGGCCGCGCTCGCCGCCGTCGGCCTCGGCGACCGGTTCGGCGCGGCGCCCTCCGTGCTGAGCGGGGGCGAGCAGCAGCGCGTGGCGATCGCGCGCGCCCTCGTGAACGACCC
>SXNL01000114.1 GCA_005777185.1 Myxococcales bacterium
GGCGACGGCGACGGACTGGCGAGCTGGATGTGCGCTTCGAAGGCGTTTCCTCGCAAAATCTCGCCGAGAGCGGCCCGTGGCCTAGCCAGGAATCGTCGCCGTCGCCGTCGCCGTCAACGTCAACGCTCACGTCAACGTCAACGCTCACGTCAACGTCAACGGGAGAGGGCGCGCGCAATCTTGGACAGCTCTTCAGTCGTCGACGAGCGCGCCGAACAGCGTGAGGCCGCCGGCGAGGCTCACCACGTCGAAGACGCCGAGCAGGAGCAGGTGCGGCCGGATCTCGGCCCACCCGTAGCCCGCGAAGATCTCCCGGGTCGCCGATACGCCGGTCACGAGCGTCGGCGAGAGGAGCGGAAAGAGCACCGAGGCGAGCACCAGATCGCGCGCGCGCGTGCGGACGGTCATGGCGCCGAACAAGGTCCCTGTCGAGGCGATCCCCACCGTCCCGAGGAGCAGCACCGGGAGCAGGCGTGGGAGCACCTCGGGCAGCTCGACGTGGAACATGAGCCCCACGAGGGGCACCACGACCGCCTCGATCGCGAGCACGAAGAGGAACACGCCCGCCGCCTTCCCGCCGAAGATGGCCGCACGGGAGACCGGCGCCACGAGCAGGCCGGTCAGCGCGCGCTCCTCGCGCTCGCGCTGCCACGTGCGCGAGAGCGCGAGGACGCTGGCGAACGAGACGGGGAGCCAGATCGCCCCCGGCCCGATGACCTTCGTGGTGGTCTCACCGCCCCAGAACGCGACGCTCGCCATGATGGTGACCAGCGCCGCGAAGAACCCGGCCGTCGTGACGATCTCGCGCGTGCGGATCTCGATCAGCAGGTCCTTGCCCAGCACGGCGAGGACCGTGGGGAGGACGGGCGTGGTGCCGCCGCTCGACATGCCCGGACGCTACCACGCGGATCTGCCACGCTGGAAAATCGTCGCTGTGCGTGGCGAGCTGCACCCGCCGAGGCGGCGACGTGCCCGCGGATGGGACGCGATCAGTGGTGGAGGAGCTCGGCCGGCGAGGTGTTCGCCTTCTCCCGCAGCTTCGCCGCCGCCAGCGTTCGCTGCTCGGGGGTCAGGATGGGCAGGATCTTCTCGGCCGCGTCGAAGAACCGCGCCTGCCCCTTCTCGACCTTGTCCTTGACGTCGTGCTTCGGCATCGCCTCGTCGATCTTGAACCCGTCGGAGCGGAAGGCCTCCATCGCCTTGCGCCCGTGCTCGTGGTGGTCCCGCTTGCCGTGCTCCGCCTCGCCGGCGTGGCCCTTCGCGTGCGCGTGGCGGGCGTCCTTCAAGACGCTGAAGATCTTCGCCTTCTGCTCGTCGGTGAGCCCGAGCTCCGCCGCCAGCGCCATGAGGTGGTGGGCCTTGTGGTGGCCAGCCCGCGCCTCCTTCACCTGCGCGTGCAGCGCGTCGGCGAACTTCGCGCGCTGCTCCGCGTCGAGGAGGTCGTGGGTTCGCTGGATGGCGGCGCGGTCCTCGGGCCGCGACGTCTCGAAGGCGCCGACCGCGACGTCGATCTTGGGCTTCAGCGCGGCGCGGTCGATCTGCCCCTTCTCGACCTGGTCCGCGAACGCGAGGACGACGTCCTTCGCGGCCGCGTGGACCTTGACGTGGCGCGCGTCTGCGGCGGTCGCAAGCTGCTCGAGCTCGACGCGCTGCGACGGCCTGAGGGGGACTTCGCCGAGCGCCGTGCCGGCGATCCGCACGGGGCCCTGGGTCGACGCGCCCACCGGCGCGAGCGTCAGGCCGGCCTGCGTCTGCGCCTGCGGGGCCTCCTGCGCGGTGCCGCTGCACGCGAGCGCGGATGCGCCGAGGACCGGGAGGGAGAGGGCGAGGAGGGTGACGAGGAGGGATCTTTTCATGCCCCTCACCATGGGCCCACACCGGAGGGGATGCACGCGGGGGGAAGGTAAAGGAAGGTAAACCCCTCGAAGGAATCGCCGCGGCCGGCGGGCTACAGCTCCTGGAACTTCGCCGAGATCTCCCGCTCCAGCTCCAGGAAGTCCTGCGACTGCTCCACGCCCCTCCGCCAGGCCAGGCCGCGCTCCACCATGTCGTACGACTCCTTCACCCGCGCGCCCGGCACGATCTTCCCTCCGCTCCGGTCGCGGCCGAGCATGTGGACGGTGTCGCTGACGACCATGGCGGTGCGGATGTCGTGCGTGACGACCACGATCGTATTGAGGTCGTCGAGGTTCGCGACCTCGACGACCAGCGACGCCACCTTCGCCAGCGCCGCCGGATCCAGCCCGCTGAACGGCTCGTCCATCAAGAGGAGCTGCCGCGGCTGCATGATCTGCTGCGCGATCGCGTCGCGCTGGCGCTGGCCACCGGAGAGCTGAGCGGGGTAGAAGTCCGCGCGCTCGGCGAGCTGGAACGTCTCCATCAGGCGGTCCGCCCGCTTCACGGTGTCGGCCGGGGCCATGCCGGCGATCCTCCCCGCGAGCTCGAGGTTCGAGCGCACGGTGCGGTGCCGGAGCAGCGGGTAGTCCTGGAACACGAACCCGACCGATCCCTGAAGGAGCTCGACCCCGTCCTTCCCGCGCACCGTGCCGGCGTCGGGCGCGTCCAGCCCCGCGAGGATGCGGAGGAGGCGCGTCTTCCCGACGCCCGACGGCCCGAGCAGCGCGACAACCTGACCCGTCACCACGTCCGCGCGCACGCGATCGATGATCTGGAACGACACGCCGGCGAGGATCTTCGTCCCGCCGAGGGTCTGCGACACCTTCGACACGTCGAGCAGCACCTCGCCCGCGATGCTGGTCATCGCGCGATCCTCCCGAGCCTCGCGTGCGGGCACAGGACGTTCCCGAGGACGCCCATCGCGTAGTCCATCGCGAGCCCGACCACGAGGATCACGAGGAGCAGCGCGTACACCTCCGCGAGCAAGAAGTGCTTGTTCTCGTCGAGGATCAGGGCTCCGATGCCCCCCTCGGCGCGGCTTATCCCCTCGACCATGGTGATCATCGCCCACCCCATCGCGACGTTCTGGCGGAGGCAGTCGACCGCCTTGTCCAGCGTGCCACGCACCACGACCTCCCACACGATCCGCACCTCGCCCGCGCCGAGCACGCGCATGTGGTCGAACTCGGAGCGCGGAATCTCGGCCACGTTCTGGGCCATCGCCGTGACGAAGAAGGTCGCCATCCCGAACGTGAGCAGCACGACCTTGAGCGCGTAGCCCCCCCCCGTCATCAGCGTGAACGGGAACACGAGCCCCGTGAGGCCGAGGAAGCGCAGCTTGGAGACGCCCTCCACCAGAGGCCTGAAGAACGGGAGGACCGTCACGTAGGACAGCGAGAGCGAGACGACGACGGTGAAGAAGGTCGCGCTCGCGATGAGCTTCAGCGTCGTGAACAGCTCGGGCCCGAGCCCGCGCGTCCACCACATCGTCCCGAGCGCGCGCCAGATCTCGAGCGGCGTGGGGAGCGTCTTCCAGGGGAGCGCGACCCAGAGGATGAGCGTGGCGACCACCCAGAAGGCGATCACGATCGCGGCGGTCGTCCTCGACAGCACGCGGTTGGGGAGGAACGCGAGCGCGATCCCCGGTGGACGGCCCGTCTTCGTGGCCTTCGCCTCGGGCACGGCCCCTCAGGCCCCGGTGCCGAGGACGATCACGACGCGCCGGTTCTTGGCCTTGTTCTCCGCCGACGTGTTCGGCACGACGGGCTCCGTCTGTCCATGGGCGACGACCTTGACGCGTCCCTCCGGGAAGCTGGCGGGAGCCTCCTTCTCGAGCCACTTCTTCACCGCGAACGCGCGGTCCTCCGAGAGCTTCATGTTGTTCTCGGCGGTGCCGGCGTTGTCGGTGTGGCCGTGCACCTCGACGATGGTGCCGCTCGCGACGATGAGCTCGTTCAGCAGCTTCTTCAGCTCGTCCTTCGTCTGCGGCGTGAAGTCGGCGCTTCCCGTGCCGAACTGGATGTCCCACGTGCGCTTGCTGACGACGTTGGTGACCTTCTGGTCCGGCGCGAACTTCGGCATGTCGGCCTGCGTGGTGGAGCCCGCCTGCTGCAGCGCGCGGAGGTACGAGCGATCCTGGATCTCCTCGGCGGGGGCGAACGTGGGGAAGAGCGCGGGGTACTGCGACTTCACGACGTTCGCGAACACCGTGTAGGTGACGCTGAACGCGTTGGTCGCGCCGGTCGCCATGCCGAAGAGCTGCAGGTTGTCCGCCAGGTTGTGCACCGCGGAGCCGCCGAGCTCGACGTCGTGGCCTGTCTTGTCCTGCTGCTGGACGACCTTGAAGTACTTGTACCAGTAGGCCGCGTCCTTCTCCTTGTAGACGTACGCGCTCACGGCGGCGGCCTGGCGCAGGGCCTCGTCGCTCGTCTTGATCTTGTCGGCCGCGTCGAAGAAGGCGCCGAGCATGCCCTCGACGGTCTTGCGGTTGGCGTCCATCCACTTGGCGCTGCCGATGATCACGTGGGGCATCTGCGAGCGATACTCCTTCGTGGACACGATCGAGACGATCCCACCCTTCTGCTCGGCCGCCGTCACGTCGCCGGGCGTCCACGTGACCACGCCGTCGACGCAGTGCTTCTCCTTCTTGCCCGTCTTGGTGTTCTTGAGCTCGGCGCAGAAGCCGCTCACGTACTTCTGGGCCGCCTCGATGTAGTCACTCGCGTTGACCCAGTTGAGCGCGTCCGGATCCCAGGAGGTGTCGTCCGGGTTGTTGGGAATCTTGTTGTCGCCCAGCCACTTGAGGGCGATGTTCCAGTCCCCGTCGCGGAGGACGCCCGCGACGAGCCCACCCCGCGCGGCCTGCGGGTTGAGCTTCCACGCGGGAGGGCCCATGAACTTGTCCTCGCCGCGGCTCGCGCCGGCCGACCCGATCACGACGGCCTTGTACTCGGGGCCGAGCTTGAGGAGCTTCTCGTTGAGGCCCTGGAGGAACTGCGCGGAGCCGTCGCCCATGATCCCGACGAAGTGCGCGCCGGCCTTGGGCTGCGCCTCACCCTTCTTGATGGCCTCGCCGAACGTCACGAGCTGGCTGATGAGGTTGTCGTTGTTGTCCTCGCGGATCAGCTTCAGGTTCACGCCGCGCTGGCAAGCGAGGCTCCCCGCGATCGCCTGCTTGCCGCCGGTGGCGAGCATCATGCCCATCTGCGCGTTCCACGCCCAGTGGTAGAAGCGCACCTCCGTCGCGGTGGGGCAGCCCGGGGGCGCATCGCCAATCGTGGGGAAGCCCGGCACGTCCGTGGGGAGACTCGCCGATGGCGGGACGCTGGAGGATCCCTTGGTCGCCGTCGGGGCCACCTTGCCGAGGAGCCCCGGGTTGAGCCACAGGACGAGGACGACGACGCCAATGATGACGCCGGCGATGAAGACCTTCGCGGCGATCGTGAGCCTGAATCGAGCCATGGGCGCATCCTAGTCGAATCCACGCGGTTTGGGGGATGCGAGCGCGGCCTCGAAAAAGCGGTACAGTACCCTCGTGCGGCGAGCCGAGAGGCGGGCGATCGGGGCGGTTGTCGTCGGGCTGGTCCTGGCAGCGTGCACGGGATCCTCGGGGACCAACGTCGCGGACGGGGCCGGCGGCGCGAGCGGGTCCGTCGGCTCGTCCGGGACCGCGAGCGGTGGCCCGACCGGCCTCCCCGGCTGCACCGCGCTCACCGCGGAGCCCTACGAGAACAACGAGGGGAACGACACGGAGTTCACCGCGAAGTTCTACCCGACGAACAACCGCAGCCACGAGTACATCGACATGTTCTACCGGAGCGGCGCGACCGGGACCTTCAGGTACGGCGTCGGCAAGAACGCGGACCTCTACAGCTGCGATCAGTGTCTCTTCATCGTGCGCAACGGCAAGCGCTTCTACCCGACCGAGGGCACGATCACGATCGACCCGACCTCGAAGCCGCTGAAGAAGCGACTCATCGCCCAGCTCTCGTTGCTCAAGCTGGTCGAGATCACCGTGAGCCCGACGTACCACTCCATCCCGGTGCCGGGCGGCGAGTGCGTGACGCTCGCCCCCGCGACGATAAACGTGCCCTGACGCGTGAGAGCTCCCTCGAAGCCGAGCCCGTCAGGTCACGGTAGCGCGACCGGGCTCGCGAAGTAGGCCTTCACGCCGCTCTTGAAGCTCGGGGTGAGGTACGACTGCCCCGGCGCGCCCGTGCCCCACACCGCCGCCATCCCGCCCGTGCCGACGATCTGATCCATGTGCGTGAAGAAGTACGCCGTGCGGTTGTCGCGCCACTTGCCGGGGCTGCCGGGGGAGGACGACGGCTCGCCGAACGGGATCTGCCAGATCATGTAAGGGAGGTCGAGCTCGGTGGAGAGCGTCTTCAGCCAGGTGAAGTACTGATTGAAGTGGGGGAGCTTCACGTTCCGGTCGTCCCAGTACCGGTTCGACTCCTTGCGACACAGCACCTCGCCGTTCACCGTGTACCCGACCTCGTAGCAGCCGGCGTCCCGATCGAGGGCGTCGACGACGAAGAGGTCGGCACGCGTGAAGCCCATCTCCTTGCCCTGCGCCGCGAGCTTCCTCGCCTCGCCCACGACGTCGAACTGCGGATCCGTGTTGAGGAGCGGGTCCACGTTCGTGCCGAAGGCGGACATGTGGAACGCGAGGATGACGTTGGGCGTGCGGCCGCGAACCATGTCGTAGAGGCAGTTCGCGAAGCCGATCACGTTGTTGGGTTTGCCCGCGCACTCGGGCGCCTTGCCCGAGATGTTCATGGTGACCTTCGACAGGCCACCCGACTGCTTCGCCCACTGGCCGGCGTAGCCCCAGAAGTCGGGCTCGAGGTGGAGGATCACGGGCTTGCCGTCCGCCGCGATGTCCGCGAGGACCTGCGAGAAGTCCTTGAAGTACGTCGTGAGGAAGGCGCTGTCCGTGAGCGGCGCGCGGTTCCCGTCGCCGTGGGCGGCCATCTCGTAGAACGTGAACATCGGGACCACGCCCTTGTTGCGCGCCTCGCGCATGCGCTTGGTGGGGTAGTCGGGGTTCTTGTTCCAGGTGGCCCAGCCGCCCTCGCTGGAGAGGCCGTTCAGGTAGTGGTAGTGGACGTCGAGGGTGGGGCCGAGCTTGTAGGCGTCGTCATCGCCGCTGTCGGTGCCGTCGTTGCCCATGCCCACGAGGAACCTGTCGGCGCGGTTTCCCCCGAGCTTCCGCGTGATCGCCTTGGCCTTGGAGACGGGACCCGACGGTGGCGCGCTCGTCGGTGTGGTGCCGTAGGGCGCTCCGGGCGTCGACCCCCCGGGGCTCGAACCCGGGATGCCGGTCGGGTCGAACGTACCGCCTTCGGGTGCGTCGCTCGCGGCGCAAGCCAGGAAGGAGAGGCCCAGGGTGACGAAGGCGACCAGGCGTAGCGAGCGTCCAGCGTGTGTCACCCGTGTGAGTCTAATGACCATAGGTCGGTCGGCAAGCCGAAAAGAGGTACATTCACTCCCATGGGTAACCTATTGGAACCATTCCCCTACATCCAGGCGCCCGCGATCCTTGCGACGAAAATCAACATGGCCCGCTTCTTGGCGTGCTCGTCGCTGCTACGGTCGGCATCTTGAGGCCGGAGCTCGAACGCGTGGTGGAGAGGTTGCTCGCGGGGACGTCGTGCGGAGAGGTGATCTCGATCGATCGGATCGGCGACGCGCTCGACGTGATCGTCGCGGGCTCTCCCGAGATCGAGTGGGTGTTCGGACGGCTCGAGGCCGCGGGGCGCGTCATCGGGTCGGACCAGGGCGGGCGGGGAGAGGCCGACCTGCGCGTCGTGATCGCCACCGCCCGCGAGCACCGCCAGCGCACCGGGAGGGTGCCCACGCCGGCGGATCTCGCGTCCGCTACCGGGCTCGCGGAGAGGGACGTCGCCTACGCGCTCGCCCTCGCCAAGGTCATGCAGCGCTGACGGCCTACGGGACGACCTGCACCGCCCCGAACATGGCGGTGGGATGGGTCTTGCAGCGGTAGCCGAACGTGCCGGGCCTGGTGAACGTCACGTCGAGGTAGCCGAGCGACGGCCGCGGCCCACCCGTGTTGACCTGGGTGAGCGCGGGGATCGGCGATGGGGTGTCGCCGCCCGCGGCCTCGAGCGGGTGCGCCACGAAGTTCCCCTCGAAGTGCACGGGCATACCGACCTTGATCTTCACGCAATGCAGCGTGTACTGCTTGGGCAGGTCCGACTCGCTGAAGGAGACGGAGACGTTGCCGCGGATCGTGAAGTCCGCCGCGTCGAGCTCGGCCTGGGTGCACCTCACGGGGCTCGTCGGGGATCCGTCGGCTGCAGACGCGGCGTCGCTCGTGGAGGTGCCGCCCTCCGCGGCGGGTCCGCCGTCCCCACCAGGCCGCTTGCTGGCGTCGAGATCGTTGAGCGGGAGGTTCGGATCCTTGGCGTCGGCGCCGTTGCAGGCCGCGGCGAGTGCGCACGACGAGAAGAACACGAGGAGCGACGTCCGGAGCATCTTCGTGGATGATACACGAACCTCGTCCCGTGCCACGACTGCCAAGCCGATCCGCGCGTTCCCTGCCTGGTCCGGGGATCTGTGCCTGCCTCGCGCTCGCCACCGGGTGCGCCGCCCCCACGTTGCGGTTCGACGTCGCGACCCACGCGGCGATCGCCCGCGCGGACATGCGTCGGATGGAGACGACGAGCGCCATCCTCTACTACCCCGCCCACGCGCGGGCCGAGGCGCTGCGCATGGCGGTGCGCTACGAGGGGTGCCTCGCGTACCTGCGGCGCGCCGGGCGCGTGAAGACCTCGTTCTCGCAGCAGAAGCTCCGTGTCGTGGTGCCCGACGCGCCGATCAACAACGCGTTCGTCGCGACGATGTCCCCGGGCAGCGAGGCGTTCGCGACCGTCCCCGCGCGGACCACCGCCGACGTGCTCGCGATCCTGGGGGTCCCTCCGGATCCATCGTTCATCGGCTGTCACGAGCTCACGCACTGGGTCCAGGGCCTGCAGGTGCACGGCCTCCCGGGCGCGATCGACGAGGTGTTCGGCGAGGTGTTCACGCCGCAGATCGGACTCGACCCGTGGTTCTGGGAGGGGCTCGCCGTCTACTTCGAGACGCGCCTCGGGGGTGGCGCAGGTAGGCTCGGGTCTCCGGTCTGGCGCGGCATGTTCTCGGCGGGGGTCGCGGGGCGGTCGATCGATGGCGGGTGGATGCACCAGCTCCAGCGAGAGCAGCCGTACGGCGCGGAGTACCTGACGGGATCGCACTTCGTGGACTGGCTCGTGGAGACGCACGGCGAGGAGAAGCTGTGGGACGTCGTGTTCCGGCAGGGCGACTCGATGTTCTTCCCCCTCACGATCAACCCGCGCTTCGGCAACGCGTACGGGAGGAGCCTGAGCGAGCTCATCGACGACTTCTCCGACGCCACGCGGCGGCGGAACCCACCACGGGCGCGCGGCCCGGAGCAGCGCACCGTGGATCGCCTGGACATGTACGCGCGCCACACGTGCCACGCCTCGGGATCTGCGGCGCGCGTGACCTCGGGGCCGGATCACCCCACGCGCCTCTCGCTCCGGGGGCCGGGTGGCGACCTCGTCTTCGATCGGGAGCTGACCGACATCCTGCCCGGGCGACGCCTGGCCACGCCGCAGACCGAGCTGACGAGCGGGCTGTCGTTCACCGCCGACGGGCGGCACCTGTGGTTCGTGGCGCTCGATCAGGGCGACGTCCAGCAGGCCGCGCGCCTCGTGCACGTCGATCTGGATGGTGCGCGGCTCGAGATCGCGTTCCCCGACCTCGAGGGGTCGGGCGGGTCCATCGACGCGGCGGGAAGGCGGTATTACTTCTCGCGCGCGCGGGGCGACCAGGCCGAGATCGCGGTGATGGACCTCGAGACGATGACGCCGCGGAGCCTGGTGTCCCTGGGGCCCCGGAGATACGCGCTCCAGCCGCGGATCTCGCCCGACGGCGCGCGCGTCTCGGCCACGGTGTACGACGGAAAGGCCTTCCGCCTCGCCCTCTTCGACGCGCAACACGGGGCGTGGCTGGGCGACGTGCCGAGGCCCGACGGCGCCGCGGACGCGACGTGGGAGCTCGACGCGAGCTGGGTCGACGACACGCACCTCGCGTACGCGGCCGAGCACGCCGGCCGGATGCAGATCTTCGTGGCGGACCTCGACGCGAGGACGACCGAGCCTCGCACGAGCGCGCCGTATCTCGCCCTCGCGCCGTGCGTGACGGGCGACAGGCTGCGCTTCCTGAACCGCGAGGGCTTCGCGTGGACGCTCGACGAGGTCCCGCTCGCGCCGACCGCGATCACGCCGCGCTCGGCCCTGTCTCCGAGCCACGCCAGGCGCGCGGCGGACACCGCGCGGGGGCCGGCGGATCATCCCGTGACGGTCGTGGCGGACGCCCCCTACTCGCGCCTCGATCGCCTCTTCCACCCGCAGCTCCGGGGTTTCACTTCCGGCACCGTCGCGTTCGGCCCGGTCGTGGGACTCGGAGCGATGGGCGGCGATCGCCTCGGGTTCCACCGCTGGGCAGTGAGTGCAGAGTACAGCTACAGCGCCGGGCGGCCGTCGGGCGGCGCCGAGTGGCTCACGGCCGAGCTCGCGCCCTGGTTCCTGACGGCGAGCGCGCAGGTGAAGCAGACGCGCGAGCGCGGGCGCGGGCCCACGAACGAGTCGATCGACCAGCGCGAGACGGCCGCCGGGATCGCGGCGCTCCGCCCCTTCTTCACGCACCTCGCGACGATCGGCGCGCGGTACGACGAGGTGTGGCGCGCCGACGCCGCGGTGGTGCGCGCCGCCGGGCCCGAGGTCGCCGTGACGTACCGCGGACGGGAGAGCGTCCCGTACGCGGGGCAGCGGCGACTCCTGTCGATGACGGCGCGCGGCGCGTGGTTCCCCCCGGTCGATCGCGAGCGCGAGCGACACCTCGCGGACGCGGGGGTCGATGCCACCGTGGTATTGCCGCTCGTCGGCCTCGACCGGCCGACGCTCGCGTTCGGTGCGCGGGCGCGGGCCGTCCTCGGCGCACGCGACGAGGATCGCTACCTCCAGGTCGGCGGCGGCGGCCTCACGGGGCGATCCGCGGAGGCGCCGGCGCGGAGCGACCTCGTGCGCACGCCGCCGCTCGTCCGGTTCTTCGAGCCGCTCACCGGGTACGAGGACCTCGCGCTCTTCGCACCGCGGGTCGGCATCCTCGACGCAAGGCTCCGCGTGCCGGTGATCCTCGACGTCGGGACGGCGTCGACGCTGTGGGCGTTCCCGGCGTTCTTTCTGCGCCAGATCGATCTCGACGTGTTCGGCACCGGCGCCACGTTCTACGATCGCACCGCGCTCCCTCTCGCGGGCGGCGCCGGGCTCGTCGCGGAGATGGCGATCTCCCGCGCGCCGATCTCGCTGCGCCTCCACGTGTCGCGGCGGTTCACGTACGGGCCGGCCTGGGTGCCCTACCTGGGCGGCGAGGCGGCGTTCTAGATCGCCCCGATCACGGCGCGCACTCCGTCGATCATCTCCTCCGCCAGCCGCGCGCCCGCCGACTCGCCCACGATCCACGTCCGCGCGTCGATCCGCCCCGCCTCTCGTAGCGCGGGTACGTACCCGCGTGGCTCGTGCACCAGGGTCGCGCCGGCCTGCTGCGCGAGCTCGTACGCGGGCGACGGCTCCACGTCGACGACGCACAGATCGGCGCGCACGCGGCGGCCACCGAGCTCGACCTCGCGCACGCGCGAGGAGCCGGTCACGCGCACGGGAGGCTCCTCCACGACCGTCACCTCGACCCCGGTGCCGGAGAGGATCCGTCCGATCGATCGCGTGAACGGCGACGGCTCACCTGGCGCCGCGATCAGCACGTGATCCCCGGGCCGGACGCCGCGCCCGACAAGGGTCGCGCACGCGCGCGCGCTCATCACGCCGGGCAGGTCGTTCCCCTCGAACGCGAGCACGCCATCGTGCGCTCCGGGGGCCAGGACCAGGGTCTCCGGATCGAGGATCTCGGCCCCGCCCTCGCCCACGACGAGCACGTCTCGCTCGAAGATCGCGCCCACCACCGCGCGCGTCCGCGCCGCCACCAGGCCACCGTGGAGCGCTCGCTCGAACGCGTGCCCGACCTCGTGGATCCGCGGCATCTCGGCCTCGTGGAGCGCGCGGAGCGACCCGCCAGCCCCGAACCCCTCGTCGACGATCTCCACCGCGCGGCCGCGATCCGCGAGCGTCAGCGCCGCGGCCATCCCCGCCGGCCCGGCGCCGATCACCAGCGCGTCGAGGCGCCGCCTGGACGCGGGCTTGGTGGCCACGGACCGCGCCGGGAGCCGACCCAGGCCGGCGACCCTCCGCGCGAACACCTCCATGACCGTCTGCACGCCCGTGACACCCGCAAAGAGCTCGTGGTGATTGAAGCCATCCGGGAAGAACCAGTCCGTGATGCGGAGCAGATCGATCGTGCGGGAGCCGAGGGTGTTCTGCGTGCGCACGTCCATGTCGGGGGCCAGCGGAACGGTGCACGTCATGACGTTGGGCTCGCCGTCGACGCGCGCCAGGCAACCGTCGCACGCGGCCCGGAGACACGCGGGCCCGCGCGGGCGGTGGAACTTCGGGCTGCGCGCCCACGGCATCCTCCCGAGCGCGACGAGCGCGCACGCGACCGGCTCGCCAAGCTCGCCCTCCACCCGCTCCCCGTCGAACGTGAACGACGTGGGCCGCGCGAGCGCGCGCAGTCTCCCGGTGTCATGGGACGCGGACATCGGCGCGAAGCGTACTCCCTGTCCGGACCCTGTGGAGTCCTCTTGCCGTTCCTCTTCGTTTCCCTCCTCGCCGCGTTCCGTGTGTGCGATACTCCGGGCGCCGTGCGCATCGGTCTCCTTGGTCCCGCGGAGGGCGACGTGGCCTCGCTGGGTCGCGCGTCGGAGTTCCTGCTGAACACCGCCAAGGTGAGCCGCGCGATTTACCTCGGCGTCGACGGTGCGCTGGATCGCGCCGTCGCGGCGTGGGCGCGCAAGCTCGTCGGCGACGATCCGAGCGACGAGCACGCGTGGAGGCGCGCGGCCGACGTCGCCGTGCAGGGCACGCCCGAGCAGATCGACCGCTTCGTCTCGCTGGAGCGCTCGCGGCAGCGGCTCAAGTCGCTCGAGGCGCTGCCCAGCGCGACGGGTTGCACCATGGAGATGGTCGCCGATCGCGTCGCGGTGCTCGTGTTCGACAAGGCCAACCTCGACGAGGAGGACATCCTCGCGGCCAACATCCTCGTCTTCGGCAAGAGCGACGCGCCGCTCGTCAAGAAGATCGGCGCGCGCTGGTTCGTCTCGCCCGGCGTCCTCGGCGCGACGGGCGGGGTGGGCGTCCTCGACGACGAGCGCGAGGAGATCCAGCTCACCTTCTACACGGTGGCCGGGACTGTGACCGGATCCCACGTCCTCAACGTCGCGCGGGCCACCCGGATGCGCGTCCAGGGCGAACCATGACCGGGGCGCCTCGCGAGCGCGTGTGCGTCTTCGGTGGGAGCTTCAACCCGCCGCACGTGGCGCACATGCTCGCGGCGAGCCTCGCCGTCGGGATGTTCGACATGGATCGCGTGTTGGTCGTGCCCACCTACGTGCACCCGTTCGCGAAGTCGCTGGCCCCGTACGAGGACCGCGTCGCGATGTGCGAGCTCGCGATGGGCTGGCTCCCCCGCGTGGAGATCTCACGCGCCGAGGAGGAGCTCGGAGGCGAGAGCCTGACGCTCAGGCTCGTCACGCACCTCCGCAACGCCCACGCGAGCGCGGACCTCTTCCTGCTGATGGGGGCGGATCTCATGCTCGAGTCGTCCAAGTGGTACCGCTTCGACGAGATCCGCAAGATCGCCCCGCCCCTTTTGCTCGGCCGCGTGGGGGTCTCCTACGAGGGCGCGCCCGCGCCGCTCTTGCCGGACGTCTCGAGCACGCACATCCGCGCGCGCATCGGCGAGGGCGCCTGGGCGGAGGCCGCCCGCTGGCTGCCCGCGAAGGTGCTGGTCCACATCCGCGAGAGGGGGCTGTATGCCACGGCGCCCTGATCGCCGGTCCGGAGTCGAGGTCTACATCCTCGGCGCCGGGAAGGTGGGCCGCGCACTCCACGCCGCCTGCCGCTCGAAGGGGATCGGGGTCACCCTGCGCCCGGCGCGGCGCCCGCTGCCCCCGCGGATCGATTGCGCGATCCTCGTGCTCGCCGTGCGCGATCGCGAGCTCCATGCCCTCGCGGAGAGGATCGCGGCGGCCAAGATCCTCTCGCCGCGGGCGGTGTGCGTGCACGCGGCCGGCGCCCTCGACGCGGCGCCGCTCGCGCCCCTCGCCGCCGCCTGCGCGGGCGTCGCGCAGATGCACCCGATGATCTCGTTCGCGTCTCTGCGCCGGTTCCCCTCGCTCGCGCGTGGCAACGTCCACGTGCAGGGCGATAGACGCGCCGTCGCGCGCGCGCGCTCCCTCGCGTCGAGGCTCGGGATGACGCCACGGAGCATCGGCGGCCTCGATCCGGTCGGATACCACGCCGCGGCCGGGCTCGTCGCGAACGGCGCGGCAGCGCTCGCGGCCATCGGGGTGGCGCTCCTCGGACGCGCGGGCGTGACGAAACCGGTCGCGTGCAAGATGCTCGGTCCACTCCTGCGGAGCGTCGCCGACAACGTGGAGGCGCTGGGGTTCCCGGACGCGCTCACGGGACCCGTGCGACGCGGCGATCCTCACGCGATCGAGCGCGCGATCGGCGTGATCGAGGCGCGCCTTCCCGGCGCGATGCCGCTGTTCCTGGAGGCGGGCCTCGCGCAGTTGCCGCTCGCGCGCGAGCTCGGGGAGGGCCCGCCTGGCGGCCTGGACGCAATCGAGGCTATTTTTCGCAAGGAGATCGCGCGGTTACAATCTCAACGGATTCTGTCTGCCCTGTAGGATTCCCGCGCCGGTCCACTCTCTTCTCGCGCACGAAATGTGGTCTCCCTTCCTTGAACCACCGCGAGATGTTGGTAGGGTTCCGGTGAATTGGCTGCCTTTCCCGCGCTCGCTCCGCCGCTGGTCACCGAGGTCCCCGCGGCCTCGATCGGCTCGCTCCGCGCGCTCGACGGACGCCTTGCCGCCGGCGGGGTGGTCACCGTGCGCACGGGCAGCGAGAGCGCGATCCTCGCCCTGATGACCTACGTGTGCCGGCGCATCTCGGCGCAGGGCCACAGGGTCGTGTCGTCGCGCGCCGTGTCGGGCGCCTCGATCTTCCGTGAACTCGAGGCTTGGCTCGGGATTCCCCCGTTGGAAGCGGATCCGGGGCGCGCCGCGACCGACCTCGCCGCGTGGGGCGCCCAGCACCGGACCGCGATCGTCATCGAGGCGCCGCGCGCGGGATCCTGGGACGCGCAGGTGCTCACCGATCTCCGAGCGCACGCGCGGTCGCTCGTCGTCGTGATCGAGCAAGGGCGCGAGACGATCGAAGCGGTGGACACGGTCGACGCGGCCGTGTTCGTGCCGGGCACGCTCGACGATGAAGAGAAGGCCCACTGGCTCGCCACGCTCGCGGAGGACACGCACGACGCGGCGAGCGTGCGCGAGACGAGCGATCTGGCCGATCTCGAGGCCTGGTGGTCGGAGGCCAAGCGCGCTGGCGCAGCGGCCCCCTCCGTGGAGGATCTCACGGAGGCGGACCGGGACGCGATGGCGCTCCTCGCGCTCGTGGATCGCGCGTGGCCGCGTGCGCAACTCGGCGCGCTGTGGCCGGACGCGACGGAGAGCCTCGTCCGCCTCCAGCAAGCAGGTGCCGTATCGCTCGCGCGTGGGCGGCTGACCTTGCACGCGCGGTGGACCGCGGTGGCCAGCGCGTGGGCCTCGACGGCCGACGCGACGCTTCGAAGCCGCGCCCGCGACGCCCTGACCGGCACGTTCCCCGGCGATGCGTGGGCGTTCGCCCGCGCGGCGGACCTCGTCCTGCCGGTCGACGCGCCGGCGGCCGACCGCCACCTGGCCCGTGCCCTGGAGCTCGCGACCGGCCCGGCGGCGCGCCGCGAGCTGGCCACCCGCTGGTACGAGCGCGTGTCCGCCCTGTCCCCCGCCGTGCAGGCGCCGCTTCGCCTCCGTGGAGCGGAGCGTGCCCTCGCCGTCGGCGAGTCCGAGGAGGCCTACCGCTGGGCGCGCGGTGCGGCCGGCGCAAACGACGACGCCGACCTCTTGCTCATCCTCGGACGGGCCGCCGTCGGCGTCGGCGATCTCGTCGGCGCCGGCGTCTCCCTGGCGCGTTGCCAGAGGATCGCCAAGGACCCGGCCATCCGCGCCGAGGCGACCTGTGAGCTCGCGGAGATCGCGTATCAGGGTGGCGATCTTGCGCGCGCCTGCGACCTCGGCCGCGAGGTGCTCGGGGCGGCCGCCCTGGCGGAGACGGTCCGACTCCGAGCCCGCAACACGCTCGGCAAGATCCTGCTCGCCGAGGGTCGCTGGAACGACGCCGACGTGCACTTCGAAGAAGACGCGATGGCGGCGGCCTCGGTGGCCGACGTCACGAGCGAGCTCCGGGCGCGCCTCAACCGCGGCATCGCGCTCCTCTCGAAGGGGCTCATGGACGACGCGGCGTCGATGTTCCGACAGGTCCTCCGCGACGGCGAGGCGTCAGGGAGCACGCGCGCGCAGGCCTTCGCGCTCAGCAACCTCGCGGTCATCGCGCTCCGCAAGGGCGACCTCGGCGAGGCACTCGGCCTCCTCGAGCGGTGCGTCGCCATCCGGCAGCAGCTCGGTGACCGGCTGCGCCTCGTGCAGGATCTCTGCAACCTCGCCGAGCTCCGCTTGCTGCTCGGCCTCGTGGATCATGCCGACCACGCGATCCGCTTCGCGAGACGCGCGGCGGGTCCCGGCATGCCGGCCGCTCGCAGCACGCAGATCGCGCGCCTCTCCGCGTGCGTCGCCCTCGCCCGTCGAAACACCCACGACGCGCGACGCGAGATCAGCCAGGCCATCGTGGACGGCCTCGCCGCGCAGGACAGCGAGCTTCTCACCAAGGCGCACGTCGTCTCCGCCCGCGTCGCCCTCGAGGACGGCGACGTGAAACGCGCGATGGCCGACACCGCGCTCGTGCGCCGGCTCGGCACCACGGCGTCCTCGGCTGCGGAGGCCGCGGTGCTCGACCTCCTCGTGGCGCGCGCCGCAGGCCTGCCCGACGGAGAGAGCGTCCGTGCCAGCGAGCTCGCCCTCGCCGCGATCGAGAGCGCGAAGGACGCGCGCGGAAGCGACGCCCACTGCAGCGACGACGAGCTTCTCCGCGAGGTACACGGCCTTCTGTGTATTCTACATACGGATCGCGGGGACATCGACTCCGCACGTGTCCACCACGATCGCGCCACCGCGCTCCGCGAACACGTCGCCCTCGGCCTCGAGGGAGCCGTCCGGGCCGCCTTCCTCGCGAAGAGACGCCCTTGTTGCGAGGGTCCCGAGCGGCCCCCTCGCGCTCGGCTCGTCGGGGGTCACCACGTCGGAGACGAAGGCGAGGAGGAGGGGCCGAGGACGCAGCGCTCGTCGTCGCTGCCGCCCGCGCGAGGCCGACGCGAGATCGCGGGCAACGATCCGGCGATCCGCTCCCTCCTCGCCGCGGTGAAGAAGGTCGCGCGGGCGAGCAGCACGGTGCTCGTGCACGGAGAGAGCGGGACGGGCAAGGAGCTCATCGCCGAGGCCCTGCATGCCGCGAGCGATCGCGCGAGCGGGCCTCTCGTGACGGTCAACTGCGCGGCGCTCGTCGAGACGCTCCTCCTGTCCGAGCTGTTCGGACACGAGAAGGGAGCCTTCACCGGGGCAGGCTCACGCCGGCGCGGCCGCTTCGAGCTCGCGGAGAACGGCACCTTGGTCCTCGACGAGATCGGCGACATCTCGCCGCGCACGCAGGTCGCACTCCTCCGTGTCCTGCAGGAGAAGACGTTCGAGCGCGTGGGAAGCACGACGCCGATCCATTGCAACGTCCGGATCGTCTGCGCGACGCACCGCGACCTCAAGGCGATGGTCGAGCGCGGCGAGTTCCGCGACGATCTGTACGCCCGCCGCCGCGGGATCACGCTCGAGGTTCCGCCCCTCCGCGCGCGCACGGGGGACATCCCGAGGATCGCGGAGGAGCTCCTCGCCCGGATCGCCGAGGAGCGCGGGGAGTCGCCGCGCCGGCTCTCGCAGGACGCCGTCGCGTTGCTCGCGCGCCACCGCTGGCCGGGAAATGTGCGCGAGCTCGAGAACGTGCTGCGCGCCGTCACGCTGTTCGTCGATCGCGAGTTGATCCACGCGGCAGACCTCGTCGACAACGTCGACGACATGAGGACCGTGCCCGGGCCCGCCGCGCGCGGACAGGTCGCCACGCCTTCCGCTCCCCCGCCGGCGCCGCCCTCGCGGGGCCCGGGTTCGCTCGCGTGCGACCTCCCCGGGGACGACGACGAGGCGATCGCCTCCCTGCCACAGGACGAGGCCCACGCCACCGCGATCGCCTATGCCCAGGTGCGGCAGGGCGCCCTGTCGCTCGCGGACATGAAGCGGCAGATCGAACGCGACTGCATCGCGCGCGCCCTGGCGGAGACCCGGGGCAACATCACCAAGGCCGCGTCGCTCCTCGGCATGAAGCGCCCGCGCCTGTCCCAGCTCGTCAAGCAGTACGGCCTCACGGCCGCTGCTCTCGTCAGCCTCGTTGGCATCGATCCGTCGGAGGTTTCGTGATGCGCTCCCCCATGAACTGGTTGGTCGTTCCCACGCTGGTGCTGCTCGCCGGCTGCTCGTTCGAGACGGGCACCGCCGACGAGCCGACATCCACCTCCGGTCAGCAAGGCCTGACGGACGCGACCAACTCCACCAAGAACCCCAATGGTGATCCCGACACCATCACGCCCGATCAGCAGTGGCCGACGGGCGGCATCGATCCGGGGATCCGCGCGGCGCCGGGCGATCCTGTCCCCTGGAACCCTCCGAAGAAGGACGACAAGAAGGACTGACGGGCACTCCCGACACCCGACGCCGTGGAAGATCTTCGTGCAAGGACGACGCTCTTCTGCGGCGTCCTCGCGTTCGCGATCGCGCTGTCGATGCTGCTCCGCGGGCGGCGACTCGTCCACCTGCTCTTCGCCGGCTTCGCGGTCGAGCTCGCCGCCTGGTACACGAGCCAGTCCCTCGAGGGCCTGCTCCAGTCGGAGTGGGCTCGCCGCACGACGGCCGCCCTCACGGTGCTCCTGCCGCAGTTCGCCGTGCACCTGTTCCAGGCCGCGGTCCCCGCCGAGCAGGGCCGCACCACGTCGAGCGGCGAGCTGCGCCGGTTCTCCGCGATGGTCGGCGCGCCCATGCTCGTGCTCGCGCTCTCGCCCTACCACAAGCACACGCTCGCGCTCACGCTGGTCTACTTCTACGTCTTCGGCCTGATCGCCGCGGCGCTCGTCTCGCTCGCCCGGCGCGGGCAGAAGAGCTCCTCGCGAACCGTGCGCGACCGCGTGCGCTTCCTCGTCGCCGTGGGCTCCCTGGCGACCACGTTCACGCTCGCCGACTTCCTCTCGTTCCTGGGCCTGAAGCTGCCACCGATCGGCGCGGTCCTGGCGATCGTGTTCCTCTTCGTCCTCGCCGAGTCGCTCGCGCGGCCCAGGCTCGCGGACCTCTACGAGCTCGTGGGGAGGCTGCTCGTCGCCACCGTGCTCGCGTTCGCGCTCGCGGGGATCTTCTACGGCTTCATCACCTACCTCGGCCGCTTCGGCGCGATGTACCTCAACGCCGTCCTGGCCGCGCTGGTGTTCCTGGTGCTTTGGGAGCCGCTCGAGCACGAGGTGCGCACCCGCATCCACCAGTTCTTCTTCCGCGAGCGCAACGACCTCGAATCGAGCGTCTCGCTGCTCGTGCGCCGCCTCGCGCACGCCCTCGAGGTGCCGGAGATGGTCGACACGGTCCTCTCGGGCCTCGAGCGATCGCGGCGCATGACGAGGTGCGCCGTGTACCTGCTCGACACCGAGGGGAACGGCTTCGATCTCGCCGGGAGCGTGGGCGCAGCGCCCAAGCGCATCGAGTCGCTGGCGATCCGGCCGCTCGCCGAGAAGATCGGCAAGTCCCTGTCGCTCGAGGACCCCGAACGCGCGAAGGATCCGGCGCTCGTGGCAGCGGCGGCCACCCTCGGCGAGCTCCGGAGCTCGGTGGTCCTGTCCGCGCGGGGAGACGACGACGAGCTGGTCGGCCTGATCTGCATCCTGGACGACCGCGTGCGGGACGCGTTCACCCCGGAGGAGATCCTGCTCCTCGAGACGGTGGGTGCGCAGCTCGGCGTCGCGCTCGCGAACAGCCGCGTCTATGCACGGATGAAGGACCGAGACCGCCTCGCGGCGCTCGGTTCGATGGCCGCCGGCCTGGCGCACGAGGTCAAGAACCCGCTCGGCGCCATCAAGGGCGCGGCGCAGCTCCTCGAGGAGTCGCCGCACGATCCATCCTCGCGCGAGTTCCTGGGCATCATCCTGGAGGAGACCGATCGGCTCAACCGCGTCGTGGGGAGCTTCCTCGACTACGCGCGACCCAACACGGGTAACGCGGCTCCCATCGACGTGAACGCCGTGGTCAAGCGCACCGTGCAGATCCTCTCGAGCCAGGAGGGTGGCGTCGAGATCGCGCTCGACCTCGCGGCGACACTACCGCGCGCGAAGATCGACGCCGAGCAGCTACGCCAGGTGCTCATCAACCTGGTCCAGAACGCCATCCAGGCGATGAGCGGACGCGGCGTCGTCACGGTGGCCACGGGGCTGAAGCGCGCACGGGCGGGACGCGGCCCGTTCCAGGGTCCAGCGAGCGAGCGCTCGGGCCGCTCGGAGCCGCAGGAGTCCATCGAGATCTCCGTCCACGACACCGGACCCGGCATCGCGCCCAAGGTGCTGAAGAACCTGTTCGTCCCGTTCTTCACCACGAAGGACCAGGGCACGGGCCTCGGCCTCGCCATCAGCCAGCGCCTGGTCCAGAACGCCGGCGGCATCATCGACGTCCAGACCCAGCTCGGCGGCGGAACGAAGTTCTCCATCCTGCTGCCCGCGGCCGACGAGACGGCCGTCCCGGCCGTGCCGGAGCCCGCGCCCGTCGCCTGATCCCTTGGTGTATGCTCCTCGCTCCATGGAGCGATTCCGCACCGTCATCGTCGGCGCCGGCGTGAGCGGCCTCGCGACCGCCGCCGCGCTCTCCGAGGCCGGCGACGACGACTACGTCGTGCTCGAGGCGGACGTCGAGATCGGAGGCTACTGCAAGACGATCAAGAGGGACGGCTTCGTCTGGGACTACTCCGGCCACTTCTTCCACTTCAAGCACCCGGAGATCGAGGCGTGGCTGCGCGCGCGCATGCCGGGCCAGCGTGTCCTCGAGATAGAGAAGCGCTCCTTCATCGCCTACGCAGGCCGGCAGATCGACTTCCCCTTCCAGAAGAACATCCACCAGCTCCCACAGGAGGAACTCATCGACTGCCTGCACGACCTGTACTTCGCGCGCGCACCCGGCCTCGCCCCGCCCGATGCGGAGTCGAGCGGCACGTTCAAGGAGATGCTGTACGCGCGCTTCGGGCGCTCGATCGCCGAGAAGTTCCTCGTCCCGTACAACGAGAAGCTCTACGCGTGCGATCTGTCTCTCCTCGACCGGGACGCGATGGGGCGCTTCTTCCCCCACGCCGACCTCACCGACGTGATCCGCAACATGAGGCGCCCCGACAACACGAGCTACAACTCGACCTTCACGTACCCGGAGGGGGGCGCCATCGAGTACGTGAAGGCGCTCGCGAGCGGGGTGCGCGCGGGGGGCATCCGCCCGTCGTCGCCGGTGACCGCGATCGATCGGGCGCGGCGGGTCGCGACCACGCCGGCGGGGGATGTCGCGTTCGAGCGCCTCGTGTCGTCGGCGCCGTTCGACCGGCTCCTCGCGCTCGCGGGGGTGCCGCACGACCCCGGCGTCTTCACGTGGAACAAGGTGCTCGTGTTCAACCTCGGCTTCGACCGCAAGGGCCAGCCAGACGTGCACTGGCTCTACTTTCCGAGCCGCCAGACCTCGTTCTACCGCGTGGGGTTCTACGACAACATCTTCCACACGGACCGCCTGAGCGTGTACGTCGAGCTCGGCTACGCGCGCGAGGCGGACGTCGACGCGGAGGCGATGCTCCCCGTGGTGCTGCGGGACCTCGCGCGGGAGGGCGTCACCTCGGACCACCAGCTCGTCGCTCGCCACAGCGTGGTGATGGATCCCGCTTACGTGCACATTACACGGGAGTCGAACGCGGCCTTCGCGAAGCTCTCGCGGGATCTCCAGGCCGGCGGGATCCACTCGATCGGACGCTACGGTGGCTGGAAGTACTGCTCCATCGAGGACAACATCGTCGAGGCGCGCGCCCTCGTCGACGGCCTTCGCGCCGCGCAAGGCTGACGCCCGCGGCCCGACCGTGGAGGCGGCCGAGCCTCCGGTGTGAACCCATCAGTCGCCCTGCATGAGCCCCTTGATGCGTCCGTCCGGGAGGAGCTTCACGCCCCTCGCGGCGGGCACCCTGGGGAGGCCCGGCATCGTCATCATCTCGCCCGTGAGGGGCACCAGGAACCCCGCTCCGGCGCTCACACGGACCTCGCGCACGGTGATCTGGAAGTCGCGTGGACGGCCCGGCCTCGCGGGATCGTCCGTGAGGGAGAGCTGCGTCTTCGCCACGCACACCGGGAGGTCGCCGCACCCGAGCTTCCGCGCGCGCGCGAGATCCTTCTCGGCGGCGGCGGTGAACGCCACGTCCCTCGCGCCGTAGATCGTCCGCGCGATCTTGCGGATCTTCTCCTCGGCGGGATCGCCGAGCTCGTACACGTACCGCGGTGCGGGAGGCGCGAGGTCGGTGGCGTCGACGACCTCGGCCACGACCTTCGCGAGGTCGAGCCCGCCTGCGCCGCCCTCGGCGAACACGAGCGAGCGCGCGAAGCGTGCACCGAGCCGCGTCACGGCCGACTCGACGAACGCCAGCTCGCCCTCGGTGTCGTTCGGGAACACGTTGATGGCGACGATGGGCCGTAGCCCGAACGCCGCGGCGTTCTCGAGGTGCTTCTCGAGGTGCTCCGTCCCGCGCGCGAGGGCGTCCGCGTCGGGCTCGCCGCACGTCTTGGTGGGCGCGCCGCCGTGCATCTTGAGCGCCCGCAGGGTGGCGACGAGCACGATCGCGCGCGGCCAGATCCCGGCGGCGCGGCACTTGATGTCGAGGAACTTCTCGCCGCCGAGGTCGAAGCCGAAGCCGGCCTCGGTGATCGCGTAGTCGCCCAGGGCCATCGCGAGCCGCGTGGCGAGGATGCTGTTGCAGCCGTGCGCGATGTTCGCGAAGGGGCCGGCGTGAACGAGCGCGGGGCCCCCCTCGAGGGTCTGCACGAGGTTCGGCGAGAGCGCGTCGCGGAGGAGAGCGGTCATGGCCGTGTGCGCGCCGACGTCCGCGGCGCGCACCGGGTTGCCCTCGAACGTGCTCGCCACGAGGACCCGCCCGAGGCGCGCCTCGAGGTCGGCGTGGCTCTTCGCGAGCGCGAGGATCGCCATGATCTCGCTCGCCGCGGTGATGTCGAAGCGGTCCGCCCGTGGGATGCCGTGCGACTTGCCGCCGAGGCCGAGCACGCAGTTGCGGAGGAAGCGGTCGTTCATGTCGAGCGCGCGGCCCCAGCTGATCTGGCGCGCGTCGATCTCGCCCACCCCGCCGTTCGTGTCGCGGAAGTACGCCGCGTTGTCCGTGATCGCGGACAGGAGGTTGTGCGCCGTCGTGATCGCGTGGATGTCGCCCGTGAAGTGCAGGTTGATGTCGTCGGCGGGGTGGAGCGAGGCCTTCCCTCCGCCGGTGCCCCCCCCTTTGACGCCGAAGACCGGCCCGAGCGAGGGCTCGCGGAGGGCAAGGACGGCGTTCTTGCCCATGCGCCGGAGGCCCATCGCGAGGCCGATCGACGTGGTCGTCTTGCCCTCGCCCGCGGGCGTCGGGTTGATCGCGCTCACGAGCACGAGGCGCCCCTTTCCGCGCGCCGGGCGATCGATGACCGAGAGATCGACCTTGGCCTTGCCGCGCCCGTAGGGCTCGAAGTCGCCATGCCCGAGCCCGAGCTCCGCGGCGACGTCCTGAATGGGGCGTGTCGAGAATTCCATCGTGGATACCTCCGTCGGCGTCAACCGTATCGCTTCTCGAAGAGCTCCCGCACGTCCGGGAGCTCGCGCATCATCGTGAGGGCGTGATCGGCGTGGCCCTCCGCGTAGCCGTTCCCGATGAAGAGATCGACGTCCTTGCCCACCCCCTCCGCGCCGAGCGCCGCGCGCGTGAACGACGTCGACATCGCGAAGAAATAGGCGATCCCGCGCCGCCGGAGCGGCAGGATCGCGGACAGCTCCGCGTCGGGGACGTTGACGCACGAGAACGAGACGTCGGCCTCGCGCCCCCCGGTCGCCTCGAGGAAACGCCGTCGGACCTGCACCGGATCGGTCGCGTCCGCGGAGAGGACGCGCGAGCAGATCCCGAGCGCCTCGAGATCGGCGGCGAAAGGCGCGTGGTTCTCCACGCCGACGACGATCGCGCCAGGTCCGCCGCACCGCCTGGCCTCCGCCGCGCACAGGATCCCGCTCTTGCCGCCCGCGCCGAGGACCAGCACGCACGCGTCGGGGCCGACGAGGCGCGACACCTGCGGGGCTGCGCCCGCCACGTCGAGGACCGCGAGCGCGAGCCGCTCGGAGAGATCCCCGGGCATCCTCGCGTACGCGCCGCTCGCGAACAGCACGGCCTCACCCTCCACGTCGAGCTGCGCGCTCGCGCGCCGCACGGCCTTCACGCGATCGATCCGCAGCGGCGTGAGCGACAGCGAGACGAGCGTCGCGATCCGATCGCCGACCGCGAGATCGCCGTCGTCGCGGTCGGGCGCGCACGCGAGGACGCGGCCGAGCAGCATCCCGCCCGAGCCCGTCACGGGGTTGTGCTGCTTGCCTCGCGCCGCCACCGTGGCGAGCACCCTACCCGCGAGCACCTGATCGTCCGTGCCCCCTTCTCCCTCCTCCATCTGGCGGAAGCTGGCTGCGTCGACGTTGAGCGTCTCGACCGCGACGAGCATCTCACCGTTGAAAATACAGGAGAAATCGTTGTTCAGCCGCCGCGCGGCCTGGGGCAGCGACCCGACCGGGTCCAGGCTCCGGTGGGCGCCGAAGCGATCTCCGGAAGGAGCAAGGGTGGGGTGCGGGCGTGCCGGCATCACGCGTGGTCTTCATACCGCGACTTGACCTCTTTTGGGCGCCTTCGTTAGACTTTTCCCGGAGGACTGTGGACCGACAAGCGATGAGGATCACGACCTGGACGCGTGGCCAGACCGTCAGCGGAGGTGTGTCTTGAACGACCCCGCGCAGAAGGCGAGCACGGCGACGCCGCTGCGCCCGGCGCGATCGTTCGTCCTGCGCTTCATCAGCGGCAAGTACCAGGGCGGAGAGTTCCCGGTGGTCGCCGACAAGCAGATCATCGTGGGCCGCTCGAGCGAGCTCGACATGGTCCTCGTCGAGGACATGGTCTCGCGAAAGCACGCGCGCATCGCCATGCAGGCCGACCAGATCTGGATCGAGGACCTCGGGTCCACGAACGGGACCTTCGTCAACGGCGAGAAGATCAAGCGCGCCCGCCTCAAGGAGGGGGACCGCGTCCTCATCGGCACGAGCATCCTCAAGCTCATCGCTGGCGATGGCTCGCGGGACACCACGGACGTGAAGCGCGAGATGGAGAACGTCGCGGTGCAGCGGCGCACCAGCCAGGCTCGCACGGTGTCGGGAAGCATCGAGGAGGTGCCGCTGCCGGATCTCCTCCAGCTCTTCGGCACTTCGAAGAAGAGCGGCGTCCTCGTCATCCACACGGAGGACAACGAGGTCGGAAAGATCTTCATGCGCAAGGGGACGATCTACTTCGCGAGCATCAACGAGCTCGACGACGTCCCCCCGATGAAGAGCATCTTCCGGATGCTCACGTGGCAGAAGGGCTCGTTCGACCTCGACGCGCCCGACGAGCGCACGTTCCCCAACGAGCTCGACGTCTCCGTGCAGGAGGTGCTCATGGAGGGCCTCCGTCAGCTCGATGAGTTCAACGAGATCCGGGGCGAGCTCCCCGACCTCAACTCACGGCTCGTCGTGAGCTCGCCGCTCATGCCCCCGCTCCGCGAGCTGAAGCCCGACGAGCTGGACATCTTCCAGCTCGCGTTCAACTTCGGGCACATCGAGACGGTGCTGAACAAGAGCCGCGCCACGGACCTCGAGAGCGTGCAGATGCTGCTCAAGCTCATCAAGGGCCGCTACCTGCGGCCGGAGTAGAGCGAGTCGAGCATCTTGAGCACCCCGGGCTGAAGCGCTGAAGCCCGGGGTGCCCCAAGTGAAGACGAGCCCCTAGTACCAATGCCGTTCGGTTAGGCGCGATCCAGCGCAAGAGAAGGGGTGCCCCCACTCGCCGCGCTGCGCGCGTCGGTCTCCCCCAAATCGCGCGCTACGCGCGCTCAGGGGGAGACGAAGAGGTTCCGGGAGCACCGCGCAGACCTCA
>SXNL01000115.1 GCA_005777185.1 Myxococcales bacterium
GACGGCGACGATTCCTGGCTAGGCCACGGGCCGCTCTCGGCGAGATTTTGCGAGGAAACGCCTTCGAAGCGCACATCCAGCTCGCCAGTCCGTCGCCGTCGCCGTCGCCGTCGCCGTCAACGTCAACGTCAACGCTCACGTCAACGTCAACGTCAACGAAGGGCAGCCCCGGGCAATTGTTGGACAGCTCTTGAGCGCGCGTAGCGCGCGATTTGGGGGAGACCGACGCGCGGAGCGCGGCGAGTGGGGGCACCCCTTCTTTCTCGCTGGATCGCGCCTAACCGATCGGCATTTGACGCTGGGCCTCAGCCGCGGATCGGCGGGGACCATGACCAACTGTCGCCCGTCGTACTCGTTGTAGCGGCGCGGTCGAGTACAAGCTCGTCGACCTCTCGCAGTACAAGCACCTCGACGCGTGGCGCGCCGGCTTGCAGGCGCGCGACGCCTGGAAGAAGTCCTCAGCCAGTCCCAGCCAGGGACGCAAGAACGGGTGAGAAGCTTCGCGCCCACGGGCGACGGCGCCCGCGGCACCCTTTCCTTCCGTCCTCGTGTACGCTCGGCGTGTTCATGCGGTGGCGAGTCATCCAGGCCCTCTTCGCGCTCTCGGGCGCTTGCGCCCTCGCCTACGAGGTCGTCTGGGGCCGCTGGCTCGTCACCGTGCTCGGCGGCAGCGCGATGGCCACGAGCGCCGTGCTCACCGCGTACATGGGCGGCCTCGCGCTCGGCGCGTGGCTCCTGGGCGGCTACTCGCGCCGCAGCAAGGCGCCCCTCCGTGACTACGCGTTCGTCGAGCTCGGCATCGGGCTGCTCGCGCTGGCGTTCCCCTTGGTCGCGGAGCGGGTGCTCGGCATGCCGCCGGTCGTGCGCAGCGCCGCCGCGATGCTCTTCCTGCTCGCGCCCACCGTGCTGATGGGCGGCACGATCCCGCTCGTGATGGCGTGGTCGGCGGGCGAGCGCCTCCGCCACGGGGAGACCCTGGGGCGCCTCTACGGGCTGAACACGGTGGGGGCCGCGGTAGGCTGCCTGGGCGCCGGGTTCGTGCTGATACCCAAGCTGGGACTCGATCTCACCAACATCGTCGCCGTGATGGGCAACCTCGTCATGGCGCTCGTGGCGCTGTCGTTGCACCGGGGGACGCGCTCGCCTGTCGCGCTCGCGGGCGCCGCCGAGACGCCGACCGCGCGCGCGCTCGCCGAGACGCCGGCCGAGACGTCGATGACGCCGGCCGAGACGCCGCTGGCGCCGACCGAGGCCCCGACGCCGCCGCCTGCCCCTGCGCCCGAGACGGAGGTGGGGCGGGCGCTCGACCTGCGCATCCTGCACCTGCTCGCGTTCCTCTCGGGCTTCGCGACCCTCGGCCTCGAGGTCGTGTGGATTCGCCTGTTGCGGATCACCCTCGGGAGCACGACGTACGTCTTCACGCTGGTGGTGGCCTCGTACGTGCTCGGGATCGGCCTCGGCGGCCTCCGGTCGGCGAGCGCCGGCGCGGGGACCGCGGGTACGGCGGGGAGCGAGCGAGGGATGGCGCCCGGGGGGGAGGTGCCGCGGCGGCTTGCGCGCTGTCAGCTCGCGCTCGTGGCCCTGCTCGCGCTGCAGTTCGCGCTGTTGCCGCGTTCGCCCGCGCTGTTCAACACGCTCCGGGCGGCGCTCCCGGGGTGGGACGGCGCGCTGCTCGGCTCGGTGGTCCTGTGCGTCGTCGCCCTCGTGCCGGTGGCCTACGTTTCGGGGCTCACGTTCCCGCTTCTCGGCCGGCTGTACCTCGAGCGCGGCCACCTCGGGCGGCAGACCGGCGTCTACTACGCGGTCAACACGCTGGGCGCCGTCGCCGGCTCGCTCCTCACCTCGCTGGTGCTGGTGCCGACGCTCGGCTCGGCGCGCACCTTCGCGATGCTCGCGGGCCTCGGGATCGTGGGCCTCGTCGTGTACGCGCGGCACGCGTGGAGCGAAGTGCCGCGCGCCTTCGCGGCGATGTCGCTCGCGGTCGTCGGCGCGGGGCTCGCGCTCGCCGTCACGCGGCCGGGCTGGACACCCGCGTACCTCGCGCACGGCGCGTACCTTCCGCCCCCGCCGGCGCGCGTCGAGGTGGTGGTGTTCGCCGAAGGGCGGAGCTCGACCGTGGTCGTGGAGGATTTCGGCGGTCAGCTCGGCATGGCGGTCGACGGGAAGCCTGAGGCGAGCACGGTCTATGCCGATCGCGCGAACCAGATCCTGCTCGGCCACCTGCCCGCGCTGCTCGTGCCACGCGTCGACAGCGCGCTCGTCATCGGGCTCGGCTCCGGCATGACGCTCGGGATGCTCACCGAGCACTCTCCCAGGGAGCTCGAGCTCGTGGAGCTCGAGGCGCGCATGGCCGACGCCGCGCGCCGCTTCGGCCAATGGAACCACCAGGTGATGGAGCGCAGCGGCTTCCGGATGATCGTCGACGACGGCCTGAACTACCTCGCGTCCACCGATCGCCGCTACGACGTCATCACCTCCGACCCGATCGAGCCTTTCTTCCGCGGCGCCGCCGGGCTCTACACGACCGAGTTCTTCCGGCGCGCGAGCGAGCGGCTCGCCACCGGGGGCGTGATGGCGCACTGGCTCCCGATCGGCTACATGAGCGCGGCCGACATCCGCCTCATCGTGCGCACGTTCATCGGCGTCTTCCCGAACGCGCGCCTCTACTGGACGGGCGGGTTGGCCGACACCATCCTCGTGGGGAGCAACAGGGCCTTCCCAGCGGGCGTGAACGAGGCGGCCTTCCAGCGCGCGAAGAGCGATCTCCGGGGCATCTACATCGACGAGGCCGCGCAGATGGACGCCCTCCTCATCGCCGACCGCGACGTCCTGCTCCAGTGGGCCGGAGACGGCCATGCGAACACGCTCGCCTTCCCGCGGCTCGAGTTCAGCACGCCGCGGAGCGTCTACGCCCACACCTTGGATCGCAACATGGCCGGGCTCCTCGAGATGCGCCGCGCGATGGCTCGGGACGATCCGGCGTGGCGGCGGGGCGACGTCGTGCTCGCCTACCGCGCCGAGCTCGAGCCCATGGGCGACCCGGTGACGGCCGACCGCATCCTGCTCACGGCGCTCGGCTGCCCCGAGGGGGACGCCCGGTGCCCGCCCGCGCGTGGGTCGGGCCTCTTGCGCCGCATCTTGTTCGAGCGTGCGCTCGCCGGAGGCGATCGGGCGATGGCGCGGAGCGCCGCCGAGGACCAGGCGCGCCGCGCGTGGTGGTCGGGGCGCCTGCCCCCGACGGTGTCCGTGAACCCCGGGCTCCTTCGCGCGCTCGAGGCCTACGAACGTGCGCGCTCGCTGGCGTCGCTGGCGTCGCCGACGCTGCCCGACGAGGTCGCCACGATCGCTCAGCGCGCCAAGCCGCTCGCCCAGGCGTTCCCCCCCGGCTCGGCCGAGGGCGTCCGCGCGAGGGCGCTCGCGGAGTGGTGAACCGGGCGCGCACCTTCCGCTCAATCGCCGACACGGCAACGCGAGCCTGGCGTCGCGTACTCCCCGGCGCCTTCGAGCGCGGAGGTGGCGCGGGATCCGTTCAGGAAGCGCTCTGGCCGCCCCCTGCCGCGGGCGAGCCGGATCCGGGCGCGCCGGCGCCGAGCCCCGAGTGGTCGGGGTGAACCACGGGCGCGAAGCCCGGGAGGCCGTTGTATCGGACGAGAAGGAGGCGAGGACGCGCGCCACAGGGCGGCAGGCGTCGAGGCCCGCGGACGGAGTCGGGTTGGGGAGGCGGGCCTCGATGCCGCGAACGACTTCACGTGGCCCGCCCCCTGCCCAGGCTGCGCGTCGTGAACACTCCCGGCTCTCCTCGTTCCTCTGCCCCGGCCCGACCTTGCTGGTCGACCAAGAGCCGCGTGCTCTCTACTGGAGCTGGAGTGTCGGCGGCCACCGGACCGCGGACGCGGGCGGCGGAGCCGGACGAACGTTCAGGGCCGCGTCGCGGCGATCGCCTGGAGGAGCTCCGCCTCGGTCTTCTCCGGCCCGCCCACCCAGGTGACGCGGCCCTGCCCGTCGAGCACGAACGTCATCGGCAGATCCCGCACCCGGTAGCGCGCCGCGAGCACCTGCTGGGCGTCATGCACCACAGGGAACGACAGCTTGTATTCTGCAACGAGCTCGCGCGCCTCGGCCTCGCGCTCGTCCTCCGAGACACCGACGACGACGACCTCGGGGTGCTCGCCGTGGAAGCGTTCGATGGCGGGCAGCGTCCGCTTGCACGGCTCGCAGTAGCGGGCGAAGAACTTGACGACGACGACCTTGCCGCGCGCGCTGGCGATGTCGACCCTCGACGGGCCGTCGAGCGCGGGGCGCTTGAACTCCGGGGCGGGCTTTCCGAGGAGGGTGCTCTGGGAGGATGGGGGGGGGGCGACCGTGGAAGCTCCGCCGCACGCCGCGAGGAGGAGCGCGAGTCCGACGACCGAGCGCGCCACTTGGCGCACTCTTTGCCGCAGTTCGCCGCCGCGCACGTGGTCGTGATGTAAGGACATGTCTCGTATCTCCCCGCGGTCGTCGGCGGCGCCGCGTCGGGGACCTTCAGCACGTCGCTGCAGCTCGACCCGCTGCTCCCCGGCTCCGCCGGGTAGGCGCATAGCTTCATCGTGGAGGCGACGATCGCCTCGGTGCAGCAGTACACGATCTCCTTGGCGCAGCTCGTACGCAGGCACTGCCCGCACGGGCTGTCCTCGAGCTTCACGGTCTGGCCCGCGGAGGTCGTCCGCCGGATCGGACACACCTTGCACGCGGGCGTGTCGCCCGCGAGGCACTTCGTCTTGACGCAAACCTCGACCTGACGCTTCCGACCCGTGGGATCGTCCTTGAACACCTCGCCGCTCGACCCCGCGTCGATCGCCTCGAGGTTGTCGCAGCCCCAGCCGCTCGAGCCCTGGCTGTTGTACTCCGGCGCCTGCACGCAGGTCTCGACCTCGCGGAACGCCACGCTCGACGTCTTGTCCTTTTCGCAGATGCTCTTGACGATGGTGCCGCAGCTCTTCGTCACGCAGTCGTTGCAGGCGAGCTCCTTCTGGTCCTTGTCGATCAGCCCGCACGGATCCCCCGTCGCGCTGTTCGGATCCCCCTCCTTGTGGTCCTTCAGGGTCGATCCCACGATCAGCGTGCACGCGGCGAGGCCCAGCGCGGAGATCGCGAACGCCGCCGACGCCACGCGCGACGTCATCAGAACCTCTGCTCCGCCGAGAGGAAGCCGCCGCCGGGGAGCGGCGTCAGGCCCACGGCCCTCGTCTTCGGGGACGACGACTTCGGCCAGAAGATCGCGCCCACCGTGCACGCGATCCCGACCGCGAGCGAGACGTCCGCGATGATCGCGTAGGTCATCGCCTGGTCCTTCGACTTGAAGGCTTCGGCGGAGCAGACCTTCGTGGTCTCGTTGCAGCCCTCCTTCGCCTTCTTCGAGGCGGCGAGCGCGAGAGAGCCCGTGGTGAGCGCGACGAGGTACGCGCCAACGGCCGTGTAGCCGAAGAGGACGCGCGTGCCCGACCCGCTCTCCTGCGGGGGTGGAGTCGGCCTCGGCTCCTCGTACGGCGGCGGCACGTCCTTCACCGTCCTCATCGGCCGGAACGGCGAGCCGTAGTCCTCCACGCACAGGGTCCCCTCCCTGTGGGTGCCGTCGGGACACGCGGATGGCAAGGGCGGCGGGTCGGCGGGCGGGTCCGCCACGCACCGGGTCGCGTTCCGGGGATCGAGCCGCTCGCCTGGCGCGCACTCCGGCGGTAGGCAGACGCTGAGCTTCGGGTTCGCGTTGCGGACCAGGCGCTCCTGTCCGCGGCAGGGCGGCTTGTGCCCGGCCGGATCCGGCTTCACGTCCGGCGCGCACGTCGCGCCCTCGCGGTGCTCGCCCGGGCCGCACGCCGGCACCGGCGGCGCGACGATCGCCGTCTTGGCGGCGGCGCGGCCGAGGGGGGCGACCTCGAGCTGGAGGAGGGCGCCGCACCCCTCGGGGGGCATCTTGTCGGCCGCGGTCGCCTGCACGCACGACTGCTCGTCGCCGTCCTTCTGCAACAGCTCGCGTGCGGCGACGCTCCTCGCCCCGCCGCTGCCGAGCGCGACGCCGCCGACGCCCACCTTCGCCCCGCCGCCGACGTCCGCGTCGCTCCCGGCGTAGAACGAGAACGCGCCGACCGAGAGCGCGGTCACCACGTGCGTCGCGCCGTCGCAGTCGCCCTCGAGATCGCTGACGCTCGCGCGCTTGCCGGTCGTCTCGTAGCGGCCCACGAGCGACATCTGGACCGTGAGCTGCCCCGCGGTCCTGAGCTTGCCCTCGAGCTTCACCGCCCCGACCGGCATGTTCGCGTAGAGCTCGTCCTCTTCCTTGATGGTGACCTTGCTCTGCTTGCGCGTGATGGGACTGTAGAAGTACTCCTGCTTCGCGTTGCACCGCCCGAGCACCTCCAGCTCGCACCCCGCGTAGCGCACGACCACGAGTCCGCGCTTGCGGAGGGACTCGAGCTTGCCGCGCGCGGCGTCCGGCCACTCCACGATCAGCGGCTCGGACTGGCTCTTCGCGACCTTGCACTTGGCCTGCTTGTCGGTCGGGAGCTCGGGCGCCTTCGCGAGCCTCGATGCCGCGTTCTCCCCGGCTGCGCCGCCGCAGCCGACGAGGGCGAGGGCGGTCACCGCGAGAACCGGCATGCCCCGCGACGCTTTCCACATCAACATGCTTCATACGCGAAGAACCGCGGAAGATCCCCCCCTTTCGCGGTCACGCGGCCAGCCGTTCCTGGGCCCGAACGCCTCACCCACGGGGGGTGAGCGAGGCACTCAGATCACGCACCTGAACCCCAGATCGTAGCTCCTCGCCGAGGCCGCGTCCCGGCTACGCACCGTGGCGCGAACGTACGCGGGCTGACGGATGCTCCAGCCTCCGCCGCGGTTCACCCGGTGCAGATCCCCACGCGCCTTCCCGTAGTCCGCCGACCACCCGCTCGCCGTCCACTCCCACACGTTCCCGCCCATGTCCTCGATCCCGAACGGGCTCCGCCCGGAGGGGAAGGCCCCGACCACGCAGGTCCCGCTGTCGCCCGCGCCGTGGCGGTTCCAGCAGAGCTGCGCCCCGGGCTCCGCGTTCCCCCACGGGTACTTGCGGCCGTCCGTCCCGCGCGCCGCGTACTCCCACTCCTCCTCCGTCGGCAGGCTCTTCTTCGCCCAGGCGCAGTAGCGGCTCGCGTCGGTCCAGCTCACGCAGTTGGCCGGGTGGTTGCCACGGTCGGGCTTCGACGCGTTGCAGTACTTGCCCACGTCCGCGGGCGCGCACGCGTCGGCGGCCACGCACGCGGCGTACGCGTCGGCCGTGACCTCGGTGACGTCCATGCAGAACGCCTTCAGCTCGACGTCGTGGACGGGCTTCTCCTCGGCCGGCCCCTCGGTCGATCCCATCGCGAGCTTGCCGGGAGGGATCGCCTTCATCCCCTCGGGGCACGCGGGCGCGGGGGACGGGCCGCGATCGCCCGGCGTGAACGCCCTGTAGAGGGCGGCGCGACGCTCGGCGCGGGCGGCGAGCCGGCTCGCGCGCTGCTCGGCCTCCTGCGCCGCCGCCATCGCCTTCTTCGACTCCAGCGTCGCCTTCTGCGACTCGGCCGCGAGCTGCTCGGCGCGCATCGTCGCCGTGCCGAGATCGCGGAAGTACGTGACCGCGCCGCCGAGGAGCCCGACCGAGAGGATCGCGCCGATCGTGCCCATCACCAGCTTGTCGCGGCGCTCGCGCCGGCGGGCCGCGACCAGGAACGCACGCGCCTTCTCGGACACGCGCACGTTGCTCTTCACGAGGTCCTCCCCCGCGATCAGGCGGCGCTTTCGCCACATGCGCTCGGCGTCGTGATCGCCGTCCCATCCCTCCGCGTCACGCTCGAGCTCCTCCGCGAGCAACCGGTCGGCGCGGGCCTCGGCCACCCACCGGCGGAGGCGCGTCCACTGGACGAGGAGCGCCTCGTGCGCGAGCGTGATCGCGTCCCCTTCACGGACGAAGATCCGCTCCTTCTCCAGCCGGTCGACGATCTTGCTCGCCGCCGGATCGATCGCGCGGAGGACGCGCTCCGGCGTGAGGGCGCGCCCCTGCGCGGTCGTCGTCGCCATGACGACCGTGTAGAGGACCGTCGCGAGGCCCTCGTCCTCCTGCACGAGCGCGTGGCGCACCCGCTCGGCGTGGAGCTCCAGCGCGCCGCCCACGCCGCCGATCTCGACGAGGGCCGAGCGGGTGAGGACGCGGTTCTCGCGGTCGCGGCGGCTCCAGAGCTCCGTGAGCGCGAACTCGACCAGCGGCATCGCGTCGACCGTGTCGGCGAGCTGCATCAGGAGCTCGTCCTGGAGCTTCTCGCTCTCGAGCCTGTACCCGTACGCGCCGAGCGCGTGCTCGATCACCTCGCCCCACGTGGCTTTCGTCATGGGCGCCACGAGCATGGTGCCCTTGGTCATCGCGCGGCCGAGCGCGCCGAGCTCGAGGAGGGGGCCGAGCAGATCACGCCGCGCCGCGACGATGCACCGCACGCCGGGCCTCGCGTCGAGGCCGACCCGCGCCAGGAACGCCGCCGCCTTCCGGGCGGAACCGGCCTCCGCCACCGTCACGAGCTCCTCGAGCTGATCGACGAGCAGGAGGATCCCGCGCCCGCTCGCCTGCACGCGCTCACCGAGCGCGTCGGCGAGCGCGTCGGCGTCCTTCGCCTCGACGCCGAGGCCTTCCTCGAGCCGCGTCCAGGGGTCGGGTCCGGGCATCACGACGACGGCGTCCCAGGCCTTCGGCCAGCCGCCGAGGTCTCCGTCGAGGATCGCGGGGAGGAGCCCCGCGCGCGCGAGGCTGCTCTTCCCGCTCCCCGAGGCGCCGACGAGCGCGACGAGGCCGCGTGTGCGCACCATCTCGAGAGCGGTCGCGATCTCCACCGAGCGCCCGAAGTAGACGTCGCGGTCCTCCTGCTCGAACCGGCCCAGGCCACGGAAGGGGCCGATCTCCTCGGGCGGGAGAGGGCGCGCACGCCCGGCTATCTCGCGCTTCACGTGCTCCAGATCCCACGCGACCGCCTCCGCGGCGCGAGGTCGACGCGCGGGCTCGGGCTCGAGCATCGCGTCCACGAGCTTCACCAGCGAGGGGGGTGCGTCGGGTACGAACGCGGCGAGGGACGGGGCGCGCGTGCGGCCCTCGAGGACGTCGCGATCGAGGCCAGCCGCTCCCGCGAGGCGGGCCGCGGCGGCGGCCGGGAGCTGCGCCGTCAGCATGACGAACATCGTGGCGCCGAGCGAGTAGATGTCGCTCGCGGGCGTGGGCGCGGCCGTGGTCGCGGCGGGATCCACGTACCCCATCGTGCCGCTCGTCGCGAAGCTCCCGGACGGCCTCGACCCCGCGGACGGCACGACGGCGACCGCGTGGGCGTCCTCGTCGGCCTCGAGGGGCACGTCGTCGTCGACGAGCGGGGGGCGCGGGGGGGCGGGGGCGCGCGCGCGCCGGGCGTCGCCCGTGGCGATCCCGAAGTCGATGAGCTTGTGGACCCCCATCGCCTCGACGACGTTGCCGGGTTTCACGTCCCGGTGGACGAGGCCGACGGCGTGGACGGCGGCGAGCGCCGAGGCGATCGCCTTGCCGACCTCGACGGCGTCCGCCACGGGCAGCGGACCGTCCTCCGAGATGCGGCGGTCGACGGTGCGGCCCTGCACGTGCTCCATCACGAGCCCGAGGAGCGATCCGTCCGCGTTCGCGGCGACCGAGTAGAACCTCACGATGTTCGGGTGCTCGACCTTGCAGAGGGCGCGGGCCTCGTCCAGCGCGCGGAGGCGAGCATCGTCGATGCCGGTGCCGACGCCGCGCCCGGGGACGAACAGCTTGACGGCCACGGTGCGCAGCTCGACCTCGCCCCACAGCTCTCGCGCGAGCCAGACCGGCGCGAACGCTCCGCGTCCGAGCTGGGCGACGAGCGTGTAGGGCCCGAGGCGAAAGCCCTCGTCGACGTCGACGCCGCCGAGCCGCACGCGCCGCCTACTCCTCCCGCGACGGTGGCGCCGCCGGGAGCGCGAGGCTGCCCTCGTCGACGATGGGCAGCTCGCCCGTGTCGGAGAGATCGTGGGGCGGCGGGACGGTCATGTGCGGCAGCCCCTCCCAGGTGAACTCCTTGTCGCGGTTCGCGTACACGTAGGCAGGACGCGCATCGAGCTCGGCGGCGAGCTTGGCGATCTCCTTGTCGACGTAGGCGGGGTCCTCCTTCAGCCGCTCACGGATGCCACCCTCGAGGTACGGCCGCGTGACCGGGTCGTCGCGATAGTACCGACGGTAGACGTTGTAGCGGAAGAGCTTCTTGAGGCGGGCGAGGTCCTTTGGGCCGGTGGGAAGCGGCAGGAGCTCGACGTACGACTTCGTCTTGGCGCGCTCCTCCAGCCGATCGAGCACGACCTGCAGGCTGTTCTCGAGCATCTCCTTCGGGCAGTGGCACGCGAACTCGTCGTAGAGGAGCTTCATCACGGCGCGCCCCTCCTCGATCGGCAGCGTCGCCTGTCGCTCGCGCGCCATGCGGCGGAGGAGGATCATGAACGGGTGCGGCATGTACCCCGTCTTGCGGATCTCCTCGGGATCGCGGAAGTCGGGCTGCCGGTAGGGGAAGTGCCGCGGGTTGATGACGTCGAAGCCCCCGCGGCCGTAGAAGAGGATGCGCTGGAAGGAGAGGCGCTCCTCCGGCGTCCAGTACTCCATCTCGGCGGTCAGGTTGACGCGCATGCCGAAGTACTTGCCGGGCTGATCCGGCAGGGGCACCTTGAGCTTCCCGAGCGCGTGGAGATCCGCGATGTACTGGACCGCGATCTCGGTCGGCGCGATCCGGAGCCAGTACGAGAGCACCGTGCCGCGCGCCTCGGGCACCATGTAGATGTGCGACAGGTAGACGACGCACAGATCCGGCGCGTACGAGGGGTTGATGAGCACGGAGCCGTCACGCGCACCGCGCACGTTGCCGTCCTTGTCCTTCGCGAGGAGCAGGAAGTAGCGGAAGAACGTGCCCTGCGGCGTGGGCTGGTAGATGTCGTCCAGGACGAACTGGCGGATGGCCTCCTCGCGCTCCATCTCGCCGTTCGGGCCGAACGCGTCCCAGAGGAGCTTGTACGCGGACTGGAAGTCGGGGTGGTCGGGGCTCTCGATGAGGTGCAGGGTGTACCGGCGCGTCTCGCGCTCGATCATCTCCACCACGTCCTGGTGGTACAGATCCTTCAGGCACAACCTGACGCGCCTCGAGCCGGTTCCGTGCACGCGACCTCCGCTCGCACGAGCTTGCCCGACACACCCGGCTTCTGTAAAGGAACCTCTCGCCCATGGCCAAAGACGCGAGCGCGATCCTCGATGCGATCGACGACAACCGCTCCGTGTGGGTCGCCGGGAAGCCCGCCTTCGAGCCCCTCGCGGCCCTCGGGGAGGACACGACGTGCGACGTGGCGGTCGTCGGCGGAGGCTTCACGGGCGTGTCGACCGCGCTCCACCTCTCGGAGCGTGCGCCGGAGAGGAGCGTGGTCCTACTCGAGGCGAGGCGGATCGGCACGGGGGCGAGCGGGCGCAACGGCGGCCTGGTCCTCAACTGGGTGAACGGCGTCGAGAGCCGGGACGCCGAGCACGCGAAGCTCGTCTACGAGGGGACGTCCGCGGGCATCGACACCATCGAGCGCATCGTGCGCGAGCACGTGCCCGACGTGCCCTTCCGCCGTGGCGGGACGACCGACGTCTTCACGAACGCGGCGCGCGCCGAGGAGGCCGCGCGCGACGTGGAGCGCCTGCGCAGCGTGGGGCTGCCGCTCGAGTTCCTCGACCGTGACGCGATGAAGAAGCGCCTGTCGATGGAGGGGACCTTCGGGGCGATCCACGATCCGACGACGGGGCGCCTCGACGGCGTGGCCTACCTGCGGGCCCTGCGCGGGGTGCTCGTGGCCCGCGGCGTGCGCGTACACGAGGACACACCGGTGCTGCGCGTCGAGGAGGGGCAGACGATCACGCTGACGACGCCGCGCGCGACCGTGAGGGCGAAGGCCGTGGTGCTCGGGGTCGACGTCTGGGCGGCAGGGCTCGGGTACTTCGGCTCGACCGTCGTCCCGCTCCACTCGCACGTCATCGCGACGGAGCCGCTGTCACGCGAGCGGTGGGCCGAGATCGGGTGGGGCGATACGTGTGGATTCTCGGACGATCTCGACCGCATCGCGTACGCGTCGATGACCGCGAAGGGTGAGCTCGTCTTCGGCGGCGGGAGCAACGCGTCGTACGGATACCTCTTCGGCAGCAAGACCCGCTGGGACGGCCCGGCCGAGGCGGGGTTCGCGGCCGTGCACCAGCGCATGCTGAAGTACCTCCCGGCGGCGCGCGAGGTGAAGATCGCCCACCGCTGGACGGGCGCGGTCGGGGCCACGATGAGCCGCATCTGCACGATGGGGGTGACCGGCGCGCATCGAAACGTCTACTTCGCGGTGGGCTTCAGCGGACACGGCGTCACGCTGGCGAACCTCGCGGGCCGCGTCCTCACGGACATCTATTTGGGCGCCGACGAGCGCTGGCGCGCCCAGCCGTTCTACGACCAGGAGCTGCACTGGATCCCGCCCGAACCGCTGCGCTGGATCGGCTACCACGTGGTGACGGCGCTGACCGGGAAGTCCCCCCGCAAGCACGGTTAGCGCCAATGCCGATCGGTTAGGCGCGATCCAGCGCAAGAGAAGGGGTGCCCCCACTCGCCGCGCTGCGCGCGTCGGTCTCCCCCAAATCGCGCGCTACGCGCGCTCAAGGGGAGACGAAGAGGAATCCCCTCATTTTCGAGCCCGAGCCCGAGCCCGAGC
>SXNL01000116.1 GCA_005777185.1 Myxococcales bacterium
CTTGGCGAGCTCAGGCATCTCGCGCTTGCAGTGCGGGCACCAGACTTCCCAGAAAACCAGCAGGGTGACGGGCTTGTCGCCCAGCGCCACCTTGCCCTGGTATCTCGCTCTCGATGAGCTCGCTCGGCAGGGCGGCGCAGTTCAGCTTCTCGAGAGGCCCCTTCGCGCGCGTCGACAGCACGTGGATGGCCCTCGCCACGAGCTCCTTCCCGGTGCCGCGCTCGCCGGTGACGAGGACGCTCGCGGACGATCGGGCCGCGCGCGCGATCTGCTCGCCCAGCTTCTTCATGGCGGGGCTCTCCCCGACGAGCTCGCCGGTGGCTCCGGTCGCCACGCGCAGCGCCCGCGCCTCGGCCTCCGCGCGATCGAGTCGGAGGGCCGTCTCGATGGCGATGAGGAGCGCGTCGGTGTTGAGCGGTTTCTCGAGGAAGTTGAGCGCGCCGAGCTTGGTCGCGCGGATCGCCGTGTCGATCGTCGCGTGGCCGCTCATCATGATGATGGGTGTCTCGAGCTTGTTCTCGCGGGCGCGTCGGAGCAGCTCGATGCCGTCGCCGTCGGGCAACATCACGTCGAACAAGCACAGGTCGTAGCTGCGCTTGCGCAGCTTCTCCTCGGCGACCTTGACGCCGCCGGCCACGTCGACGGTGTACCCCTCCAAGGTCAGCGCCTTCTGGAGGGTTGTCAGGATGGAGGGCTCGTCATCGACGACCAGGAGATGCGCGCGCGCCATGTGATGGGACCCCGTCGAAACAGACGTCGGCGCGCGGGTGCGCCGCATTGGAGGTTACGCTCTGGCCTCCGGGGTGTACACTGCATGGTGATGAGATTCACGAGCGTCGTCGCGGTCCTGGCCCTCGCCGTCGCGGCGTGTGGCGGAACGCCGAGCCCGGTCGCGCGGCCCGTCCACTCCCCGGAGCGCGTGACGCCACCGAGCGCGCAGGTGTCGGATGACGCCTTCGCGGGAGCGGTCCGTGATCTCGTCGCGAGCGAGCCGGGCAGCCAGGAGCGCCAGGCACGGCTCGCGGGCGTGGTCTCCCGTCAGATGACGCGGGCGGCGTCTCGGTTCGCGCGGCGCTCCAACGAGCGCGCGCTGGCCACGCTCACGGGCGGCCTCGCGCTCGTGCGGCCGGGCGAGCTCAAGCCGGATGTCCTCGGACCGAACGCCGCGGTCGCGCTGCGGAGCGCCGCGATCGAGCTCTCCAAGAAGGGGGACGAGGGGCGCGCGCGGGCGATCTACGAGATCATCGCCCGCACCGCGCCGCCGCCCGAGAGCGCCGCCGCGCGGGGCCACCTCGACGCGATCTCCGCGTGGGTGCGGGACACCTCGGGGTCGACGGCGATCCAGGCGGCCGGAGGCCAGGCCCGCGCGGCGGTCGATCGGGCGCTGCTCGAGCCCAGCCCCGAGGCCCTGTCGGACGCGATCACGAAGACGACCGATTGGCTCGCTCGCGCGCTCGCGCTCCGGGCCAGCTACCGCAGCCGGCGCGTCCAGCCGAGCCGCGAGGAAGCCCAGGAGGCTCTCCGCGCGATGAGCACGGGCGGCGTTGCCCTCGTCGCGCTGCACGTGCGCATCGCCGACGCGAACGGCGCGCTCGCGGCGATCGAGAAGGCGCAGGCGCGCGAGCTGGTGTCACCCGATCTCATGCGCGCCGTCGAACGCGCCGCCGCCAAGCCGAGCGCGCCGGCGTGGCTGGAGGTGGCGCGCGCCCTGCGCCCGGCCTCGTCGGCGCAGGGCGGGGGCCATGATCCCGACGACGACGAGCCGCCGCAAGATCCCAGGCTCGTGCGCGCGGCCGCGTTCGGCTGCGTCCTCGAGGCGTACCGGCTCGACGCGACCCTCCCGGAGGCGGCCGCCAGCCTCGCCGCGTTCCTCATGGACTACGGGATGGCCGAGGCCACTCCAACGGTGCTCGGCCCCGCCCTGAAGGCCAGCGCCGATTCCCGGCTGGCGAGCCTCGCGCTCGGCATGACCCTCCGCGCGATGGTCGACGAGAGCCAGGGCGAGGAGCCGGACGCCGCGCGCCGCACCTTCGCGTCCGCCGCGCCGCTCCTCGAGCTGGCCGACGACCCGAAGCTCGCCAGGGAGGTCAACCCGAGCCCCGCGCGCCTACGCGCGACCATGGGCGAGATCGAGGTGCGCGAGGGCCGGCTCGCCGAGGCGCGCGCGCTCCTCGAGCGATCCCTCACGACGGAGAAGACGGCGGCGACGCTCCTCCCCCTCGCGCGCATCGACTGGCACGACAAGAAGAGCGTGCAGGCGCTGGCGCGCCTCCGCGAGGCGCAAGGTCTGGCCGACGCGAAGAAGGACGTCGGGCTGGAGGCGGAGCTCCTCCTGATGGAGAGCGACATCCTCCGCGAGGACGGGGACGCGAGGGCCGCGAGGCAGCCGCTCGCGGAGGCGCTGCAGCGCCTGGCGAAGGCGCGCGCGACGACCGACTCGGACGACCGGGCCCGCATCGAGCGGGGGATCGCCCGCGCGCTCGATCGGTTCGGCGCGACCGTCCCCGCGACCCGCGCGCTCGACCGCGCGCTCGAGGCCGCCCCGCACGACAAGCGGCAGGCCGCGGCCACCGTGGGACAGCAGGTCGCCCGAGCCCTCGTCCTCGGTGACCTCAAGACCGCGCGGGATGCCCTGCAGAAGGGGCTCGCGTACGACCTCGACACGGGCGACCTCGTCTACTACGCGATGTGGGTCCGCATCCTGGAGCGGCAGGCCAAGGTCCCGGGCGACGGGATGGCCGAGAGGCTCCTGGTGCAGATCAAGGATGATCCGCGCTGGCAGGGGAAGATCGCGTCCTTCGGGCTCGGGCTCGTCAAGTCCGAAGATCTCATCGCGGCCGCGCAGAGCCCGGCGCAGAAGGCGGAGGCCCTGTTCTACGGCGCCATGCTTCTCCGCGCCCAGGGCGACGCGAAGGGCGGCGACGACGGGCTCAGGCAGGTCGTCGCGGCGGGCGGCCTCGAGCTCATGGAGACCGGGATCGCGCGCGACATCCTCAGCGGTCCGCGCGCGCGCCTCGCGGGGCCCGCGCCCGAGGTCGGGCTGCCGTGACGGGCGTGGCCGGCGCACCGGCGTGATGGCGTGAACGTCGCGGCCGAGATCGACTGGGGCAAGCTCGCGCCCCTCAGGCTGCGGGCACGTGCGATCGCCGAGGGCGTCTGGGCCGGCGCGCACAGGAGCGCGCGGAAGGGCGCGGGGATCGAGTTCGGGGGTCACCGGGAGTACACGCCGGGTGACGACCTGCGCTGGCTCGATCGCCGCTCGCTGCTCCTCCACGACAGGCTCGTGACGCGGCAGTTCGAGACCGAGACCGATCGGGCGCTGTGGCTCGTCGTGGACGCGACGCGGTCGATGTCGTACCGGGGCACGCGCGCACGTGGCGCGAAGTACGCCTGGTGTAGCGTGGTGGCCGCCGCGCTCGCGCGGGTCGCTGTGGCGAGCGGCGATCCGGTGGGGCTCGAGCTCCTCGGGGCGGGCGCCCGCGCGCGCCGCGTGCCCGCGTCGGGCGGGCGCGAGGTCTTCGACCGGATCGTGATGGCGCTCGAGTCGTCGAGCGTGGACGGCGACGCGATCGCGGACGCGGGGGTCGTGCAGAGGAGCCTCGCCCCCATCGTGCGCATGGCGCGGCGGGGGTCCATCGTCGTCGTGCTCTCCGACCTGATCGATCTCCCGCAGGGCGCGGCCCGCGAGATCGCCGCGCTCGGTCATGCCGGTCGCGTCGTGGTGGTGGTGCAGGCGCTCGATCCCGACGAGATCGACTTCCCCTTCGACGGCACGTTCCGTCTGCGATCGCTCGAGGGCGAGATCACCGTCGAGACGGACGGAAACGCGAAGGAGCGTTACCTGGCGCGCCTCGCCCAGCTCACGACGGCATGGGAGGAGGAGCTCTCGGGCCGCGGGGCGCGCTTCCTCCGGGCGAGCACCGCGGACGATCCCGGTGACGTCGTGCGCGCGATCGTCGAGGCAGCCCGGTGAGCTTCATCACGGCGCTCGCGCTCGGCCTCGTCGCCCTCGTGCTCGCCCCCTACCTTGCGCACCGCCTGCGCCGTCGATCCGCGGACGTCCGGGACTTCGCCGCGGCGCACCTCGTGCCGCCTGCGCCGCCGATGGCGCGGAGACGCTCGCGTCTGGAGGACAGGGCGCTCTTCGGCGTCCGCGCGCTGGCGGTCATCGCCCTCGCGCTGCTCGGAGCGACGCCGCTCGCGCGGTGCTCGCGGCTCTCGCTCGCGCGCGGGGGCGCCTCGATCGCGGTGGCGATCGTCCTCGACGACTCGATGAGCATGCGTCGCAGGACGGGGCCGTCGACGCCGATCCACTTCGCGCGCGCGAGGGCGGGGGCCCACGAGATCGTCGCGTCCCTCGTGGAGGGTGACGCCGTCGCGATCGTGCTCGCGGGCGCGGCCCCGCGCGTCGCCCTCGCCGCGACGACGGATCGGACGGCGGCCAAGGCCGCGCTCGACGCGCTCGTGGTGTCCGACCGCGCGACGGACCTCGAGGGCGCGCTGGCCGTGGCGCGCACGCTCATCGCGGACCTCCCGCAGGCCGACAAGCGCGTGGTCCTCCTCTCCGATCTGGCGGACGGGCACAGGGACGGATCCACGCTCGCGCTGGACGGCGCGATCCCCGCGTGGAATGCCCTCCCCGACCTCGCCGCCGACGGGCTCGATTGCGGCGTCGCAGGCGCGGATCGCGCGGGCCTCCGCGTCAAGGTCACGGTCGCGTGCGGGCCGTCCGCCTCGGCCGAGGGGCGCCCCGTGGAGATCGTGGACGAGAAGGGCGCGGTCGTCGAGCGCTCCACCGTCCAGCGGTCTCGGGCCGAGGTCACGCTCGTCCTGAAGGCCGAGCCTCCGGGGTCGCTCGTCGCCCGCCTCGGTGGCCTGGACGCGCTCGCGGAGGACGACGTCGCCCCCGTGGTCACCGAGTCGGGCCCCTCGGCCGTCGCCGTCGTCGCGGAGGCGGCGAGCGGATCGGAGGGCCCGAGCGGTGCACCTGCCGTGGAGCAGGCGCTCCTCGCGCTTGCCGTCGATTCCACCATCCGGCCGCTGCCCGTCCTCCCCGATCAGCCGCAGGATCTGTCCGCCTTCGCGGCCATCGTGCTCGACGATCCCCCGGGGCTCACGCCCGAGCAGCGGCGCGCGTTGGCGGCGTGGGTGGAGTCGGGCGGCGTGGTCCTCATCGCGCTCGGGCGTCGCGCGTCGACGGCCCCCCTGGGCGCGACCTTCGAGCCTTTCCTCGCGCGAGGCCCGACGTATGCGCCGTCTCCGGTGGCCGGCGCGAGGCGCCCGGCGCTCCACCCGGGGCTCGCCGGGGCCGCCGAGACGCTCGGCGACATCGCTCCGCGGGGCCGCGCGACCCTGGGAGAGGCCGACGCCCACGGGTACCAGGTGGACATCGCGTGGGCGGACGGCGCGCCGCTCCTCCTCCGGCGGAGCCTCGGACGGGGGGAGGCGTGGGTGCTCACGCTGCCCTTCCGCGTGGACGAGAGCGATCTCGCCCTCCGGCCAGGTTTCCTGTCTCTCCTCGACGCGTTCGTGCGGGAGGCGAGGCGTCACGCGGCGCCGCGGCGCGTCGAGGTCGGGAGCACGTGGGTGTTCGAACGCCCGCGCGCGCTCGCGGTCGACGGGCCAGCCGGGCCCGTGTCGGTCGTGCGCGACCCCGACGCGGCGCGCGTGACCCCCGCGGTGCTCGGGCTCTACCGGGTGAGGGAGGGCGAGCGATCGGAGTCGCGCGTCGCGAGCGTCGCCACGCGTGAGATGGACCTGCAGCCCAGGAAGATCTCGGGGGAGTCTCGGCGGGAGCCACTCGGGGCGGCGCACGCGCGCGTCGACGTGTCGTGGATGGCCGCGCTGCTCCTCATGGCATGCCTCACGGCCGAGCTGGTCCTCCGGCTCGTCCTCGCGAGGAAGGAGGAACGCGCGCGCGGCGCGGACCTCACCTGATCGCGACGCGGGACGGGCGCGCGCACCCTGGGCGCGCCCACCGCGCCCGCTCCGCCGCGAATCCCCGCGTGGCTGGAAACTCCGGGGATCACGCGGCCGAGTGCGTCGCGGGCGCTGGCGTCGGCGTTGCAGTGTCCCGCCGTCCATGAAGACCCGCCGCCGCCTCCTTGCCACCGCGTTCACGGCACTCGCCCTCCTCGGCCTGCTCACGGCGACGGAGCGAGACGCCCCGGCCGACACGGCCTCCGACGTCCCCCGCTACACGCGCCGGAACGCGTTCGGCGTCTCCTGCGGGAACATGGAGTCCTGCACCGAGTTCTGCAAGAAGGCGTGCGACGTCCTGCCGAGCGGGGGAGCGCACTGCCCGCGCGTGCCCGGAGGCGACGGCCTCATCCCGGGCGACTCCCCGCTCCTCAAGCCGTTGCCTCGCGACCTCGCGTACGTGAGGGTCGATCGCGGAGACAAGGGCACGACCGAGGTGATCGAGGGCCTGAAGCGGCTCGACGCGTGGCTCGCTGCCTCGAAGGAGCGCGCGGACAAGAACTACAAGGTCCACGTCAGCAACTGCTGGCGCGACGGGATCCACGACGGCAAGGTCGAGTGCTACTTCATCATGAAGGGCAAGAACCCGCAGGCCGACCTCAAGCTCGCGATGCCGGGCGCGACGCCGCACTCGAGCGGCAAGGCGTGCGACATCCACCTCATCGACGCGCAGGGGCGGAACGCGGTCCCGGGAAACGCGTGCACGGCCGACGCGAAGACCGGGTCGTCCATCGACTTCAAGACCGCGTCGCGGATGCTGGACGAGGCGCTCACGAACGACCAGGTCGGCGCGCAGCGGCTCAACTACGAGGCCTGGCACTACGAGTGGGGTGGCGCGGTGCGGAACGACGACTGTCGATGCAAGGCGCCGGAGTGCCAGCAGAAGTTCTGGCCGCCGACCTGCAAGCCCTCCACGGGCTGCAAACCGCACTGATCTCATAATCGGTCGGACCCGCCCCCACCGAGGGGCATGAAGCTCAGCTCGTCTCTTCCCATCGTCACCTTCGCCCTCTCGACCGCCGCGTGCAGCGGCGCAACCGGCACGTCCATCCCGGAGCCGCCCGGCGCGGGCTCGGGCTCGACCCCAGGCACGCCGACGGGCGCGCCCGCGGCGACCTCGCCCGCCGCGTCGCCCGCCTTCCCCGGCGGCCCGCGGCCCTCCGGGGAAGGCAACGTGGTCATCCACGTTCGCGCGAGCACGCGGGCCGTACCGCACACCGACGGCCTCTCGGGGCAGACGCCGCGGGAGGAGTACGTCGGCATTCGCGCGCTGCTCCTGGGAACGTCGAAGGACGATCCGGATCCGCTCGTCGTGTTCGACCACCAGGGCTACGTCGAGGCCCGGCTCGCCGACGGCGACGACACGATCGTCGCGCGGGTTCCCGCCTCCAGCCTGCGCGCGGGCCGCTACACCTGGGCCCGGACCGTCGTCACGCACGCGCGGTACCGCGTGGACGCGACCGTGCATGCGTCGGGCTTCTCGATGCCCGGCGAGTACGAGAACCTCGTGGTCCTCTCCGACGGCACGGACGTCGGCGGGAAGAAGCGGATGAGCGGGGACGTCGTGAGCACGTTCCGGGGCGCGGGTCGCGTCTACGGTCCGACCGCGGCGACCATGCCGATCGGCGCCTGGAGCTCCGGGGGCATCGCCCTGGAGGTCGCGAACGGACGCGCGGCGTACGTCTACCCGGTGAACGTCGTGGTCGACCCGTCCACCAAGCGGCAGGTCGACGTCCTGTTCGACGTGAACATGCACGAGTGCTTCAGGTGGCAGGACACCCCCGGGCCGGGGTACGCGAGGCATGTCTGGGACGTGGAGCTCGGATCGTGGGAGCCCGTCATGCAGTTCGGCGCGAACAGCTTCTCGCTGGCCTACGTCACGCGATGACGCGCGCACGGCGGCGCGGTCACCTCATCAGGCCGACGATGCGCGGCGGCAGGCGCGTGCTCCGCGCGACGCCGATCGACGGCGCGGGCGCGAGTGCGCGCGTCTCGAAGACGGACAGCGCGTGCTCGCTGGCGTTCGCGACGACGCAGGTCCTCGCGCACGCCTCGCCGCACACCACCGAGCCCAGCGAGAACGCTCCGCTCGACGCGATCTTCGCCACCGCGCCGCTCCGGACGTCCAGCGCGTAGAGGAGGTCGGGCCGCCCCTTCGTGAGGTCGCCGAACGTGCCCACGACGACGCGGTCCTCGTCGACGAAGGCGAGGGACGCGGACGGTGGAGCGTCGAGCTTGTACCGCGACACCTCACGAGGAACCGCGCCGGCGACGTCGAAGATCACCACGCCGCTCCGCCCCATCCGGTTCGCGTCGTCCGCCACGACCCCGGTGCACGCGAGCGCGAACGATCGCCGCGCCGGCGAGAGCGCCGCGCCGATGCAGTTCGAGACGCCGGGCACGTCGACGCGGAAGGCGACGGAGTCCGTGGTCGGGTCCAGGCCGACGAGCCGGGCGTCCTCTCCCCTCTGGACGTCCTGGGACAGCCTGCCCAGTGGAACCACGACGAGCCCGCTCGCGAGTCGGGTCATCGTCTCCGGACGTGGCGGCACGCCTCCGCTCTCCGGCGCCAGATCGATCCGTCCCGTGATCGTCGGCGCGAGGCGATCGAGGACGAGCACGTCGCCCCCTCCGTCGAAGGGCTCCTTCCCCGGGTGGGTGTTCGTCTCGTAACGCGTGACCCACGCCTTCGACCCCGAGATCTCCAGGTAATCGTGCGGGTTGGACGCGAACCCCGTCCTCACGGAGAGCTGACGCGTGACCTTGCCGCTCGTCGGATCGGCCCAGGTGAGCGTCGCGTTCGGGTACCGGTCGATGAGCACCACCTCGCCGCTCGTCGGCTCGTGCGGAACCACGACGTCGCCGGAGAGGGCCTGCGTCAGGCCCACGGGCGCGCTCCCGCTCGAGAGGAAGGCGTCGGACAGGACCCTCCCGTCGGGCGCGACGAGGGACACGGTCGTCGAGGCGTAGTCGCTGCTCACGACGACGAGCGCGCGCGGGCAGGCGCTCGCCGGGTCGAGCTTCGCCCCGCCGGTGTCGGAGGGAGGCGCAGCCACGTTGCACGCGGCGAGGAGGAGCGGGGCGACGCGGCGCATGGGGTGGCGCCTCATCGAAGCCCAGGACCGGCCGCGTGGCAACGATCAACCGGCCGACGTGCTAACCTGCCTCGTCATGAACGCAGGCTGGTGGACCGTCGTCGTCGCGGGCACGCTGGTCCTGTCGCTCGTCGCGTGCGAGGACAAGAAGAACGAGGTCGATCGCAACGCCGTCCAGGCCAACCCGCAGGGCGCCGTCGATCGGGCGCTCGGGGCCCCTGGCAACACGAGCGCCGCCATCCAGGCGGGCAAGGAGGCCCTCGTCGCGCAGCAGTGCGCGATCCGCTGCCAGGCCAAGCCGGGGATCGACCCCGCCGGCTGCGCCGCCCGGTGCACCAAGGGGTGCGCGGCGGAGAAGGACACGGCCGGCATCGACACGTGCGCCACGCGCACAGCGGATCAGAGCCCGAAGACGACGGGCTACTAGTGTCCCGAACAGGTTGAACTCCGAGCAGTATCGAGACATTGGGGCACCCCGGGCTTCAGCCCGGGTGCCCGAGCAGGCGAGCGGCCATGGGATCGAGATCATGGGGCAATCAAGGTGTTCGGTGCTCTAGAGAGCCCAAAGGGCGCAGCCCGCTCCTTGCTCCTGCTCCTGCTCCTGCTCCTGGGGCAGCAGACGCTCTTGTCGGCGCGGAGGGCTTCATCGCGGAGCTTGGCATCGCGGATCTGAGCCGCCTTGATGAGGAGCAGGAGCTCGACGGCGACGTGGAAGGCAGCGAGCCGGTGATGTGGGAGCTGAGGAGGTCTCGGTTGGTCGGTCATGCTCCCAGCCGCGCGGCCTTCGTGACAGCGCGTCGGCGACGGTCTCGAGGAAGCGGCAGGCGTCCGCGATGGGCCCGTCCGGGTGGACGTACACGTTCGGCGGGTACGGCGACGCGCCGCGGCGCGACATGGGCAGCGCGATGCGGAGCGACGAGGCGGCCTGGAAGAGGAGCACCGTGTCGTGGCCGAGGCGGACGTGATCTCCCGACCGGAGGACCAAGCGCTCGCCCTCCGGGAGAGGCCGGCCGAGGACCGGTGTGCCGTGGACGCTGCCGAGATCGGAGATCGTGACCGCGCCGTCGGCGACGTGGACGACCGCGTGCCGGCGCGAGACGGAGGATCGCGCACGAAGAGATCGCTGTCGGGGTCGCGGCCGACCGAGATGTCTCCGCGCTCGGGGAGGGAGACGATGGAGGAGCCGTCGTCCCAGGAGGCCATGACGACGTCACGGGGGCCGCCGCGGGAGCGGCCTTCGGGAGTGGCATTCGTGGGGGCGCGGGGGACGCGGGGGGACGTCACGGGGGGAGGGTAGCGGGCCTCGCGGGGCGTCGTAAACAGGAGGACCGCGCGGGATCCGGAGGGCCGAGGTGGAGTCCTCGCGCCCTCCGTGGTCGAGGAGTCGCTCGACCTCGTCGTCACGGAGGCGACGTCCAAGGGCCTCGACTGCGGTCACCTCGCCAGATCGCCAGCGCCGCATGTTCGACGCGGCATTCTGCGGCACGGGCCTCGGCCTGGCCATCTCGCGCCGCCTCGCGCGCCTGATGGGCGGCGACGTGACGTTCCGGAGCGTGCCAGGGGAGGGGAGCACGAGCGGCGCACGGCGTACGGTGTGGAAGCTGAGGCATCCCCTCATTTTCCTCACGTCGAGCCCGAGCCCGA
>SXNL01000001.1 GCA_005777185.1 Myxococcales bacterium
CGCTCCCGCAGGGCGATCTCCTCGGGCTCGTGCGTGCGATCCGGCTCGGTCGCGCCACGACGCGGAACATCCGGCAGAACCTCCTGCTCGCGGTCGGCTACAACGCGCTCGCGATCCCCGTCGCGGCCGGCGCGCTCTACCCTGCGTTCCACGTGACGCTCGGACCGATGATGGCGGCGGCGGCCATGAGCCTGAGCTCGGTGTCGGTGATCGGCAACGCGCTCAGGCTGCGTGGCGCGCTGCGCTGAGGCCCGCCGTCGACCCCCGGGAGGGCCTGTACGCGTGCACCGCGTCGCGGCCCGGGTGGGGGCGCGTCAGTACCGCGGGAGCTGCGGGTCGAAGGCGTCGATCCACGCGAGGATGCCGCCGTCCAGGCTTCGCGCGTCGAGACCGCGATCGCGCAGCCATCGCGTCGCGCGCGCGCTCCGCGCTCCCGACTTGCAGTACACGACGATGGGGCGATCACGCGGGAGGTCATGTGCGCGCGCGTCGACCTCCGCCATGGGGATGTTCGTGCTGCCCGAGATGCTCGCGATCGCGGCCTCGTTCGGCGTGCGAACGTCGACGAGCCCATGCGGCGTGCCCTCCATGCGCCACGCGTGGAGCTGCCGAGCGTCCACGCGCGGAACGGAAGGCGGGGGCCCGGAGTCGCACCCCGCTCCGATCGGGCGAGCCTCGGTGATCGTCGCTGCGTCGCCGCACAGCGCACACGCCGGATTGCGCTCGACCCTCAGCTCCAGGAAGCGCATCGCGAGCGCGTCGATCACGAGCAGCCGGTCGAGCAGCACGTGGCCACGCCCGAGCAGGAGCTTCAGCGTCTCGGTCGCCTGGATCGTGCCCACCAGGCCGGGGAGCACGCCGAGCACGCCTGCCTCCGCGCAGCTCGGCGCGTCCTCGGGCGCAGGCGGCGTGGGGAAGAGGCAGCGGTAGCACGGTCCGTGCGGCGGATAGAACACCGCGGCTTGCCCGTCGAAGCGATGGATCGCGCCGTACACATACGGCTTGTGCGCGAGCGCGCACGCGTCGCTCAGGAGGTAGCGCGTGTCGAAGCTGTCCGTTCCGTCGACGATGACGTCGTACGCGTCGACGAGCGCGCGCACGTTGCCGGCGTCGACGCGGGCATCGTGGAGGTCGAGCACCAGCGACGGCGCGAGCGCGCGAAGGCGCTCCGAGGCGCACACGACCTTCGACCTTCCGCGGTCCGCGTCGACGTATAGGACCTGCCGCTGAAGGTTCGTCGTGTCGACCACGTCGGCGTCGACGAGCCCGAGCGTGCCCACGCCCGCGGCCGCGAGGTAGAGCGCGATCGGGCAACCCAGGCCGCCCGCGCCGACGACGAGCACGCGCGACGCGGAGAGGCGCGCCTGTCCGACGACGCCCACCTCGGGGAGCAGCAGGTGTCGACTGAAGCGGCTCTTCGCGGCGTCGTCGAGCACGATCCCCTCGGCGCGCGCGCGCAGCGTCTCGTCCAGCGGAGGTGGGGCCACGGGCATCGTCAGCTCCGCCGATCCTGCGATCGTTCCATGCGTCGAGGGTACGATACTACGGTCGCGGAACCCCCTTCCCGGTCCGCGCGCTCCTTTTTTCTCCACGCGGTGATCGATCCCCGCGTCTCCCCTCTACAGGGGGATCGAGTGGCTTCGGTCGCTCCCATCCACCTGCAAGGAGACACCTTTCCATGATCCATCTCCGTCACCTCCTGCTCACGATCGGCGGCCTCGCCGGGACCGTCGCGTGCTCGATCTCGACCCCGTCCACGGATTCCATCGCGACGGCGACGTACGATCTCAAGGCGGCGCAGTGCAACTTCGAGGAGTTCCACGCGAAGGCGAAGGCCTGCTTCGAGGCGTACCACTCGTGCGCGATCGCGGAGGATGCGGCGCTCGACGCGTGCCGCTCCACGCTGAAGACGTGCCTGCCGCCGCCCCCCCACAAGGGGGACGGTGCCGCGCCGGCGGGGTCGGCGGCAGGGCCCGGTGGCAAGGGCGGTCCTCCGCCGGCGGGTTCGGGGAGCGCGGGCGGTCCTCCTCCGGGTGGGCCCGGTGGTGCGGGCGGTCCTCCTCCGGCAGGCTCGGCAGGCGGGCCCGGTGGTGCGGGCGGTCCTCCGCCGGCGGGTTCGGGAAGTGCGGGCGGCCCTCCTCCGGGGGGTCCGGGCGGCATGGGCGGGCCGGGCGGCGGGCACGAGGGCGGCCGGCCGAGGCCGGACCAGGCGGCGATCCACGCCTGTCACCAGGCGCTCCTCTCCTCGCTCGCCGAGGCCTCCGTCGACGTGTCCGAGGCGATGGCCACGCAGCGCGCCTGCGTGAGGGCCGCGTTCCAGGCCGCGTTCCAGGCGCGCTGCGACGAGATCACGGCCCGGTGCGCGAAGGGCGAGGGCGACGCGACGCGGTGCGCCGAGATCGCCGAGCGCTGCGCCTCGAGCGTCGATGGCCCGCCCGAGCGGCCGGGTGACAAGGAGACGTGCGCGAAGGCGCTGGCGGCCTCTCCGTAGCGACGACGTCGATCTACCCCTCGGTCGCCCCCGCTGACGGCAGCGCGGGCGCCGAGGGGTCCTCCACCTCGGGCAGCCCCGGCGTCGATTCTTGCGCCATGCGCATCGCCGTCGCCATCGCGGCCTCCGCGTACTCGGGGTGCCTGGCGACGAACTCCCCGAGGATCGGGACGAGCACCGGGATCGCGATGTGGCTCACCGGGACCTCGGGCACGACCTCCTTGCTGACGTCGATCAGGATCCCGAGCGCGCGCATGAACATGAGGTTGTCCTGCGGCGTCTCGAACGTCTCGAGGCCGTCGACCATCCCGTAGAGCGATCCGAACAGGTCCGTCATGTCCGATCCGTCGGACACCTTGTGGTCGAAGATCATCCCGCGCATCCGCGTGTCCGAGAACACCCTCGTCGCCCACGCCTCGACGTAAGCCCGGTCGGGCTCCTTCATCGCGCCCTTCTGGATGAGGCCGTCCACGTAGAGCTTTGGCTGGTTGAAGAGCCCGCCGAAGAGCTCCTTCTGCAGGCCCTCCCGCACGTGTTCCGGCAGGCGCTTGACCATCCCGAAGTCGAGCATGGCGAGCTTGCCGTCGCGCGTGCAGAACACGTTCCCCGGGTGCGGATCCGCGTGGAACAACCCGCCCGAGAACGCCTGGTGCCAGAACTGGCGCAGGAACGTCTCCATGAGCGCGCGCCGGTCCACGCCCCACGCCCGGATCTGCGCGACGTCGTCGACGTTGACACCGTCGATGAACTCGAGCGTGATGACCCGCCGCCGTGTGTACTCCCAGTGCACGCGCGGCACGACGACCCCGAGAGGCCGGATCTCCGCACCGACGGCCTCGGTCGCCTCGCCCTCGAGGTGCAGGTCGAGCTCGCGACGCAGGGGCTCCTCGGCCTCGCGGAGGGCCTGGCGGAAGTCGATGATCTTCACGAAGCGCCCGATCAGCCAGAAGAGCACCTTCAGCAGCGCGAGGTCGATCGCGACGCTGCGCTCGAGGCCGGGGTGCTGCACCTTGACGACGACCTTCTCGCCGCTCTTCAGCCTCGCCAGGTGGACCTGGGCCATGGACGCGGCCGCGATGGGCGTCTCGTCGAGCTCCGCGAAGATCTCCTTCGGCGGCTTGCCGAGCTCCTGCTCGATGACACGCGCGATCTTCGTGTACTCGGTCGCCGTGACCGCGTCGCGCAGGCCTCGGAGCTCCTCGATGGTCTCGCGCGGGAGCACGTGGGCCTGCATGCTCAGGATCTGCCCGACCTTCACGTTGGCGCCCTTCAGGCGCCCGGCCGTCTCCCTGAAGCGGCGGGCGTTCTTGCGGTGGACGCGCGCCATCGCCTCCTTGGAGAGCGGCAGCCGGAGCACGCGCGTCCGGAAGAGGACCCAAAGGTACGACCCGACGACCAGCATCTGCATCCACGCCAGCGCCCAGAGGTGCGCCAGGGCCGCGAGCCGCTCGGACATCCCCTCACGGTACCACCTCGCGGGGGATCCCCGCGACTGCGGGGTCTAACCGGGTCTAACCGGCCATCAGCGAGCGAACGTCGTCGTCGAGCGTCGCGAGGATGTGGGCGATGGTCCGCTGCCGCAGTCGCGTCTTCGTGGCGACGTAGGCCGTCCGTGCAAGCGCCGAGAGACGCGCCGCCTCCTCCATCGCGCGCGGCAGGACGCGCTCCTGGGGGACGACCTCGTCGAGGTAGCCTGCGAACATCGCGCCGGTCGGATCGTAGATGCGCGCTTCCAGGGTCGCGTGGAGCAGCTCGCCCGGCGCGAGGCGTTCGCGCGCGAGCTCCATCGCGAGGACAGGGACCGGCATCCCGATCGACACCTCGTTGAGCCCGATCTTGTAGGGCCCCTCGGCGCCGATGCGGGCGTCGCCCGTGAGCAGGACCAGCGCGCCGCCCGCGAGCGCGTGGCCCGTCGCGGCCATCACCACGGGGAGCTTCGCGCCGTACAGACGCATCAAGAGCGCCGCGCCGCGGCCGAGCAGCGCCGAGGCCGCGTCCGGCCCGCTCATCATCACCTTCAGATCGAACCCGGCGCAGAAGCGATCGGATCGTCCGACCACGACCGCGGCGGCCGCCTCCTTCTCGGCGCGTGAGAGGGCCTCGTCGAGGGCCTCGATCATGGGCACGGAAAGGGCGTTCGCCTTCCCGTCGTCCATGCGCAGCACGGCGGTGGTTCCTTCGAGCGTGTAGCTGAGCGGGGTCGTCATGGGCCGATGGTAGCCGACCCCGCGCTCGAGCCGGCAGCTCTCGTCCTCTCGCAGCTCTCGTCCTCTCGAGGGTCCAAGCGGTCCCGTCGCGTCTCTCGCCGGGACCGTCCGCTCTCCACATCGGCTGCGCGGTCGCTGAGAGGAAGGAGGAACGGGAGAGCAGAAATGAAATCGTGAAGGGAGGTTCTCGCCCCCTTGAAGCGTAAACCCCGGTGCACGTCCAAGGTGTGCACCGGCCGCTTGCCTCTCGGGTGTCTCGTGTTACGTGAGTTCACACCCGGGCGCGCCTGTCCTTCTTCCAGGCCCTCCTTCCGCAACACTCCTCGTGTTTCTTCCCGGCACGAAACCTGCTCTCCCCCTCTCCAGACTTCCCATGCGATCCACCCTTCAGGCCCTGCTCGTTCTCACCACCCTGACCATCCCTGCAGTGGTCCACGCCGACGCGGCGGACCCCCAGGTGACCCGACTCCTGTCGGCGAAGTCCACGCTCAAGTGGAACCACAGCCCGTTTGGCCAGGACCGGTACGGCCACGCCGAGGCCCTCGTGAACGCGCCGGCCGACAAGGTGGCGAAGACCGCCACCGACTTCGCCCACTACCGTGACTTGCACCGGAAGTTCGCGACGGCTCGCGTCGTGGCCAGGGAGGGGGACAAGACGGACGTGTTCATGAAGTACCCCGTCCAGATCGGTCGCCTCAAGCTCGAGCTGCAGGAGACGATGCGCTTCAGCGGCATCCGGGAGAGCGGTGGCAAGCAGATCATCGAGGCCACGGGCCTCCGTGGCGACATGAAGAAGGGCCACACCATCATCACCGTGAAGCCCGTGGACGAGAAGCACTCGCTCCTCCAGCTCGACGTGCTCCTCGTGCCCTCGTTCCCCGCGCCCCAGTCGTTCATCGACGAGGAGCTCCGCGACGGCGCGGAGGACTTCGTGAACGGCGTGAAGGACCGCGCCCAGGGGCGCCCCGGCCCGGTCACGAGTCTCTAGCCTCGCAGCAGGCGGGTTCCCTCGCGCTCCCCTCGGGCGTGCGCGCCGGCAAGTTGGCCCGGCGGTCGTGTAGGTAGGATGTTATCCTACATGACACGCAGGCTCCTCCCGGTGGCGTGTCTCCTCGCGGCCTGCAAGTCCGCAGACTCCCCGCCGAGGCGGCCCGAGCCGGTGGCCTTCGAGATCCCCGCCGCCCACCTGTCCGCGCCCGCGCCCGCGAAGGTGGCGACCCCGGTGAGCATCACGGTCCTCGTCGGGGGAGACGTGCTCCCTCACCGGCCGATGCTGGACGAGGCGGGGGTCGAGATGGCGCTCGCCCCGCTCTCGCCCATCTTCAAGTCGGCCGATCGCACGATCGTGAACTACGAGGCCGCCACCGGCGATCCGGCGCGCGCGCGGGGCATGACGTACGTCGCGAAGCCCGACTGGCTGGGCGCCCTCTCGCGATCGGGCATCGCGGCGATCACCGGCGCGAACAACCACGCGTGCGATGCGGGCCTGCCGGGCCTGCGCAAGACGCTCGAGGCCGCGCAGGGGGCGAACCTCGGCGTGTACGGCATCGACGAGGCCGATCCCTGGCGGCCCCACACGCTGGTGGAGAAGGACGGACGGCGCGTGTGCGTCGTCGCGTGGACCACCCTCGTGAACACCACCTCGGCGTGCTCGAGGAGTTACGCGCTCGCGACGGCGCCGCTCGACCGGACGGGACTCGGGCGTGTCGCGACGGCGATCGGTCGCGCCTCGCGCGAGCGCTGCGACGCGACGATCGCGGTCTTCCACGGCGGCGACGAGTACAAGCAGCAGAACGCGGCGGTCCTCGCCATGGCGCGGCAGGCTGCGGAGGCCGGCGCGGCGGCGGTCGTCGTCCACCATCCCCACGTGGTGTCGCCCGTCCTCGAGCACGAGACGAAGGACGGGCGGAAAGTGCCCATCTTCCCGTCGGTGGGCAACCTGGTGTCGAACCAGGGGGAGTCGTACAAGCCGTCGATGCCGCCGTCCTACACGGCGAACCGGCGGCTGGTGTGCGTGAACGGGTGGACGCGCCTCGGCATGCTGGCGCGGCTCGCGCTGCGGTTCGAGGAGAACAAGGGCAAGCCCGCGCTCACGTGGGGCTACCACCTCCTGTGGGGCGAGAACGAGCATGCGGATCGGCGCGAGAGGCTCCGGCCCGGGATCCGCGTGCGGCTCCTCGACCGCGAGCGCGACCGCGAGATCGTCGGGCGCTTCTCCGCGGACATGAAGGGCGCGCCCGAGGTGTTCAGGGATCCGCGGTGGCTGTGATATGAAGCGACCATGTCCGCGAGCCCCGCACGCAAGGTCCGCATCCTCGTCGCCAAGCCCGGCCTCGACGGGCACGACCGAGGCGCGAAGGTCGTCGCTCGCGCGCTCCGCGACGCGGGGTTCGAGGTCGTCTACACCGGCCTGCACCAGACGCCGGAGATGATCGCCAGCGCGGCGGTCCAGGAGGACGTGGACGCGGTGGGGCTCTCGATCATGAGCGGCGCGCACAACACGCTGTTCCCGGCGGTGATCGAGGCGCTGCGCGCGAAGGGGGCGAACGACGTGGTCGTCTTCGGCGGCGGCATCATCCCGGACGACGACATGGATCGCCTCCGCGCGGCCGGCGTGAAGGGGGTGTTCACGCCGGGTACGCGGCTGGACGAGATCATCGGGTGGGTGACCGAGAACGTGACCGCGCGCGGGTGACGCGACGGCGGCCCCTGGGAGCCGTTTTAGCCTCGACGACGCGGCCGCTTCGCGCTACCTCCGTCCACATGACGACACCCAACCCGAACAAAGGCCGCTTCACCTGGCACGAGCTCCTCACCACCGATCCGGCGAAGGCCGCGGTCTTCTACTCCGAGCTGATGGGCTGGAGCCGGAGCGAGATGCCCATGGGGGAGATGGGCACGTACACCCTGTTCAAGCAGGGCGACGCGATGGTCGCCGGCATGATGAAGTCGCCGATGCCTGGCATCCCGTCGCACTGGCTGGCGTACGTGGGCGTGGATGACGTCGACGCGACCGCCCGCGACATCGCGGCGAACGGCGGCAAGGTCGTCGCGCCCCCGATGGACGTCCCCGGCATGGTGCGCTTCGCCGTCGCGATGGACCGCGAAGGGGCCGCCTTCGGCATCGTCCGCGGCATCGGCGCCGGTCCCGAGCAGCCGCTCCCGGACGGTCCGCCGCGCGCCGGCACCTTCTGCTGGGACGAGCTCCACACGAAGGATCAGGAGTCCGCGAAGGCCTTCTACGGCGCCATCCTCGGCTGGACGGGCTACGCGGGCGAGGGTCCGATGGCGTACTGGCACTGGAAGAACGGCGACAAGGAGATCGGCGGCATGATGACGCTGCAGATGCCGAACGTGCCGCCGAACTGGCTGCCCTACCTCGCGGTCGACGACGTCGACGCGACGGCGGCGCGCGGCGCGAGCCTCGGCGGCAAGATCGCGATGCCCGCGATGGATCTCGACAAGGTCGGGAAGTTCGCGGTGCTGCTCGACTCGACGGGCGCCGCGTTCGCCCTCTTCAAGTCGGCGCGCGCGTAACGCGCGTGCGCGGCTCGATCCTCGTCCTCGCCGCGCTCCTCCTCGCCTGCAGCCGCGAGGCGAGCACGGCGCACCCGGGCCTCCCGCTCCAGCCCGCGGTCCTTCCGTCCGCTTTGCCCACGGAGGCCGGCGCCGCCGTGCACGCGGTGGCGGACGCGGCTCCCACGCTCGCGGCCGTGGACCTCTCACGCCCGCGGAGGGACCTCGCCGAACCGGCGCAGGCCGTGCGTGACGCCGCCGCGGCGGAGATCAGGAAGGCCCTCGCCACGAACCCCGGCGCTGGCGAACGGCCCGAGGCGTACTGGCGCGAGAAGATCGCGGGCATCAAGCCGGGCCTCACGCCCGATCAGCTGAAGGAGCAGCTCGGCGCCACGGCCGAGGGCGGCGGCGCGGGCGGCGGCGGTGCCACGCAGTCCTACCGCCTCGACGACCACTGGATCGTGACCGCGCTCTTCACCACGCGGCCCGCCTGGGTTCTCCGCGAGATGGGCAAGCTCGTGCGCGTGCCGCGTGCGGTATGGGTCGAGCCCCCGAAGGGCCACACGGGCGCCTGGAAGACGTACGACGTGCAGGGCGTCGTGCGGCACGAGATCGACTACGAGAAGGGCGCGTACACGCGCTTCCGCGCCTTCCACGACAACGGCCAGCTCTCGTACGAGCAGCAGTACGCGGGCGGCAAGATCGACGGCGACGAGACGGGCTTCCACCCGAACGGCGCGAAGGCCTACGAGATCCACCACAAGGCCGGCAAGAACGTCGGCAAGTGGGTGCACTGGTTCGCGAACGGCAAGCTCGAGAGCGAGCAGACGTATGTCGACGGTCTGCTCGACGGGTCGACGATGAACTGGCGGGAGGACGGCACGAGGTCGTCCCGCATCGACTACCGGAAGGGTGAGGAGACGGGGCAGGCCGCGTGGGACGAGAAGGGGAAGCTCCTGTACGCGCGCGGTACGGCGGAGAAGCCCTGAGCCGCGGGTGTCTCCCCGTTCAGTGGTGTCCAAGCGCGACAGCGCTTCGCGCGCGGAGCCGCCGTCACGCTCTCGGGCATGCCGCGCATCGACACCTCTCGCCTCGACCGCACGTACCCCACGTTCGCCGCGATCGACTTCGAGACCGCCAACACGTTCCCCGACAGCGCGTGCGCGGTCGCCGTCGTCCGCTCCGAGGGGGGGCGCATCGTGCGGCGCCTCTTCCGCCTGATCCGCCCGCCCTCGCGGCGCTTCGACTTCACCCACATCCATGGCCTCTCGTGGCACGACGTCGAGGACGCGCCCCGGTTCGAGGGCGTGTGGCACGGGATCTGGCGGCTGTGCCATGGCGTCGAGTTCATCGCGGCGCACAACGCGCCGTTCGACGCGGGCGTCCTCCGCTCGTGCTGCGCGCGCGCCGGGCTCGCGATGCCGGAGGCGCCCTTCGCGTGTACCGTCGCCCTCGCGCGGCGCGCGTGGGGCATCTACCCCACGCGCCTCGACTGCGTCGCGGAGCGTCTCGGCATCCCGCTCCACCACCACGACGCGGCGTCCGACGCGGAGTGCTGCGCGAGGATCGTCCTCCTGGCGCACGAGGCCGGCCACCGGTGGGTGTCGGCGGCGTGAGGCGGCGCGTCGGGAGTCGGCGTCCGCGGCCCGCCCCTACTTCAGCGGCGGCAGCGGCGGCGGGACGTAGATCTTCTTCACGTTCGATCCCCCCACGAACGCGTACGATCCCGCCTGTCCATACCCGTACGCCGCCACCAGGAACGGCTTGTCGCCCGTCACGTTGTGCACGCCCTCGGCGATGGGGCAGCGCTTCGACACGTACGTCACCCCGTCGAGCGTCCCGATGTTCGCGCCGTCGCACGCGATGGCCGCGCCGTCGATCTTCACGGTCGCGCCCTGCGGCATCGCGATCACGACGTGGTTCTTCTTCCACGAGCCCGGCACCAGGAAGAGGTAGTCCTGGCGGAGCTGGTCCACCGCCGGGAACGTCGTCAGCGACGGGTCACCGATGAAGTCCTCGGTGTACTCCATGCTCACGAGGACCTGGCCGATCGCGATGGGCTCGTTGGCCTCGACGACGAAGTCGGTCTTCGTGAGGATGTCGCGGGTCTGGCCGGGCGCGAGGGTGAACTTGTCGTTCGGTGCGGGGAGGTTCGTCTTCACGTCGACGTTCACGGCGACGCCCATGAAGCGGATGTAGTCCGGCTCGACGTTCGCGCCCTTGCCGCGCGGCGGCGAGCGAGGGATCAGGAACTTCTTGCCGTAGGACTCCACCGGGAGGAGCTGCTCCTCGACGTGGTCGAGGCAGCAGGACTTGCCCTCCTGGCCAGGCTGCTGCGGGGGCGTCGGGTTCGTGATGCCGCCCGATAGCTCGGTGCCCACGAACACCGCGACGGGCGCGCTCGACGTCACGATGGTGCCGGTCATGTCCCCGGGCATGCCGTCCGTCTCGAGGTTGAGCACGTCGAACGGGCCGAGGGTCGCCGTCACGACGCCGCCCTTCTGCGTGGCAGGGATGCCGCCGCCGCCGAGCACCGCCTGCGAGACGTTCACCGAGACGGTCGTCTTCTCCTGCGTGCCCAGGATGGTGATGTAGCCACGATCGATCGGCGTCGTGATGCCGCCGATCGTGAACGACACGGGCTTGCCGGAGGGCCACGAGAGGGCGCGGTAGGTCGAGCCGAGCGCGGGGGTAGGCAGGAGCAGCGACGCGTCGTTGGAGTACTGCGACCTGAGGGCGTTGAACTGGTAGACGACGATGGGCGCGGTCGAGGTGACGCGGAACGCGCGCGACGAGAGCATCGTGCCCGGGCCCTCGTTGTTGCCCGCGAGGCTGCCATCGACCTCGCGCGTCGGCATCTCCAGCACCTGGAGCGCGTTCGGCGCGACGGCGATCTTCTTCCAGGTGGTGATCTTCTGCGGGGCGCCCGGATCGGCGTCGTTCTGGTCGATCGTCACCTCGGCGGGCGCGTTCCCGCCGTTCGCGAGGACGAGCCCCCAGGGGGCGCCGGCCGCGTCGTTGAAACCGTCCTTGTTGTTGTCGAGGTCGACCGCCCAGAACTCGCAGCCGAGGTTCGAGGTGACGACCTTCGTCGCCTCGCAGCCGCTCTTGCACTCTCCGTTGAAGCAGACCTCGCCGACCGCGTTGCACTCGCCGAGCTTCGCGCCGGGCTTGTTGTCGTCCGAGCAGGCGTGGATCTCGAGGCCGACACAGAGCTTCCCACCCTGGCACTTCCCGATGTCGGCGGTGCCGCCGATGCCGCCGTCCTTCGATGCCGCGGGGTCGTCGAAGTTCCCGCCGCGCTTGCTGCCGCAGGCGCCGAGGACGAGGACGGTGGTCGAGAGCGCGAGGACGGAGCCGAGCAGCCGGGTTTTCACGGGCCGGGAAGGTAGCAAAGTTGGGCCGCCCGTCGAGCGGCGTGCCGAAATGGCACCAGATAACATTTGACACCGAGTGTCATCATGCTAGCGTGCGCGTGTCCGAGGAAGAAGAGGAAGGAGTCCGTCATGCGCATCCCGTCGCGAGGTCTGTCGAGAGCCGAGGTCACCCGTGCGCTGGAGGGCGCTCGCGAGGCGGACTGGCCGTGGCGCGAGGGCAAGCTCTTCGCGTACACGTTCGCGGCCGGCGAGGAGATCGAGGAGGTCGGCAAGGCCGCGTACATGGCCTACCTCACCGAGAACGGGCTCGATCCGACCACGTTCCCGAGCCTCCGCACCTTCGAGAACGAAGTGGTGGACATGGCGCGGCGCCACCTCGGCGGCGACGAGCGCGTCGTCGGCAACTTCACGAGCGGCGGCACGGAGTCGATCCTCCTCGCCGTGAAGACCGCGCGCGACCACGCGCGTGCCACGCGCCCCCACGTGAAGACCCCGAAGATGCTCGTGCCCGAGACCGCGCACGCGGCGTTCCACAAGGCCGCCCACTACCTCGGGGTCGAGGCCGTGATCACGCGCGTGTCCCCCGAGACGTTCCGCGCGGACGTGGCCGACATCGCGAGCAAGCTCGACGACGACGTGGTCCTCGTCGTCGCCTCCGCGTGCTCGTACGCCCACGGCGTGGTCGACCCGGTGCGCGAGATCGCCGCGGTCGCGGCCGCGCGGGGCGTCCTGTGCCACGTCGACGGGTGCATGGGCGCGTTCCTGCTCCCGTACTTTCGCCGCCTCGGCGCCGACGTGCCCGACTTCGACTTCTCCGTCCCGGGCGTGACGAGCATGTCGATGGACCTCCACAAGTACGGGCTGTGCCCGAAGGGTGCGTCCGTCGTCCTGTACCGGGACGAGTCGCTGCGAAGGCACCAGATCTTCGCGTGCTCGGCGTGGACGGGTTACACGATGGTCAACACCACCGTGCAGAGCTCGAAGTCGGGCGGGCCGCTCGCCGCCGCGTGGGCGGTCCTCCAGTTCATCGGCGAGGACGGGTACCTTCGCATCGCGAAGGATCTCCTCGAGGCGCGGGACCAGCTCGTCGCGGGCGTGCGCGCCATCGCCGGCCTCCGGGTCATGGGGAGCCCAGACATGAGCCTCGTGGCGTTCACGTCGGACGACCTCGGCGTGTTCCACCTCGTCGACGCCCTCAAGGTACGTGGGTGGGGCGTGCAGGCTCAGCTTGGCAGCGGGCCCTCGCGCGCGAACATCCACATGACGATCAACCCCGGTAACACCCGCTGGATCGGCCCGTTCCTGGAGGCGCTCGCGGAGGCGGCCGCAGAGGTGCGGGCGCTCCCGGCCGCCGCGCCGCCACGCGAGATGGCCGACGAGCTGTCTCGGATGATCGACGCGGACACCACGGGGGAGGGCCTCATTCGCATGCTCGAGGCGCTCGGCGTCGGATCGGGCACGGCGCCGACGCGCATGGCGGACATGAACGCGCTGATGAACGAGCTCGGGCCCGAGGTGCGGGAGAAGCTCCTCGTGGCCTTCGTGGGGCGGATGTTCACGCCGCCGGCTGGGTGATGCGGTCCGCGGATCCGCCGAAGGCGCGCGCCGTGGCCGAGGTCGGTCTCGGCCTGCGCGATCGCAAGAAGCTGGAGGCGGCGGCGACGCTCGCGCAGGTCGCGAAGCGCCTGTTCGCGGCCCGCGGGTTCGCGGAGGTCACCGTCGACGAGATCGCCGCGGCCGCGAACGTGTCGCGGCGCACGTTCTTTCGCTACTTCCCGCAGAAGGAGGATGTGTTCTTCGGACGTCGCGCCGCGCAGCTCGCGGAGCTCGAGGCGTTGCTCGACGCGCCCGATCGCGAGGAGGCGCCGTTCGCGACGGTGCGTCGCGCGCTCCTCTCGCTGGCGGATCTCCACGTGGAGTCGCGGGGCGAGATCCTCACGGAGCACAGGGTCCTCGCGGGGTCGCCCGAGCTCCTCGCGCGCGACCTCGAGTGGGACCGACGCGTGCTCGACATCCTGGCGGTGGTGCTGGGTCGGGGGGGGGGCGATCCACGGAGGGCGCGGCTCGCCGCGGCGGCGATCGTGGGCGTGCTGCGCGTCGTGATCGAGCGGTGGGTCGACAGCGGCGGCCGCACGGACCTGCGGGCGGAGGGCGACGAGGCGCTCATGCTCCTCGCGCCGATGGCGCCGCCCCGGGGGCGGAGGGGTCGCCGATCGTTCGACGTGGGCCATTCCGGGCTGAAGCCCGGGGCGGCGAGACCTACCTGAGCACCCGCATCACTCCCGCGCGTCCGGTGCGTCCCCGACCTTGCCCGCGCCGAGCTTGCCGTCCTCCTCGAGGAACTCGGCGCGGATCCGGCCGGCGACGAACAGCACCGGGAACGACACGAAGAGCCCCGCGAATCCGAGCAGGTGCTCCCACGCGATCAGGCTCACGATCAGCAGGAATCCAGGAAGACGGACGTGGCGCGCCGTGAGGCGCGGGTTCAGGTAGTAGCTCTCGACCTTGTGCAGGAGGAACGTGAGCCCGATGAAGACAGCGACGCCGACGGGCCCCTTCGCCTCGTAGGCCATGAGCGACAGGACGGCTCCCGACACGAGGTTGCCGACGACCGGGACGAGCGCCGAGACGAAGATGAGGACCATGAGCGGCCCGACGTGCTTCACGCCGAGGAAGAGCAGGACGGGAAGGGTGAACACCGCGTTGCAGGCGGCCACGATGAGCTGGAGCTGCACCGTCACCGCGGTCGCGTCGGACAGGTGGCCCATCCAGCGGAAGAGCGTGCCCTTGAGCGATCGGGGCGCCAGCTTGTCGTAGAACTCCTGGATCTCGTGCCGCTCGAGCACGAACACCACCGCGAGGATGAGGCCGATGAGCGCGTGGATGAGGAAGTGGCCGATGGTGGACGCCGCCGCCATCGCGCTGCCCGCGTAGTGCTTCGCGTGCTCGAGGACCTTGTCGTTGTCCCCCGCGTGCTCGCGGAACTTCTCGTACAGGGGGTGCTCGCGGAGGTGCGCGATGCGGTCCGGGAACGTCGCGTGCAGGCGCGTGTACTCGTGGACGGCCTTGCCCACGCCCATCGCCGCCGAGGCGCCCACCAGCACGAGGCCGACGAGGAGCACGAGGAGGAGCGCCGCCTTCGCGGAGAGCTTCGTCTTCTTGCACAGGAAGTCGGTGAGGAAAAGCAGCGTCCGCTGGAACACGAGGAACGACACGAGCAACGGAGCCAGGTGCCGGAACAGCACGATGAGGCCCACGAAGAAGAGGAGCGCGATCGCGCGACGCGGCGTCTTCTCGGACAGGAACGTCGCGACGCGATCCATGTGCCCATGATCGCACGATCCCGCCGCCGGCGGCTACTTCCCGAGCTGGCCCAGGAGCGCGAGCAGGTTCTCGCCGCTCGCGACCATGTCCTCCGGCGCCATCGTGGTGATTTCCTTGATGTCCACCTCGTCGACCAGCTCGGGCGGCAGGTCGACGACGAAGCGGCTCGGCGTGCGCGGCACCGGCTTGCCTCGGACGACGCGGTGCCTCGTCTTCGAGAGGAACAGCCGCTGCCGGGCGCGCGTCACGCCCACGTAGAAGAGGCGGCGCTCCTCCTCGACGTCCTGCACGGTGGCGTCGGTGGCGCGCGCGTCGAGCGTGCGTGCGTGCGGCAACAGGCCCTCCTCGCAGCCGACCAGGTACACCACGTCGAACTCGAGGCCCTTCGAGCCGTGCAAGGTCGATAGCGTCACGACGTCCGAGGCGTCGTCCGCCTCGGCGTCGTCGTGGGTCAGGGTCAGGGCGTGGAGGAACGCGGCGAGCGACCGCCGGTCCGACTTGCCGTCGCGCGCCTCCTTGTTCGCGAACGTCCGGAGCAGGCCCTCGACGTTGGCCCAGCGGCGGGCCGCCGCCTGCGTGCTCCCGCTGTTTGCGTCGAGATCGCGCTTGATCCCCGCGCGCTCGCACAGGTCGCGGGCGACCACGCTCGCGGGATCGCCGTCCACGAGGAGGCGCTTCTTGAGCTCCCCGACCACGCCCTCGAGGGCCTTGCAGCCTTCCCGCGCGACGGGCGGGATGTCGTCGAGGGCGTCGACGCGTTCGATCGTCTTCCAGAGGGTCCAGCCCTTCGCGAGCGCGTGCAGGCCGAGGCGCTCGACGCTCGTCTCGCCGATGCCGCGTGGCGGGTAGTTGAGCACGCGGCGGAGCGCGATCTCGTCCTGCTCGTTGAGCGCGAGCTTCAGGTACGAGAGGAGGTCCTTGACCTCCTTGCGCTCGAAGAACGTCTGCCCGCCGACCACGCGGTACGGGACGCCTTGCTCGCGCAGGGCGTCCTCGATCATCTTCGCCTGGCCGTTCGAGCGGTAGAGGACGGCGAGATCGCGGGGGCGGCGGCGTTCGTCCTTGATCCGCGCGCGCAGGCCGTGCGCGACCCACATGGCCTCGGCCTCGGGGGAGGGGGCCGTCGCGACGACGACCTTGTCCCCCCCCTTCTTCTCGGTGAAGAGCACCTTCCTGTGGCGGCCCGGCTCGTCGGGGCGCTTCTCGAGCACGGCGTTGGCCACGGCCAGGATGGGCCCGAACGAGCGGTAGTTCTGCTCGAGCTTGACGACGACCGCGCCGGGGAACTGCGCCTCGAACATCAGGATGTTCCGAAGATCGGCGCCGCGCCACGCGTAGATGGACTGGTCGTCGTCGCCGACGACGCACAGGTTCCGGTGCTGCTTCGCGAGGAGTGTCAGGAGCGCGAGCTGCGCGCCGTTCGTGTCCTGGTACTCGTCGACGAGGACGTAGCGGAAGCGCTCCTGCCACCGCGCGAGCACGTCGGCCTTGTCCCGCCACATACGCGCGACCTCGCACACGAGGTCGTCGAAGTCGAACGCCCGGAAGTTGCGGAGGGCGGCCTGGTAGCGCGGGTACACCAGCTTCGTGATCTCGTCGTAGTCGTCGCACTCCTTGACGGCGAGATCCTCGGCGGAGAGGAACGCGTTCTTCGCGTTCGAGATGCGCGCGACGATGGCGGAGGCGTCGAACGCGCGGCCGGCATCCATGCGACCGAGGATGTCCTTCACGGCGGCGAGCTGGTCGCCCTGGTCGAAGATGGTGAACGTCCCGCCGAGCTGCTTCTTCTCGCGCGTCAGCACCATCAGGCCGAACGAGTGGAACGTCGACACGGTGAGCCCCTCGGCCCCCCTCGCGTGGCCCCGCTCCTTCATGAGGCGACCGACGCGCTCGGCCATCTCGCCCGCGGCCTTGTTCGTGAACGTGAGCGCGAGGATCGCGTTGGCGGGAACGCCGCGCTCCACGAGCCGTGCGATGCGCTGGGTGATGACGCGCGTCTTGCCGGAGCCCGCGCCGGCCAGCACGAGGAGCGGCCCTTCGTGGTGCTCCACGGCCTGCCGCTGCGCCGGGTTGAGGGGGATCGCCATGCGCGCCACCGTTGTACCCTCGCGTGTGGCCTGGCCTCTAGCTTGAAACGCGGGTTCGGGTATGCTCACGGCCTCCATGTTCCCCATCACGCGCGCTCGCGCCGGGTCCCCCCTCCTCCTCCTCCTCCTCGCCGCCTGCGGAAGCCCGAAGCCAGCCGAGGCGCCCGTCACGAAGGCCCCGGAGGTGCCCGCCGAGCGGCCCGTCGCGGTGGCCGTCGACGCGCCGCCGGATCTGACGCCGGCGCCGGCGCCGACGAACATGATCGTCGTCGGTCGCATCGCCAAGCCGTCCGACATCATCGGGACGGTGACGGACTGGGCGTCGCTGCCGCCCTTCTCGTCCGCGGAGCTGACCGAGGTGCTCACCGGCGAGAACACGGGGCCGCTCATCGACCTCGACAAGCCCGTCGACGGCGCCGTCGTCTCCACGGGATCGGGCCGCCACGCCACGCCCGGATGGGCGGTCAGCGCCGCCCTCGTCTCGTTCGACGAGGGCAAGAAGTCCATCGGGGGCCGCTTCAAGCTCGCCAAGGCGGGCAACGGCGTCCTGCGCATCGAGGGCCTGAAGGGCACCGAGGACGACGACGGACGCCAGTGCGTGCTCGCGCCCGCCGTCGGCCCGACCAACGGTCGCCTCATCTGCGGCGACAAGGCCGGCCTCGAGGCGCTGGTGCCCTGGCTCTCGCGTACCGCGCCCAAGGCGCCGTCCGTGGGATCCGACATCCACGTCGAGCTCCGTACGAGCGCGATGAAGAACGAGATGAAGATGGTGCGCGCCCTCGTCGAGCACGAGGCGGGCAAGGTGGGCCGCGGCGGGAACGCGGCGGCTGGCAACCTCGCGCAGGCGCTGGTCGCGGACGTCGGTGACCTGCTCGGCGATGTCGAGAAGCTGACCCTCGACGGGGACATGAAGCCCGCCGGGATGACGTTCAGGCTGACGACGTCGTACCAGTCGCAGACGTCGCTCATCGCCCGGATCGCGACGGCGAGCCCGGAGAAGGCGGGGCCCGCCCCCGCGGCGTTCTGGCACCTCCCCGGGGACACCGACATGGCCGTGTTCGGCCGCGGCATCGATCCCAAGCTCACCGAGCATCCCCGCGAGCTCCTCCTCGCGGCGCTCCAGGAGGAGCTGCGCGACTCGCCGCTCCCGGACGCGGAGCGGAAGGTGCTCTCGGACGTGATCGCGAGGTCGATGACCCTCGTGAACGCGCCCACGATGTACGCGCGAGGTTACGATCTCGCGGCCGTGCAGAAGGGCCTCGACGGGCCCAAGGAGGACCGCAAGGACGCCGTGATGCAGGCCGCCATCGGGTGGCACCTCCTCGAGACGGACGAGAGCCCGCAGAAGGTGGGGGGCATCGTCAAGGACTGGGTCGGGTTCGCCAACCGCGCCGAGATCCAGAAGCTCATGTCGCGCACGCCGGAGAAGGCCGCGAAGAAGCCAAAGGTGGCCCTCGTGGCCGCGCCGAAGGGGGCGCCGAAGGACACCGTCCACGTCGAGATCACGGTCCCGCGTTCGGATCTCGACGTCACCGCGCCTCCAACCCCGCCGCCGCCGCCGCCCGGGGCAAGGAAGGGCGCACCGCCGGTTCCGCCGCCTCCACCCCCTGCGAAGCGCACGCCGCGCAAGCCGCTCGTGTTCCACATCCTCTCGATGCCCGATCAGACGCGATCGATCGTGGGCTTCGGGTTCGACGGGGAGCTCCTCTCCAGGAAGATGATCCAGTCGCTCTCGACGTCGCCGGACGCGGACACGCTGAAGGGGCGCGAGGGGCTCGAGGCGCTGAAGAACGGGAAGATGAACGGCGCGATGTTCGTCACGACGCGGACGATCGCGTCGACGATGGCCATGGACGGCAAGGACCCGACGCGGGCGCTCGGGCCCGCCCCGTGGTCACCGGCCGTCGTCATGGTCTCGGCGATCGCGCCCGGAACGGACGCGCGCGGGGGGCAGTCGACCATCACCTACACGATGCAGAAGCCGCTCTTCCAGCAGATGATGCGGATGGGGAAGCACCGCTGATGCCCGGGACTCAGCGGTAGGGCTCCAGCACGCGCGCGAGCTCGGTGGCGAATCGCTCCGGGTGCTCTCTGTGCATGAAGTGGCCGCCGGGCATGCGGACCACCTCGTAGCCGTTCGCGTACCAGCTCCGCGCCTTCTCGTAGGCGTCCGGGTGGATGATGTCGTCGGTGCCGGCGAAGCCCACCGCGGGCACCTTCACGCGGGTCCGCTGGGAGCGCGGGAGCCTCAGCGTGATGCCGCGGTAGTATCCGAGCGCGGCCTCGAGGCAGCCGGGCTGGCGGAACGCGGCCTTGACCGCATCCGTCTCTCCGGGGGGCACGTCCCACGCGGGCGACCAGCGCTTCACGAGCTCGTCGATGTGGGCCATGTCGCCCGCGCGGATCCTCGCGGCCGCGCCCCTCCGGCTGAGCGTGAAGAAGTGCCGGACGGTCCACGCGAGCGAGGGCGTGGGCGTGATGGATGCGGGGTGAGGGATGGCCACCATCGCGAGCAGCCGCACGCGCGCGGGCGCGAGGGTGGCCGCGGAGAGGCACGCGCTCGCTCCCCAGTCGTGGCCCACGAGGATGGCCTCCTCCTCGCCGAGCGCGTCGAGGAGCGCGAGGAGATCCCTCGCGAGCGTCTCGACGCCGAAGTCCTCTTCCCTGGGGATCTCGGTCGGCGCATACCCGCGCGTGAACGGCGTCACGACCCGGAAGCCGAGCGCGGCGATCGTTGGCCGGACCTGGTCCCACGTGTGCGCCGTGTCCGGGAACCCGTGGACCATGACGACGCACTTCGGGCGCTTCCTGTCGCCGGCGGCGGCGGCGGGCGCGTCCTCGATGTACGCGAAGCGGAGGCCGTTGGCCTCGACGAAGCGAGGCTCGAGGGAGCTCATGGAGCGGGAGCCTATCGCATCGGGAAAGTTGCCGTCGCGGACGTGGGTGGGTAGATGTGGGATATGCCGCTGTCCGCGCGGAAACCATGGGCATTTCTGCTGGCTGCCGTGCTGCTCGTGCTGCCGCGGGCGGCGCTCGGCGGGGGGAAGTGGCAGGAGGCGCACGAGACGGCGGACGACGTCCACCTGACGATCGACGCGTCGGGTGGCGCTCGGATCGAGCGCACGATCCGGTGGCGCGTCGTGGCGGGCACGTTCTCGGGCTTCGACGTCCCCTTCGTGGAAGCGGACGCGGTGCTCGTCCCCGAGGTGGAGATCATGTCCGACTCGGGCGTGCGCTACGAGGGGCACGTGGCGCGCGCCGAGGCGCCCTTCGCTCCGAAGAAGGGAGAGCTCATGCCGGTTGCGCCTCCACCCGGCAACACGGTGGCCCTGCACGTCACGGTGGACGAGCCTGCGAACGGGCTCCGGCGCGGCGTCTACGCCTTCAAGCTCGCGTACCGCATCGACCTCGCGGCTGCGAAGCACATGGTCAAGGATGGCCCGATGTGGCTCGTGCGCTGGATCGCGCCGCCTTCGCCGGAGGGGCGCGACGGGGCGCGCGTGACCTTCACGTTGCCCCCCGCCCCCACGGAGCCTCGCGTCGCGGCGTGGCCCGCCGACCCGACCGGGGCGACGGAGGGGACGGTATCGGGGGCGATCCCGGGGACCGGGCTGCCCACGTTGCGGAGGGAGCCGGATAGAGACGAGATCGAGATCGTGCGTCCGCACATCGCGCGCGGTGAGATCGTGGCGTGGACCATCCGCGTCGATCCGAGGGCGCTCGCGGGCGTGCGCGCTCCGGAGCTCGCGGGGGCGCGCGCCGTGCCGCCGCCCTCCACTGTGGGACGCGAGCTCGAGCGCACCAAGGACATCCTGGTCCTCGTGGCGATCACGCTGGCGGCAGGGCTCCTCCACCACCGCAAACGTATCGAGGCGCGCGCGCTGGCGGCGTCGCGCGGGATGCGCGAGAACCCGCTCGTCCCCCGGCTCGCCACGCCGTGGTCATTCGCGGCCGTGCTCGCGACGACGCTCGCGCTCGTCCTCGTCTCGCTCCCTTGGGCCGCTGCGCTCGCGCTCGTCGTGGCGATGGCGCTCGCGACGTTCCGGCCGCCCATCGCGCGGGAGCCACGCGCGGCGGAGGGCGTGAAAGCCCTCACGTGGCTGCCGCTCCGGGAGGCGGAGGTCCTGCCCGAACGTCCGGGTCGCGGGTCGGTGCTCGACGCGAACACGCGCGCGGGGAAGGCCCTCGCTCTCGCCCTCGTGCTCGGGGTTCCGGGTCTGTTCGCCACGATGGGAGGCCGCGAGGTGCGCCCCTGCTGCATGCTCCTCCTGGCCGTGGTCGCCGTGCTGCCGCTCTTCCTCACGGGGACACGCGGGCAGCTCCCGTTCGACCCCGCGCGGCTGTCACCACCGCTCGTGGAGCTCCGCGCGCGCCTCGCGGCGATCGCGGACACGCGCGTGGTCGCGCTCGGCGGCTTCGCGGGGGACGGCGGGGACGCGGCGCCCGTTGGCGTGCGGCTCGGTGTCATCGCGCGTGACGTGATGCCCGGCGTGCGCGCGATCGAGATCGCGCAGGTCGCCGTGGCAGAGCCGAGCGGGTGGTACGCGCGGCCGGAGCTCCTCGTGAGGGTCCTCGAGGGCTCGGACGCGGAGGGCCGGCTGAGGCGGGCGCTCCCCGCGGTGCGCGGAAAGCCGGGGCGGAAGCCAGAGGAGAAGGTGTTTCACGTCGTGCCCGAGGAGGGGACCGTCGCGGCGCTCGCCGAGCTCGTGGGCCGCGTGCGGCAGGCGCTCGACGATCGGCGGTCGCTCGGGGCGGCGCCGGCTCGCGCGACGGAGCGCCGGCGTCGGGGGCCGCCGCCGGTGACGACCGCGGTCGACGCGTCCGCGTTCCTCGCCGTCTGACCTCTGCTACGCTCCCCGGGTGGACGACAGGACCGGCCGCGTCCTCTCCGGACGGTACGCGCTCGAGGGGATCCTCGGCGCGGGTGGCATGGGCGTCGTCTACCGGGCGGCCGACAGGCTGCTCGATCGCATGGTCGCCATCAAGCTGCTCGCCTCCGACGTGGACGGCTCCTTCCGCGAGCGCTTCCTCCGCGAGGCGAAGAGCACGGCCCGCGTCCGCCACCCTGGCGTGGTGCAGGTCTTCGACTTCGGACGGACCGACGACGGCGAGACGTACCTGGTGATGGAGCTCCTCTCGGGTGTGACGCTCCATCGGCGGATGGGCGATGGCCTCCTCTCCATCGGCGAGGTGGTGCGCGTCGCGCGGGAGATCGCCGACGCCCTCTCGGCCGCGCACGCCGCCGGCGTCGTGCATCGCGATCTCAAGCCGGCGAACGTGATCCTCGAGGATCGCAGGGTGGTCGTGCTCGACTTCGGGATCGCCAAGACGCTCGCGGCCGACACGCGCGAGCTCACGAGCCAGGGCGAGATGATCGGGACCGTCGAGTCCATGTCGCCGGAGCAGATCCGCGGCGAAGGGATCGACGGGAAGACCGACGTGTACGCGCTCGGCTGCCTCGTGTACCGGATGATCGCGAGCCGCTTGCCTCACCGGGCGGATACCCTGCCGGAGCTCGTGCACCGGCACCTCACCTCCGAGCCGGAGCCGCTGGCCGCGATCGAGGGAGGCCGCGCCGTGCCGCCCGGGCTCGCCGCGCTCGTCCTGGAGTGTCTCGGAAAGACGCCGGAGGCGCGGCCCACCATGGCCGCGCTGCGCGATCGGCTCGGCGATCCGGCGGGTGCCTCGCGTAGGGACGAGCCGGCGCCCCGGTCCGTGCCGGTGCCCGATCTCCTGCCGCGCATCGTGGGCGCCGCGGCGGTGGCCGCCCTGCCGCCGCGCGCCGCCGAGACCACGGGCCTGCACGC
>SXNL01000117.1 GCA_005777185.1 Myxococcales bacterium
GCCGGCGTCCGCGCCCGCGTCCGGGACCGGGCCGGCCTCGGGGGGCGGCACGCCAGCGTCCGGGGCCGCGCGCGCCGCGAGCGCGTTCGGATCGATGAGCAGCGCGATGACCAGCGCGAGGCGCTCGGTCATCGCCTCGCATGGCTTGCCGTCCCCGTCGATCTCGCGCGTCCCGAGCGTGGCCCCCCGGGCGTCGCGCAGGACGAGCGTGGCGCGAAACCCAGCGCCCGTCCGCCTCGGCTCGATCTTGCCCTCGATCGACACCTCCGCCTGGGCCGCGCTGACGAACACGGGCCGCCCGAGCCGTGCCTCCACCGCGCGCGCGAGCGGCTGCGTGGCCACGCACGCGTCCGCGCCCTCGAGGCGGATCCAGCTGAGCGACGACGACCTCGCCGCCGGTCGCTCGTCGTCCGCGCGCGCCACCATCCGCGGCGCGAACGGCGCGACCGCGAGCACGCCCGCCGCCAGCGCCGCGGATCGCGCGCCGCGTTTCGTGCAGCGGCGCGGTGCGCACGCGCGAGACGTCACCAGCCCGTCTTCGACTTGATGAAGGGGATGATCATGTCCGCCCACTGCCGGTGGAGCGTGGTGTTCGCGTGCTCGTAGCACCCCGTCGTGTTCGTGCCGTCGGACTCGGTGAACGCGAACGGGTACACCTTCACGTCGCCCGCGCCGTTCCGCGCCGTGACGACGTTGTTCGTCGCCTGCGTGATGCGGGTGCGCGCCTGCGCGCCGACCGGGTAGAAGTTGCTGATCTGTCCTCCGACCGCGAGGATGACGTGCGACGTGGGGTTCCTGGCCCGCACGATATCGAAGAAGGTCCCGAGCGTCGTGGTGTAGGCGGCGGCGGTCGGCGCGGGCGACGCCTCGAAGTCGGTGCCCCCGAGCACGATCACGATCACGTCCGCCGGGCTCGCCGCGAAGTTCCACAGGGAGCTCGCCACGTCCGGAAGCGCGCGCGGGTAGAGCGCCCCGAAGCGGAGGGGATCGGTCGCGTCCTCGTTCCGGCCGATGCCCTTGCCCGAGTAGGTCGTGGACATGTCCTCGGCGTCAAGATCCTTCGCGACGAGCGCGGGCAGCGCGATCCGAGCGTTGTGCGTGTCGGAGGTCGCCCCGCCCGGACACGGCTCCACGCCCTCCACGCCGAACCCCTGGATCATCGAGTCTCCCACGAACTCCACGCGGCGCGTCTTCGCGGGCGGCGGCGCGAGGAGCGTGCCTCCGGTGAACGTGAATCCGAGGAACCGATCGTCGCCCAGCGACGCCTCGGTGCGCTTGACGAGCTCCACGGTGTGGATCGCGGACGGCAGGCCGGTCGCCAGCGTGTAGGTGCTGGTGCCGGTCGTGGTGGTGATCTGCTTCACGACGGTGCCGTCGACGAGCACGTCGAACCACGTCGTGCCGCCGTTGATCCCGTCCTTGTGGTCGAGGCTCACGGACGCCGCGGTGCCGCTGAAGCGCGCGACGATGCGGCCTCCGGGCCAAGCGAACCGCGGCTGCAGCGGGTTTGCCTCGTCGCGGCGGCCCACGAAGCGCACGCCGGGTAGCTCGGTCCCCGAGTCGGCCCCGGCGTCCATGGCCGCGTCGAGGCTCGGGCCGCCGTCCTTCCCGCTGCTCGAGTCGGCGCCGCCCGATCCGGCGTCCGTCGCCGTCCCGCCACTGTCCGGATCGGCCGTCGCGACGCTGCTGTCGGCGGTCGCGCCGGACCCGCCGTCCTTCACGATGACGATCGTCCCCGCGTCGCTCGAGCCGCACGCGACGAGGGTCACGACGGGGAGCGCGAGGAACGCGACGACCAGCCGCCTGCCCATGGTCGTCAGGGTACCCGAGGAATCGGGGCCCGGCCACCGGCGATCGCCACCTCGGGACACGACGGCGTGACGGGCGTGTCCCGGCGCGGGAGCGTGGTCACGCGCTCCGGCGCCGCGAGCCCGGCGATCAACGCGAAGTGCTCGTAGGCGCACGGCTGCACCGTGAGGCGCGGCTCCCCGGGCTGGCTGGCCAGCTCCTTGCCGCGCGCGAGCTGGGTCGTGCGATCCTCCGCGGCCGACGCGCCCGGTGGTGCCGCGAGCGCGACGCTCGCGCGCCACAGGAACGCCGCGACCGAAGCGATCACGACGAGCCTGGCCACCCACCGAGGGCCGTCGCCGCGTGCATATGTAGAATACACGTACATGGCCGTGTCGGCGCCCGCCACCGCCAGGAGCGGGAAGACGATCACGAGGGCGCGCGCCGCGTGGTGCGTCGGGGCGCCCTCGGAGAGGCTACCTGCGGCGAGGAAGGCGAGCGCGGCCAGCGCGGCCAGCGTCGCCGGTCCGCTGCGCCTGCGCACCTCGGGGAGCGCCAAGCCTACCATGGAGGCGCCGAGCAGCACCGCCACCTCGGGCGCCTCGCGCGCGAGCGCCGCCGGGTACAGGAGGAGGCGATCGACGACCGTGTCATGGCCACCGATCGCCGCGTGATACCGCGACACCCTGTGGAAGAACCGCAGCGGATCCCCGTGCGCGTGGGCGTTCCACGCGATCCACCCGGCGGGTCCCGCCGCCGTGAGGGTCGCACCGATGACGCGCGCGCGTCGGTCATCCACCACGCGCAGGCCCACGACGCAGGACACGAAGAGCACGGCGGCCACCGGCCACGCGTCGTAGCGGCTGAGTGACGCCGCGAGCGCGCAGCCGCCGCCGAGCCACGCCGCTCCGTTCGAGAGCCGCCCCCCTCCGAGGATGAACACCGCGACGGCCGCGAGCGCCGCCGTGGGGAGCTCGGGTACGGTGGCGAGCCCGAGCCAGATGCCCCACGGCGTCATCGCGAGGACGAACGCCCCCGCGAGCGCGGCGCGCGCGTCGACCACGCGCCGGGCCGCAAGATAGACGCAGACCGGCGCCGCGATCCCGACGGCCCAGGCGGTGGCCTCCGCGGTGGCGAGCGATCGCCCGCCCACGCGCATCGCCGCGCCGACCATCCAGAACGGAAACGGGAGCCAGCTCGTGCCCGAGGGATCCAGCGTGGGCGAGCGCGTGAACGCCTGCGCGATCGTCACGCGGGCGTAGTCGTCATCGGATACGTGGGTGAAGCCGAGCTGGCGCGCGTAGACGCCCGCCGCGATCTTCGACGCGACGAGGCCGCCGATCTCCGCGACGAGCCGGGCGGTCCATCCGCGTGTGCCGATGCCGTTCATCCTGGAGGCACGGGCCGGCGACGCTCCTCCCTCTCAGGGAGAGCGAGGCCGGGACGGTGAGGTCGCTGAGGCCCCCGGCCTCACGGCTTGTCCGACGGCGTCTTGTCCGAGGGCCCCTTGTCCGAGGGCCCCTTGTCGGTCGGTCCCTTGTCGGTCGGTCCCTTGTCCTCCGGGGGAGCGTCCTTGGGGCGCGCCATGCCGCGATCCTTCTTCTTCTGGTTCTCCATCGCGACCTTGGCCTTCAGGCCGCGGTCGCCGGACGACGACAGGTACGCGAGCGAGACGCTGGTCACCATGAAGATCCCCGCGCAGATCGCGGTCGTTCGCGTGAGCAGGTTCCCCGCGCCGCGACCGCCGAAGACCTGCGCGCTCGCGCCGCCGCCGAGGGCTGCGCCCATCCCGCCGCCCTTGCCTTGCTGGAGCAACACGACGAACACGAGGATGAGGCAGCAGAAGACGTGGATGATGTCGATGAAGGTCTGGAGCATGGTCTCAACCGGCGGCGATCGCCTGTGCGGCCTGCGCAATAGCACCGAAAGCCACCGCGTCCAAGCTCGCCCCGCCGATGAGGCCCCCGTCCACGTTGGCGCAACCCAGGAGGCCCGGCGCGTTGTCGCCCTTCAGCGAGCCCCCGTAGAGGATGCGCGTCCGCGCCGCGAGCCCGGGCGAGCGGTCGTGGAGCCAGCCGCGGATGGCGGCGTGGACCTCCTCGGCGTCGGCCGGCGTGGCGTTCTTGCCGGTGCCGATCGCCCATACGGGCTCGTACGCGATCGCCACGGGCTGGGTCGCACCGGCGAGCACGTCGACGACCGCGTCCACCTGCACCTTCACGACCGTGAGGGTCGTGCCGGCCTCGCGCTCCGCGAGCTTCTCGCCGACGCACACGATGGGCGAGAGCCCGTGCGAGAGCGCGGCCGCCGCCTTCTCCGCTACCCACGCGTCCGTGTCGCCGAACCGCTGGCGCCGCTCGCTGTGTCCGACGATGACCCACGTGCACCCCGCGTCGCGCAGCATGGGCCCGCTCACCTCGCCGGTGAACGCCCCCGACGCCCCGGGGTGGAGATCCTGCGCGGCCACCGCCACGTTCGCCGCCTCGCACTCGTGGGCGCACGCCGCGAGGGCCGTGAACGGCGGGGCGACCGCGAGGTCCACCCGTGGATACGCCTTCGCCAGGCGCGCGACCGCCATCGCGAGCTCCACGCCAGAGGGCCCGCCGTGGTTCATCTTCCAGTTGCCGCAGATGAGGGGGCGTCGTGATGGGTTCATGATCTCGCGGCCTCGACCGCGGTCCTGAGAACCTCGACGCCGGGCAGCTTCTTCCCCTCGATCAGCTCGAGGGACGCCCCACCGCCCGTGGAGATGTGGCTCATCGCGCCGGCGACTTCGGCGCCGCACGCGTTCACGCAGGCGGCGCTGTCGCCCCCGCCCACGACCGTGAACGCGCCGCCGTCGGTCGTCGCGCGGGCCATCGCCCGGGCGAGGCCGAAGGAGCCGCTCGAGAAGGGCTCCTTCTCGAACAGGCCCATCGGCCCGTTCCAGAGGATCGTCTTCGCCCCGGTGAACGCGGCCGAGAAGGCCTCGAGGCTCGCGGGGCCGATGTCGAGCGCCATGTTCCCCTCGGGGATGGCGCCCACGGGGGCGAGGGCGCCTTCGCGGGCGTTGAACGACGGGGCGCACACCACGTCCGTCGGGAGCAGCACCTCGACCTTGCGATCCCGCGCCTTTTCGAGCAGCGTCCGCGCGAGGGCGAGCTTGTCCTCCTCGACCCGAGACGCCTGCATGTTGCACCCCTTCGCCCGGAGGAACGTGTTCGCCATCGCGCCGCCGATGACGAGCTTGTCGACCTTCGCGAGGAGCGCCTCGATGACCGCGATCTTGTCCGACACCTTGGCCCCGCCGAGCACCGCCACGTACGGCCGGTCGGGCGCCCCGGTGATCTTGCCGAGCGCCTGGATCTCCTTCTCCAGCAGGAACCCACACCCGCGATCACGGAACAGCTTGGCCATCCCGTGCACGCTCGCGTGGGCGCGGTGCACGGCCCCGAACGCGTCGTCGACGTACACCTCGGCGAGGGTCGCGAGCTCCTTCGCGAACCCGTCGTCGTCCATCTCCTCCTCCGCGTGGAAGCGCAGGTTCTCGAGCAGGCAGACCTGGCCCGCGCGAAGATCGAACACGACCTTCCTCGGGGCGTCGCCCGTGCAGTCCTCGGGCAGGGTCACGTCGATCGAGAGCAGCTCGGCGAGTCGCGCCGCGCATGGCTCGAGCGACAGCTTCGGATCCGGTCCCTTCTTCGGGCGCCCGAGGTGGCTGGCGAGGATGACGCGGGCGCCGCGCTCGATCGCGTGCTGGATCGTCGGGAGCGCCTCCCGGATGCGCGAGTCGTCGGTGATCTTGCCGTCCTCGAGCGGGACGTTGAAGTCGACGCGGATGAAGACCTTCTTGTTCTCGATCGGGAGGTCCCGGATCGAACGGATGCCGTCGAGCAGCGCGACCATCGAGACTACAGGCCCTTGCCGACGAGCTGCGTGAGCTCGATCATGCGGTTCGAGAAGCCCCTCTCGGTGTCGTACCAGCTCATGACCTTGCCCATCGTGCCGTCCATCACCTGCGTGACGGTGGCGTCGAAGACGCTGGACCTGGGATCGCCGATGAAGTCGCTCGAGACGAGCGGCTCGTCGGTGTAGCCCAGGATGCCCCGCATCGGCCCCTCCGATGCGGCCTTCATGGCCGCGTGGAGGCTCTCCTTCGTCATCGGCCGCTCGCTCTCGAACGTCAGGTCCACCACGGACACGTCCATCGTGGGGACGCGCATCGCCTGCCCGTCGAGCTTGCCCTTCAGGGCGGGGAGCACCTCGGCGAGGGCCTTGGCGGCGCCGGTCGACGACGGGATCATGTTCTGCGCCGCCGCGCGCGCGCGCCGGAGGTCGCCCTTGCGGTGCGGGATGTCGAGCACGGCCTGGTCGTTGGTGTACGAGTGGATCGTGGTCATGATGCCGCGCTTCAGACCGAAGGAATCCATGAGGACCTTGGCGACCGGCGCCAGGCAGATCGTCGTGCACGAGCCGCACGAGATGACGTGGTGCTTGGCCCCGTCGTAGCTCTCCGTGTTCACCCCGAGCACCACGGTGACGTCGTGGCCCTTCGCCGGGGCCGAGATGATGACCTTCCGCGCCCCCGCGTGGATGTGCGCCTCGGCCTTCTCCTTGTCGGTGAACAGGCCCGTGCACTCGAGCACGACGGAGACGCCGAGGTCCTTCCACGGGAGCTTCCCGGGGTCCTTCTCCGCGAGGATCCGGATGGTCTTGCCCGCGATCTCGAGCGCGCCGTCGACCGCGGTCGCCTTCTTCTCGGCGCGACCGTGGACGGTGTCGTAGTTGTAGAGGTGCGCGAGCGTCTTTGCGTCCGTGAGATCGTTGATGGCGACGACCTCGATGTCGCCGTACGCTCCGTTCGCGCCTTCCGAGATTGCCCGCACGATGCAGCGACCGCTGCGACCGAAACCGTTGATGCCGACCTTCGTGGCCATGACGCGCTCCTTTGACCCCCCGGGCGACGGCCCGGGAGCCCGGGGTATAATCCCCTGCGTGGGAACCCGCAACGGTGGGGAGGTTCAGTAGTGATTTCAATGGGTTGTGAGATCTCGCGCGCCGGCGTGGAGGAGGCGCGGAACCGTATCGCCGGCCATGTCCGCCGGACACCGTCGATCCGTGTGGCCGCGGCGGATCTCGGGCTCGATCTCACGGGCGAGATCGTGCTGAAGCTCGAGCTGCTCCAGTGCGCCGGCTCGTTCAAGCCGCGCGGGGCGTTCAACCGCATCCTCTCCGCGGGACGCCCGCCGCGGGTCCTCGCCGCGTCCGGCGGGAACCACGGGGTCGCGGTGGCCTACGCCGCCCGGGCGCTCGAGATCGAGGCGGAGATCTTCGTGCCCGAGATCGTGAGCCCAGTGAAGCTCGCGCGCCTGCGCGCGCTCGGGGCGAGCGTCCAGGTCGTCGGCCGCGACTACCAGGACGCGCTCGACGCGAGCCAGGTGCGCGCGCGCGAGACGGGGGCTTTGGTGGTCCACGCCTACGACCAGCCGGAGGTGCTCCTCGGCGCCGGCACCGTCGGCCTCGAGCTGATGGACGATGCCCCCGATCTCGACACGGTGCTCGTCGCCACCGGCGGCGGCGGGCTCGTCGGCGGGATCGCGACGGCGTACGCGGGGGCGGCGCGGGTCGTCTCCGTCGAGCCCACCCGCTCGTGCGCGCTGTCTCGCGCGCTCCGCGAGGGGAGGCCCGTGGAGGTGGAGGTCGGGGGGATCGCGAAGGACTCGCTGGGCGCCCGGCGCGTGGGAGATCTCGCGTTCGCGGTCTGCGTCCAGCACGGCGTCACGGCGGTCGAGATCCCGGACGAGAGCATCGCCGAGGCGCAGCGCCAGCTGTCCGCCGCCCTCGGGTTGATCGCGGAGCCGGGAGGCGCGACGGCCCTCGCCGCGCTCGTGTCGGGCGCGTACGCGCCGCGGGAGGGGGAGCGGGTAGGCGTCGTGGTCTGCGGGTGCAACGCCGACCCCGCGTCTGCGGTGTTCGGACGCTGAGCCTTCTGCTCTACGAGCTGGGCGCCGGCTTCGGCGGGCCCCCGAAGATGCTGGCCGCCTTCCGCTTCTCCTTCGCGGCGCGCTCCTTCTCGGCGTACGTCGGGATCACCACGCGCTGCTTCTCGGCGAGCTCTCGGCCCTCGTAGACGGCCTTGATCTCCTCGGCGTCGAGCGTCTCCCGCGTCATGAGGGCCTTGGCGAGGGCCTCGACCTTGTCCTTCTTGTCGGTGATCAGCTCGCGCACGCGACCGTACTGCTCGTCGATGATGCGGCGGACCTCCTGGTCGATCTCGCGGGCCGTCTGCTCCGAGTAGTCGGCCTGCCGCGAGCCGTAGTCGCGGCCGAGGACGATGGACCCCTCCTCGCTGCCGAACGCGAGCGGGCCGAGCTTGCTCATGCCGTACTCGCACACCATCGCCCGGGCGATGTCGGTGAGCTGCCGGATGTCGTTCGACGCGCCCGTCGTGAGCTTGCCGAAGAACACCTCCTCCGCCACCCGTCCGCCGAGAGCGGACTGGATCTGGGCCTCGAACTGCTCCTTCGAACGGCCGAGCACGTCGCCGCGCGGGAGCGGCATCGTGACGCCGAGCGCGCGGCCCCGGGGAATGATGGTGACCTTGTGGATCGGATCGTGGTTCGCGTTCGCGATCATGATGACC
>SXNL01000118.1 GCA_005777185.1 Myxococcales bacterium
CGCCGAGGCCACGGCCGCCGCCGAGGCCACCGCCGCCGCGGCCGCGCCGCCGACCGTCTCGGGTGTCCCGGGCGCGCCGGTCGACGCGGCCGAAGCGACCGCGGTCGCAGCATAGGAAATACGGCAGGGGGGGCATCTCAACTCACGGCCGGAACGGTCGTCCTTCGGATCGTGGGACAGAGCCACATCTCCGCGGCCGTCACCGTGTCGAGCCGACCGCCGACGGTGGACGGGCCCGCGCGCGTGCTCGTGGTGGTCGAGGAGCCGCACCGGCGGGAGCCGCTCCGCGCGCTCCTCGTGAAGCAGGGGTACGACGCGCGCACGTTCTCGGACCTGGGTGACGTGCTCCGCGCGGTGCACGAGTACCAGCCGCAGATGATCCTCCTCGACGCGCGCGCGGGAGGGGGCCGAGGGCTCGAGCTGGCCGGGGAGATCCGGGCGACCGAGCTGGCGCGCGCGACGCCGATCGTGCTCGTCGCGTCGGGCACCGTCGACGAGGAGCTCGTGGCGAAGGGCCTCTTCGCAGGCGCGGACGACTTCGTGTCCCTCACCCGCACGACCGAGCTCGTCGCGCGCGTCCACGTGCACCTCAGGAACAAGCGGGGGCGCGATCTGCTCGATCGCCTCCGGCGCGAGCGCGACGCCTTCCGTCGCGACGCGTCGCTCGACGCCCTGACCCAGATCCCGAATCGCCGCGCCATCGGCTTCGCGCTCGAACGTGCGACGCTCGAGGGGGTCCCCTACGCGGTGTTCTTCATGGACGTCGACGACTTCAAGTCCATCAACGACACGCTCGGCCACGAGGTGGGCGATCAGGTGCTGCGCGCGATCGCGACCGCGGTCCGCTCCGAGGCGCGGAACGGTGACTCGTACGGACGCTACGGCGGCGAGGAGTTCGTGGTCGTCGCGCGCGGCGCCACGGCGGACGTCGCGCCCCAGGTCGCCGAGCGCCACCGCAAGCGCATCGAGGGCCTCCGGATCCCGGCGCTCGGCGATCGTGGGGTGACGGTGAGCATCGGCGTCGCCGTCTTCGAGCCCGGCGTCTCCGAGGCCGACGCGGCCAGCGTCGAGCGCCGCGCCGACCAGGCGCTCTACGAAGCGAAGCGCAGCGGGAAGAACCGCGTGTGCGTCGCGCCTACAGCCGAGGCCCCGGACCTGCCGGCGCCGGAGAGCGAGCGGCGTCCTGTCCCGCCCCCCTCACCCGCGCGCCCGGCGCCGCGAGCCGCCCCCGATCCTCTCGAGGCCGCGCTCGTGCGCCAGCTGGGCCGCGGCCGTGTCTGGCTCCCCGTGCTCCCCGAGGCGGCGAGCGAGGCGCTCCAGCTGGCCGGCAATCCGGACGCCGACCTGAAGCGGATCGCGCGGCTGGTGGATCGAGAGCCGACGCTCGCGGCGCGCTTCCTCGCGGTCGCCAACTCGGCGATGTACGCGCGCGTGGGCAAGGTCACGTCGACGATGGGCGCGCTCGTCCGTTTCGGCATCGGCGGCGCGCGCGACCTCTTGTTCCAGGTCGTGTACGAGTCGTCGTGCACGGGTCTCGCGCGCTACCGCAACGAGGTCAGCGCCTCGTACCAGCGAAGCGTGCTCTGCGCCGTGGCGTCCCGCACGATCGCGAAGACGCTCAAGGAGCCCGACGAGTACGCGTACCTGGCCGGCCTCCTCCACGACATCGGCGAGGCGCGCGTCTTCCGCATCCTCTCCGAGGTCAGGGAGAAGAGCACGCCCGAGCGCGTGCGCGAGATCGTGGACGCGCACCACGAGGCCGCCGGCGCGGAGCTCGCCCGCGAGTGGAGGCTCCCCGCGGAGCTGGTGGCGGCGTGCGGCTCGCACCACGGCGACGTCACCGACGCGACGCCCGTGCTCATCCGGCACCTGATGGCCGCGGACCTGATCTCGCACGCGGTACTGCAGCGGCGCATGCCCGACGCGGAGGAGCGCGACCGGATTGCCGCGCTGGGCGTCCACGAGGATCACCTGCGCGGCGTGGTGGAGGCGACGCGGCTCGCGGCGCCGCCGCCGCGCCGATGACGACCGTCAGAAGTTGTAGCTGAACGAGTACACCTGACACGCGTCCGTGGTCCCCTTCACCCGGATGAACACGTCCGCTGCCTCGTCCGTCGTCCCGTTGCAGTTGTAGTCGTACGCCAGCGTCCCGGGCGTGTTCACGCAGCAGCCCTTCACCCCGAGGCTGGACGTCTTCTCGGTGCCCTGCGTACAGCCCTGGAAATCGGTGCTGGTGCCTGTCTGGCACTTGGAGAACATGCACAGCTCGAGGCCCGCCGTCTTCGACGAGGCCGTCGGGCTGATGGTGCACAAGAAGGTGTCCGACGCCTTGAAGTGGTAGAAGTCCGTGTCCACGACGCCGGCCGCCACGCCGGTCTTCGTGCCGCCCGACCCGTCGCAGTCGTCGATGTTCGGCAGGTCCTTCGCCGTGGACTCGCTGCCGCCCGGATCGCCCGGATCGTAACAGGTGCCCGAGTCGGGCGGCGGGCCCGAGTCCTCGACGCCGCTGTCGACCTCGACGGTCGCGCCCGAGTCCCCTGCGCTCGACGTGCCCGAGTCCTTCTTCGTCGTGGTCGTGGTGGTCGCGTCGACCTCCTCGAGCGGATCGGGCCTCCCGTTGTCGGTGCCGCAGGCCGCGAGATCCACGAGGAGCGCGCCGGCGAGGACCGCGACCGGCGGAAGGAAGCGGCTGCGCGTGAGCATCCGTGAAGCATGCGCGCGGTTTCGCCGTTTGACAAACGCTTTCCAGGTCAGGCTGCGACGCCCGCGGCGAGCAAGCGGAGCTCGTACTCGGCCTCGACGTGGCGGCCGAGCGCGCCGAGGACACGCGCGAGCATCTCGTGGAAGTGGGCGGGGGGCGTCGACCCGAACGAGCGCGCCCGCTCCAGCACGAACGCAGCTGTCCGTGGATCGCCCGCGCCCATCGTCGCGTCCGCGGCCGCGCAGGCGAGGTCGAACGAGTCGGGCTCCAGGCTGCTCGCCGAGAGCCAGCCCCCCACGCAGGACGACGGCTCCGGAGCCGCGAGCGCGAAGAGGACGTGCGCGCCGGCCGCACACGGATCCCGGCCGAGGGCGCGCGCGGCGAGCTCGCGCGCGGCCTCCGGATCGCCCATGCCGAGCGCGATCTGGCCGAGCGCGATGTCCGCACGCGCGTCCCGCGTGGCGAGGCCCGCGGCGGTCACGAGGTCGGCGCAGGCCTGGTCGCCATGACCGCGCGCGAGGGCGATCTCGGCGCGGGCGAGGAGCGCCTCCAGGAGGAGGGAATCGGGCTCGGGGTCGGGAGCGCCGTCCACGAGAGCGATGAGCTCGCACGCGCGCGCGTGGGCGTCGTCGATCGACGTCGCCACGGTGCAGGCCTGGTAGGCCGCGTGCGCGGCCGTCGCCGCACGCCGGGCGGCGGCGAAGAGGAAGGTGCCGTCCTCGACGATCCAGCGCTCCACGCGGAATCCCGCCATGCCGAGCACGGACGAGAGCTGCGCCTTCGAGAACGCGCGGCGCGCCGGCGCGACGAGGCTCTGCAGCGGGTATGCGCGCGCCTCCGCGACGAACAGCGCGGCGCCGTCCGGAACGGCCGCGGCGAGGCGCGCGAGCACCTCGCCGGTGCGGTCGACGTGCCCGAGCACGTCCACGAGGATCGCCGCGTCGAAGGCTCGGCCGGCGACCATCTCCTCGACGCCGACCGCCTCCACCCTCGCGCGCGGCGCGATCTCCCGCGCCAGCTCGGCCGCATCGGCGTCACGCTCGACGGCGGTGACCTCGTGTCCCGCGACCGCGAGGATCGCCGTTCCCACCCCGGAACCGGAGCCCACGTCGAGCACGCGGGAGCCCCCGGGCAGGGCCTGCGCGATCTCGTCGTAGAAGACCGACGTGCTCGCGCAAGGCCCGGTCGTACCCGGGTAGGACCGGGCGCGATCGCGCTCGAAGAGGAGCGGGCGCCCCCGGACGGTGTACTCGAGCCGTCTACCTCTCCGCGCGAACGGGAGGCTCACCACTGCTTCGTTCCGGTCCTCCACGAGTCGCCTCCTTCGCCGCCAGATCCTGCGCGGCTTGCTTCACGGCGATCTGGAAGCCCTCCCGGACGGGAGCGAGGACGCGCATGACGTCGTCGAGTGCTCTTGGATCGCGCTTGAGGTTGGCATGCGTCATCCGTGCCATGCAGAACTCGTAGAGGCTCGTCAGGTTGTCGCACAGCTCCGGGTACTGGTCGTGATCGAGCGTCGTGTACAGCTCGGAGATGATCGCGTGGGCGCGCGACATCGCCTGGCCCGCGGCCGCCCGCCGGTCGGCCTCGAGCGCGTGCCTCGCGACCAGGAGGAACTTGAACAGCCCGTCGTACAGCGCGAGGAGGATCTCTCCCGGGCTCGACGTCGAGATCTGCACGACCTTGTAGGCCTGTCCTGCCGCTGGGTTTGGCATGCTATCGAGCGACTCCACGGGAAGGGGGCGTCATCCGAGCCTCTGCATCTGCGCGAGCAGGCTCTGGTTCTGGCTGTACGCCGCCTCCATCGCGGTGAACTGCTTGCGGAGCGCCTGGGCGTAGCGGTCGAGCCGGGTACGCTCGGCCGTCGCGCGGTCCTCGAGGCGCTTCTGCTCCTTCCCCAGCGACTCCGACCGGACCAGGAACGTGCCGCCCGTGTCCGTCATCTCCTTGACGAGGTCGCGGAGGCCGGCCATGGCGCCCCCGGTGGTCGCGCCCTTCGCGCGCCCGAAGAGCTTCTCGACGGAGAGCATGTCCTTCGCGGCCGCCGTCTTCAGCTTGGACTCGTCCACCGAGAGCGTGCCGTCCTTGGCCAGCGTCACGCCCACGTCCCCCAGACGGGTGACCGTCGAGCCCGTGAAGGTGGAGCTCACCAGGCTCGACAGGCGGCTCGCGATGGTCCGGAGCGACGAGTCGCCCGCGAGCACCGGGTTCTGCGCCTTCATGGCGCCGAACCCCGCCGCGCTGTGCACCGCCTTGACGACGCTGTTGAAGGCGTCCACGACCTCCTTGACCTTGCCGGCGAGCTTGTCCGGATCGCTGTCGATCGTGACCGAGACCGGCGCCGTCGTGACCTTGGAGACCGTGATCGTGACCCCGGGGATGGCCCCCGCGATGGCGTTCGACGCGCTCGTCACCGCGAAGCCGTCGACGGTCGCGGCCGCGTTCCGCGCCGCCTGAACGGTCTTGCCGGCCGTCGCCGTCGCGCCGGCGCCGTTGAGATCCAGGGCGGTGCCCGTCTCCGTGAAGACCAGCGCGTTCGCCGCGCCCGTGTCGAGGCCGCGGATCTGGAGGCGGTACGTCGAGCCGTCGTGGAAGACGCTCGCGGCGGCGCGGAGGTCGAGCGCGTTGATCTTGCCGGCGATGCTGTCGAGCGTGTCGGTCGCGGTGACGGAAACGCTCTTGGCGGCTCCGCCCCCGACGGCGATCGTGAGGCTCCCGGTCTGCCCGAGCGCCGCGTCCTTGCTGGCGAAGGAAGCCGAGTACGTCCGCTGCGCCTGCGCGATGGCCTGCACCTCGACGGAGTACGCGCCCGCCTGCGCGGTCGGCAGGGCCGAGACCTTCACGTCCTCGCTGCTCGCCCTCGCCGCGAACGCGCCGTTCGTCGTCTGATCCGAGAGCGCATCCGACGCGGTCTTCAACGTGGCGAGCGCCGTCCCGAGCGACGACAGCGTCGTCTGCGCGGTCGTCACCTGCTTGATGCGTTTCTCGATCCCGTTGAGGCCCTCCCCGCTCGCGGCGACCAGCTGTTCGATGAGCGCGCCCGTATCGAGCCCCGAGGCGAGGCCCCCTAGTTGAATCGGCATGGTGACCCCCACGAGGCACGGCCCGTGCCACGTCGCTCCGCCGATGGTTTCAAGGTCGAGGTCAACACGTGAGATTCGTTCCGGTTCAGGGTGAAACGGTCCCCCTGTGGAAAATCTTTAGCTGAGAAAAACACGATCGCCGCGGCCCCCGCTCACAAGGGGAGGCCGCGGCGTCGGTCGTCGCCGTGCCGCGATCAGCGGAGGAGGCTGAGCGCGAGCAGCGGCGCCTGGTTCGCCTGGGCGAGCATGGCGGAGCCGGCCTGCGAGAGCACCTGCGTCCGCGACAGCTGCGACGTCTCGTCGGCCACGTCCACGTCCCGGATGCGCGAGTTCGCGGCCGAGATGTTGATGCGGACCGTCTGGAGGTTGGCGGTCGTGATCTCGAGGCGGTTCATCACCGCGCCGAACCGCGCGCGGCTCTTCGAGATCTTCCCGAGTCCGGTGTCGAGCGTGTCGAGCGCGGCCTGCGCGTTCGTGGCGGCTCCGGACACCGTGGTGCTCGTCGAGACGAGGGCGGTGAGCTGGATGGCGCCGAAGGTCACCGTGATGCGGTCGTCGGCGGTGTTGTTGATGCCGACCTGGAACGCGAGCGGGCTCGACGCCGAGTTGGCGATGAGGGCCTGCCCGTTGAACTTGGTCGCGGTCATGATGCGCTTGATCTCGGCCTGGAGGGACTTGAACTCCGTCTGCAGGTAGTCGCGGTCCGAAGCCTGCAGCGAGCCGTTCGAGCCCTGGACGGCCAGCTCGCGCATGCGTCCGACGATCCCCGAGAGCTCGCCGAGCGCGCCTTCGGCCGTCTGCGCCATCGAGATCGCGTCGTTGGCGTTCCGCTCGGCCACGGTGTAGCTGCGGATCTGCATCTTCATGCTCTCGCTGATCGCCATGCCCGCCGCGTCGTCCTTGGCGGTGTTGATGCGGTAGCCCGACGACAGGCGGTTGAAGCTCGACGTGAGCATGTTCTGCGTGCGCGACAGGTTCTTCTGGCCCTGCAGCGCCGCGAGGTTCGTGTTGATGACGATGGACATGGTCGTTTCCCCTTCGTGGAGATGGTCGGGCCACGGGGGTGGTCCGAGGGGCCTTGATGCCCCACCGCCATGTACGGAAGGTTCGGCGCCGGATTAATGGCGCCCCACGGGCATGCGTCGTTCAGGCCGCCTTCGTGTGGAGCCCCGCCATCTCGGCGAGGGCGGCCATGCCGAGGGGCTCGCAGGAGTCGGACTCGTAGCGGAACCCGGGCGCCACCTTCGGGAAGGCGCGCCACTTCGCGCTGTCCCACCAGGGGTGCGCGGGCTGGATCACGAACGAGAAGCCCGCGTCGATCGTGCGGGCGGACTCCTCGGGGGAGAGGAGCGCCTCGTGGAGCTTCTCTCCCGGGCGGATGCCCACGGTCTCGACCTTGCAGCCGGGGGCGATGGCCGTCGCGAGGTCGAGGATGTTGGTGGCCTTGAGCTTGGGGACGAAGACCTCGCCGCCCTCCATCTCGTCGATGCAGCGGGTGACGAACGCGACGCCCTCGTCGAGCGTCAGCCAGAAGCGGGTCATGCGCGGATCGGTGATGGTGATCTTGCCCGCCTTCCGCTGCTCGAGGAACAGCGGGATGACGCTGCCCCGGCTTCCGACGACGTTGCCATAGCGCACGCACGAGAAACGGGTCGGGGTCGCGCCCGCATAGGCGTTGGCTTGCACGAAGAGCTTCTCGGCCACGAGCTTGGTCGCGCCGTAGAGGTTCGAAGGGCTGACGGCCTTGTCGGTCGAGAGCGCGAGGACGTCGCGCACGCCGGCGTCGATCGCCGCCTCGATGACGTTGCGGCCGCCCATGACGTTCGTGAGCACGGCCTCGATGGGGTTGTACTCGCAGGCCGGCACCTGCTTCAGCGCGGCCGCGTGGACGACGACGTCGACCCCGCGCATCGCACGGCGGAGCCGATCCTGGTCGCGCACGTCGCCGATGAAGTAGCGCATGTCGGGGCCGTCGAAGGTCTGACGCATCTCGTGCTGCTTCAGCTCGTCGCGACTGAACACGATGATCTTCCGGGGGCGCCGCGTCCTGCGCACGATGTCCGTGAATTTCCGCCCGAACGAGCCGGTGCCGCCCGTCACGAGGATGGTCTTGTCCGACCAGTCCGGTCGTCCCATGTCGATGCCGCTCTCCCTGTTCACGTGTGGCCTCCGTCTCTCCGTTGCAGAAGCACGTTCCGCTCCATCTCGGCGACGCGCAGCGACGCCTCGCCGATGCGATCGTGGAAGTCCACCACGCTCGAGGCTTCCCGGACGACGTCGTCGCCGTCGAGCGAGTCGAACACGCCGAGGGCGCGGAACGGCGCCGCCAGGGCCCGCACCGCGGTGGCGACGTGTCCCCGGAGCCCCCGCCCATCGTCGGCCGCCTCGCCGAGCAGCTCACGCGAGATGCTCCCGATCGCCTTCGTGTACTCGGTCTCGGACCCGGTGAAGTAGCCGTGGGTCTTGAGCTCGTGGACGAACCCGCGCGCGTCGCCCTCCGCGGCGCGCTCGAGCGCGGCGGGGAACCGTCGCTGGAGGACGTCGAGGTAGTCCCGCGCCCCCTCCTGCGCCGACAGGTAGGCGCGGAAGTGATCCTTGATCTCCACCCGCGTCGCGTCGTGGCCCTCGAAGGTGCGATAGGCGGTGGTGAGGCCGCTCGGGCCGGTGCCCTTGATGCCCCCGAAGTTGAAGTTCATCATCGCGGAGCCGCGGCCCGTCTCCATCGCCCACTGGCTGGTGAGCACGGCGAGCGTGCGATCGTTGGGCTCGCGGCCGAACTTCTGGCGCCAGGCGGCCGCGAGCGTGCTCCGGGCCTCCGGCAGATCGAGGCGCGTGTGCCGGGGCGCGACCTCGCGCGGCCCCGCGGGAAGAAGGGGATCCGCCGCCGCGGGGGAGGACAGGGGTGCGTGAGCGGGGCGGATCACACCGCCTCGTAGAGCAACGCCCGTGCCCGTGCCCGTGCCGTGCCCGTGCCCGTGCCGCGGTCCTCCGACCGCCCGACCGCCGACCGCCGACCGCCGTCATCTTGACGCTCCTCCCGTCAGGGCTCAAGCTCTGGCCGGCCCTGCCGTTCTCGGAATCGTGGGAACCCCGGCGCTCGATCCGCGCGCGTCTTCTCCGCGGCGGTTGCTCCGGCGGGAGGGGCGGTGGGAGCTCGAGGTGGAGCGCCTCGTCCCGCTGGACCGGGCGGTGCTCCGCCCCGAGATCGCCGTCGTGGCGGGCGAGGAGCGGATCCTCGCGCACCTGGAGGCGCCGGGCACCCGCGCGCTGGCACACGCGGCGAGCCACCTCATGCGGACGTCGGGGCAGAGCACCGAGGACCGAGCCTTCGAGCCCGCCAGCTCCGGGTGGGTCGCGACAGGGCTCTCCGCGACGGGGGCCACCGCGTCGGAGGTCGCCGTGCCGGAGATCCACGCGCTCCTCGCCTCCGCGCGACGCAAGATGTCGAGGGAGATCGCGCGGCTCGCGGACGCTCACGCCGCGGTCCTCCGGCAGGTCGAAGTGCTCTCGCACCGCGTGAGGGAGCTGGAAGCCCAAGGCGCGCGCTCCGGCGGTCCTCTCCCCGTCACGCCACCGCCAGCCCCGCGTGCGAGCCCCGTCGACGCCAAGGAGGCCGTCCCGCCCGGGGCCGGCGCGCTGCGTCTCCCCGACGTCGCAGCGCTCGCTGGGGCCCTCGAGGCGGCTCTCCAGCGTGGCATCACCGTGCGGGCCACGGCCGTGGATCGCGTGCCGTCGACCGAAGATCTCACCTCCTTCCACGGCTCGACCCTCCTCGACGACGACGGCGAGGTCCTCGGCCTCGTCCTCGGCGATCCACGCACGGTCGTGCTCCTCGGCGGCGCGATCATGGGCTTCGACGAGGCACGGTTGCAGGAGGAGCTCGTCGCCGACGTGTTGTCCGAGGAGGTCGTGGCGTGCGCGTCCGAGGTCTTCGCGTCCGTGGCCACGGCCATCGATGGCGTCCCGGGCAACGTCCACGTGCGCGCGGGTTTCCTCGAGCCGCTCGCCCCCGGGGCGCACCCCTGGACCGCCTCTCCCGCCTCGCGCCTGGATGTGGAGGACAGCCGCGGCGCCCGACTCGTGCTCCTCGCGCGCTGACTCGGTGTACGTTGGGCGGATGCCGGAGCTCGCCTTCATCAAGTCCACCCTCGTCTCACAGGCCATCCACCTCTTCTTCGCGTTCGTCGCGCTCGTCCTGGGGGCCGTCGCCATCAAGGTGATCGATCGCTTCCTGCTGAAGAAGATCGACCTCGAGGAGGAGATCGCGCGCGGCAACCTCGCGGCCGCGGTCCTCGCCGGTGCGCTGTGGATCGCGCTCGCGATGATCTTGTCGCGGGCGGGCTGATCACCTGTCCTGGATCGAGTACGGTCGCGCGGGCGGCGTCGGGCGCCACCCGATCGCGTACGCCGTGGCGTCGCCGACCCGCGCCTGCCGGAGCCCCGTGCAGTACTCGCCCATGATGTCGTGCACGTCGTCGGAGCCCACGGTGCGGAGCCGGTACAGATCGTAGGCGCCGAACAGGTGCAGCGCCTCGTGGGAGACGGTCACCGCGAGCTGGGCGAGCTGGTCGCGCTGGGGGAAGAGGATGGCGATCTCGGGATCGCCTGGCGGGTCGTTGCGCGAGGCGTACCACGCGAAGTCGCGCGCGAGCGTGCCCGTGGGGAGGTAGACCAGGAACGCCACCGCGTCGTAGCCCTTCGCCTTGTAGGACGCGACGACGCTCTCGAGGCTGAAGCCGACCGCGCCCTCGATCGCCGAACGCGCGCGCGTCCGCAGGAGCCGCTGCGTGTACACGTCCAGGCTCTTGTGGCTGTCCGTCACGAGCGCGGGCATGTCGAGCGGCGCGTTGGGGAGCGACCACGGGATCATCTCCACCGTGACGTCGCCGATCGACCTCGCCGCCGCCTGTTGCTGGTAGAACGTGTGCGCGACGACGGCGGCCTCGTCGATGCGCGTGTCGAGCGACGACGGCCACGAGGATCGACCGCCGCCGACGCGCAGGTGGAGGATCGCCACGCGGCCCCGGAGGTGCGGCGCCGATCCCCGCTCGCGCCGCGCCTCGAACACGCTGCCGTAACGCTCCGAGCTCGTCTCCATGCACGTCCCCGTCGTGCGCACGTTCCGTGCGGCGGAGCTCTCCTGGACGCCGAGATCCCTCTGAGGCACGGGCGCCGTGGTCGTGATGCCCGGCGTGAAGGGTACGGTGGTGGGCTTGCTGTCGTCGTACACCATCGGCCCGTCGTCGACGCCGGGGCGAGGCGGCCGGTCGTCCCCCTCCGACGCCGCGAAGAGGACCACGAGCACGATCGGCACCGCGACCATCGCCCCGAGCACACCCATCACGACGAGCACGGCGATCAAGCAGCCGGACCCGCCCGAGGACCTCCTCGGCACCTGGCGGTACGGCCCGGGCGCGGCCCACGCGGGCCCCACGTAGCGGGGATCGGGCGCGTACGGGTAGGCGGGCGTCCCCCACTGGGGCGGGGCTTGCTGGACGCCCCGTGGGTAATACCACCCCTGCCCGTAGGGCCCCCCGTAGTAACCTGGATGGCCCGGCGGTTGCGCCATCCCCGGAGCGTATCCCTCATCCTGGAGAAAGCTCCATCCTTACCGTTCACGCTGGAACCTGCCCATGACACGCGCTCGCCTGCTCGCAGCCGCCCTCGCGGTCGCCCTCGCCCTGACCTCCGGCGCTCTCGTGGTCGCCACCGTTTCTGCGTGCGCTTCGCGGGAGGATCCACCCGGCGCCGTCGACGCGGGGAGCGCTTCGATGAGGATCAACGAGGTTTCCGGCGCGGGCGCGGGTTTCGTGGAGATCTACAACGCAGGGCTGATCGTGTTCGACGTCGGAGGCTGGAAGGTCGCTGCATCCCACACCGACGGCGGTGCGCCCAACGATCGCTTCACCCTGCCGCAGGGCACGAGGATCCCGCCGGGCGGGTTCCTCGTCGTGATGGGTTCCCTCGAGGCCGGTGTCACGTGCACGGTGCCGCAGGGCGTGCCTTGCTTCCTCGGCGAGTTCTCGATCTCGAACGCCAACGGCGAGACGATGTACCTCTTGACCCCGGCGGGCAAGGTCGCGGACAGCGCGCAGTATCCAGCGGGCAAGATAGGCAAGGCGCGCAGCTGGGGGCGGCTGCCCGACGGGACGGGCGCATTCGAGAACCTGACGCCGACGGTGGGCGAGAAGAACGCGCCCTGAGCCATGATCGCCGCCGGTGTGGAGACGGGCTTCACCGTGGACGTCGGAGCCCTCGGAACGGTGCCGGCCACCGCGTACGCCGCCGCCGACCCGACGGGCATCACGTTCCTGTTCGCCCCCGGCGCGGGAGCGCCCCGGACCCACCCGTTCATGGTCGGGATGTCGCGCCTGCTCGCGGCGCGGGGCGTCGACGTCGTCACCTTCGATTTCCTCTACGCGACCGCCGGTCGGAGGATGCCCGACCCCGCCGGCAAGCTCGAGGCGGCCTACAGCGCGATGATCGGCGCCGTCCGCGCGCGCTCTCCCCTCGACGCCCTCTTCGTGGGCGGCAAGTCCATGGGGGGGCGCATCGCCTCGCAGGTCGTGGCCGCGATGTCGACGCCCACCTCGGCGATCCGTGGCCTGATCTTCCTCGGCTACCCGCTCTCGCCGCCCGGAAAGGCCACGTCGACGCCCAAGGGCCGCCCGCCGCGGGCGGTGCCGGAGCGCTTCCGGCACCTCCTCGGCCTCTCGCTACCCATGTTCTTCGCGCAGGGCGAGCGCGATCCCTTCGGTGGCGAGCGGGAACTCGCGCCCCTCGTGGCACGCCTCCGCATGCGGAGCGTCCTGCACGTCGTCGAGCACGGCGACCACTCCCTCCACGTGCCGAGGCGCTTCGGCGTGGACGCGGAGATCCACGCGGCGGTCGCCGACGCGATCGTTGCGTTCTGCAACAAGGCGGGCCGGAGGCGATGAGCGCGTGCGTGCAGGCGCGCGCGCCCGTATCCTCTTCCCGTGAGCGACGGCCCCGACTTCGACGTCCGCGATCCCACCTACCGGCCGCTCCTCGGAGCGCAGGCCGTGACGACCTTCGAGCGCCTCGAGGAGCGCACCGCCTCCGCGCTCTTCGAGATGCTCGAGGACGCCCGCGGCGGCTCGGACGAGATGGCGGACGCCCTCCCCGGCATCGTGGATCCGAAGCGGCGCCTCCCCGTGTGCCAGAAGGGCTGCTCGTACTGCTGCCACGCGACCGTGCTCGCGTCGGCGCCCGAGATCCTCGCCATCGCGGCGCAGGTGAGGACCCTCCCCGCGGCCCGCCGCGAGGACGTCGAGCTCCGGATCCACGAGGGCTACGCGCGCAGCTCGGCGCGCACCGAGTCCGAGCGTACCGCAGCCGCCGATCCATGCCCGCTCCTCGATCCCGACGACGGCTCGTGCGCCGCCCACGAGGTACGCCCCTTCGCGTGCCGCGCCTACCACTCGCTCGACGTCGCGCCATGCAAGCGCGCCTTCGAGGCGAGATCGCCGAACCCGGTGCTCCCGATCGACGTGATCGCCTTCCGTGTCCCCCACGCCACGTCCTTCGGCGTCATGGCGGGCGTCCGCGCGCGTGGGCTCGCGCCGGGGCCGTTCGAGCTCGTCCGTGGCCTCCACGAGGCGCTGTCCGGCGCGGACCCGACGGCCGCCTGGCTCGCGAACGAGCCCGTCTTCACGGACGATCCGGCGTCGCGCGACGTGGTGTTGCCGACACGCTCCACGCTCGACACCCTCGCTCACGACGTGCTCCACGGAGGCTTCGCGGAGCTCGACGCCGGCGCCGCGTCCGACGCCCCGCTCGCCCCCACCACCGCAGACGACCGGCGGCGCGCACGGAACCAACGGAAGAAGCAGAAGAAGCAGGCCCGCGGGCGCTGAGCCCATGGAGCCGCGGCCGCGCGTGTTACAGTGACCTCCCGATGCGCGTCGATCGCGAGGCTTTCCTGACGCTCACGGTCACGATCTGGGGCGCGTCGTGCGCCACCACGCCGGCCGCCACGACGCCCGTCACCATCGTCGAGATCCCCCCGCAGCCGGCGCAGCCGAAGAAGGTCGAGGTCGCGGCGCCCCCGAAGAAGCAGACGCCGGCCGCCATCGTCGAGGGTGGCGACGACGACACGACGCTCACGGCGACTGCCGAGGGTGACGACGACGACTCCGGAGGCTGCGGGTTCGTCCTGCCGGCCACCGTCGTGCGATCGTCCGGCGCGTGCAACGACGCGGTCGGCACGCCCGCTTCGTGCGCGTCGATACAGCGGTGCAAGGACGGCGACTTCCCCTTCACACGCGAGAAGTGCGAGGCCTACCGGAAGCTCTTCAAGCCCAAGGTCGCCGAGCGCGCGATCGCGTGCATCCTCAAGCTGACGCGCGAGAGCGTCTGCGACGCATGCAACACGTACCGCTGCGGTGACTCCGCGCTCAAGGGCTCCTGCCCCGATCCCTCGGTCGACGCCACGTGCGACCAGATCGCACGCACGTGCAGGAGCGTGACGCGGTCGGACTGCGCGCTCTACCTGTCCGGCATGAACGTCGAGGGGCGCAAGAAGATGGCGAGCTGTCTCGCGCGGAGCTGCTCCTTCGGCATCTACTCGTGCTCGGAGGGCCTCTGACGTGGCGGACCGCGGCATCGACGGCGGCGTCGTGGTCGTCACCGGCGCGTCGTCGGGGATCGGGCGCGAGATCGCGCGCCTGATCGGGCCCCGGGCGCGCCGACTGGTCCTCGTCGCGCGCCGCGCCGGGCGCCTGGCGGAGCTCGAGGAGGAGCTGAAGAAGAGGAACGGGAAGCTCGAGGTGGACGTCCTCCTCGCGGACCTCTCCAGGCGCGACGAGGTGACGCGCCTCATCGAGGAAATCCGCCAGAAGGTCGGCGACGTGGACGTGCTCGTGAACAACGCGGGCGTCGGCGACATGGGCCTCTTCGAGCGGGCCTCCGAGGAGAAGCTGCTCTCGATGCTCGACCTCAACATGACGTCGCTCATGCTCCTCTCGCGCGCGTTCCTGCCCGGGATGATCGCCCGCCGGAAGGGGGGCATCCTCAACGTCAGCTCGGGCTTCGGCCTGGCCGTCCTGCCCGGCTTCGCGGCGTACGCGGCGACGAAACACTTCGTGACGGCCCTCACGGAGGCCCTCCGGAGCGAGGTCCGCGGCACGGGCGTCACGATCTCCCAGATCTGCCCCGGCCCGGTCGCGACCGAGTTCGAGGAGAACATCGGCAACTTCACCGACCAGCACGCGCCTGGCTTCGTGGAGATCTCGGCCGTGGCGTGCGCGACGGCGGCCGTCTCCGGCTACGATCGGGGGTGCGCCATCGTGTACCCCGGGCTCGTCTACAAGCTCGTGATGCTGGTCTCTCTCTGGACGCCGCGCGTCATCGTGCGCATGGTCATCTCCGTGGCAGGCACGTTCGTGCGCAAGAAGCAGCTCGGGACCTCATGAATTTCCGCATCGGCAAGATCCCTGTTCGCGTGGGCGGCTCCTTCCTCCTCACGACGCTCCTGCTCGGTGGCCTCGGCTCTCAGGGCGTGCCGGAGGCGCTCGTCTGGCTCGTGGTCGTCTTCCTGTCCGTCCTCCTGCACGAGCTGGGGCACGCCATCGCCGTGAGCCTGTTCGGCCTCACGCCGCAGATCGAGCTGCACGGCATGGGCGGGACGACGTCGTGGGCCCAGCCCCCCGAGCACCCAGGTATGCGCCCGTGGCAGCGGATCTTCGTCAGCGTGGCGGGCCCCTTCGTGGGCATTCTCGTGGGCGCAGTGTCGCTGGTGGTGTACGCGCGCAGCGGGCACAGCGCGAACCCGCTCTTGCACCACGCCATCATGGACGTGATCTGGGTCAACCTCGGGTGGGGCCTGATCAACCTCCTCCCCACGCTCCCGCTCGACGGCGGCAACGTGATGGCCACGGTCCTCGGCGTCCTCTTCAAGAACAACGGGGCGCGGCCCGCGCGCATCGTCTCCATCGTGGTTTCGATCGCGATCGTGGCTCTCGCCGCGCGGTACCGGCAGATCTGGATCGCCGTCCTCTTCGCGATGTTCGCCTACAGCAACTTCCAGGCCTACCGCCGCGTGGGCGACGCGCAGAACGAGGTGGCCCTCTACGAGCAGCTCTCGCGCGGCTTCGGCGCGCTCGAACGGCAGGACGGGCGAACGGCGATCGCGTGCGCCGAGCCCGTGTACCAGCAGGCCCGGACGCGTGAGCTCCGCTTCGAGGCGCTGCGGCTCCTCTCGTACGCGCGGGTGCTCGAAGGGCACTGGGGACCGCTCATGGCGATGCTCGAGGCGTCGGGGCGGGAGCTCGGGCCGGGCGAGCTGGAGCGGCTCGAGAACGCCGCGCGCGAGTGCGGACGACCGGAGGAGGCGGACCGGATCTCGCTGCTGCGACAGGGATTCGTGCCACCGCCGGGTATCGACCCCGGCTGAGGAAGAAAGGTGCCGGGCGGCGCGTAAGCCCGTCCATGGCCGCCGCTGACGCCCGCATCCACGGACTGAAGATCCTGATGGTGTCCGAGGACCCGTGCCCGGAGCTCGACTGGGAGATCGAGCCGATCACCGAGCGCCACCCCGGCGCCGCGCCCTCTTCCTCGAAGCCGCCCGACGCGCTCGAGTCGCACGTCCGCCTGCGCGCCGTCCGCGTGAACGAGATCGCGGAGGCGCGCGCCGTCCTCGACGAGATCAGCGATGAGCAGCTCGGACTGACGGTCGACCTCGTATGCCTCGACCGGGCGCTCGAGGACGTCCAGTTCACGGGCGCGCCGCGTGGCACGGCCGCGGTCCGCCAGACCCTGAGGGATCGCGCGCGGGACGCCCACGAGCTCCGCGAGGCGCTCGCGGGCATCCTCGGCATGGCGAGCGACCACACCTTCCTGCCGCTCTTCACGCTGGACGCGACCCTCGCCGACTACCTGCGCGGCGTGTACGCGTGGGCGTCGGCCGCGATCGACGGCATGAGCGAGCTCGTGGGCGGTCTCCGGCAAGGGCGCCCCGACTGGGCGCTGTTCCGCTTCCGCCTCGAGGAGGCGAAGCGCTTCCACATGATGGATCTCCAGGAGGGGGTCCGTGCCGATCTGGCGGCCCTGCGCGGGATCGTGGGCGCGACGGACCAGGTCGCCGAGCTCGCGAGCCGCCTCGAGGGTTTGTTCTCGGTGGCGGTGTGGCTCGAGGTCCGCCTCGACCAGCGCCTCGGCTGACGTTGATCCTCGACAGGCCCCGTCCGTGGGGGCATCCTGGGCACATGGCGCGAAGGGTCCACGAGGTCTTCCAGGATACGGTGAAGAAGCACGGCCAGCAGGCGGCGCTCCGCACGAAGGTGAACGGGGCGTGGTCCGGCGTGACGTGGCAGGCCTACCACGACGACGTGCGCAGGGTCGCCAAGGCGTTCATGAAGCTCGGGCTCCAGCCGGGCAAGGGCGTGAGCCTCATCGGGTACAACTCGGTCGAGTGGCTCGTCGCAGACCTCGCGGCCATCTTCGCGGGCGGCTTCCCGGCGGGGATCTACACGACGAACACCGCGGAGCAGGCGCGGTACATCGCCGACCACTCCGAGTCGCAGATCGCCTGCGCCGAGAACGCCGCCCAGGCCCGGAAGTTCCTGGAGGTCCGTGACCGACTCCCGCACCTCCTCGCGATCGTGCAGATGCAGGGGGAGCCCGAGGACGAGCGCGTCCTCTCGTGGAAGAAGCTGCTCACCCTGGGCGCGTCCATCCCCGACTCCGAGCTCGACGATCGCCTCGAGGCGCAGAAGCCCGGCGACGTGTGCACGCTCATCTACACGTCGGGCACGACGGGCGATCCCAAGGCCGTGATGATCACCCACGAGAACATCGTGTGGACGGCGGACACGCTGGCCACGATGCTCGACCTGACGAGCGACGAGCAGTGCATCTCGTACCTCCCTCTCAGCCACATCGCCGAGCAGATGCTCACGATCCACGGTCCCATGCGGATGGGCGCCACGGTGTCGTTTGCCGAGAGCCTGGAGAAGCTCGGGGACAACCTGCGCGAGGTGCGCCCCACGCTGTTCATGGGCGTCCCGCGCGTGTGGGAGAAGATCCAGGCCAAGATGGTCACGGCCGGCCAGGCCGCGCCCCCGATGCGGAAGAAGATCGCGGCGTGGGCGCGCAAGCTCGGCCTCCGCAAGGGGCTCGGCGAGCAGCGCGGTGAGGCGCAGCCGTTCCTCTACCCCGTCGCCGACAAGCTCGTGTTCTCCAAGGTACGCGAGCGCCTCGGCCTCGACCGCGCGCGGCTCTGCGTGACGTCGGCGGCTCCGATAGCGCGCGACACGCTGGAGTTCTTCCTCTCCCTGGGCATCCCCATCCTCGAGGTCTACGGCATGAGCGAGTGCACGGGCCCGGCGACGTACTCGCCGCCCAACCGCTACCGGACCGGCAAGGCCGGGATCTGCATCCCCGGCGCCGAGCTGAAGATCGCCGAGGACGGCGAGGTGTGCATGCGCGGCAAGCACGTGTTCAAGGGCTACTTCAAGGATCCCGAGTCCACGAGGAACGCGCTCGACGCGGACGGGTGGCTCCACTCGGGCGACATCGGTACGATCGAGGACGGCTTCCTGCAGATCACCGACAGGAAGAAGGACCTCCTCATCACGGCCGGCGGCGAGAACATCGCGCCGCAGGTCATCGAGGGCCTGCTCAAGGCCATCCCGGTCGTGGCCCAGGCGGTCGTGCTCGGGGACCGGCAGAAGTACCTGGCGGCGCTGGTGACGCTCGACGCGGAGCGCGTGGTCGAGGAGGCGGGCAAGGCCGGCAGCCCGGCGCGGGACGCGAAGGCCGCGTCGACGTGCGCCACGTTCAAGGCGCACCTCGAGAAGCAGATCGAGGAGGTGAACCGCAACCTGGCCCGGGTGCAGACGATCAAGAAGTTCCAGATCATCCCGGGCGAGTTCTCGATCGAGGGAGGGGAGCTGACGCCGACCATGAAGATCAAGAGGAAGGTGATCAACCAGAAGTACGCGAGCGAGATCGCGGCTCTGTACGCGTAGGGCGCGTGAACGGCGTACCGGTGTATACTCCCCCTCCGTGACCCTGGAAGGCGACAAGCCCGCCGCGGAGCCCACGCCCGCGGACAGTTCCCCGGAGAGGCCCCTCCCCGTGGACAAGGTGCTCCCTGCTGTCCCCTTGATGGCGCCCGTCGTCACCATCCAGCCCCACGCGCCCATGCCGTCCGCCCCGCCCAAGGGCGGCGGCGTCCCGGACCTCGGCGGCGCCATCGCGCCGAGCGCGCTCAAGCGCTACAAGGAGGCGGGCTCGCTTCTCGGCGAGATCCTCGTCCGCAACGGCGACGTCCCGCAGGAGGTCTGCGATCGCGCGCTCCAGATCCAGGAGGAGCACGGCGGGCAGCTCGGCCGCATCCTCGTGTCGATGGGCGCCTGCACCGAGGTCGCCATCGCGCGCGCCCTCGTCGATCAGGTCAAGCGCAAGAGCCGCACGCAGGACGTGTCCCTCGCGGCCCGCGCAAACCCCGAGGTGGCGGGCCTCAAGGTCCTCACGCGACCCGCGCTCACGTCGGCGCTCCTCTTCCTGTGCGACTGCGTCGCGTTCGCGACGTCGATCGGCGCGGGCTTCGTCGTCAACCGTCTGTGGTCCGGCTTCTGGGACTTCGACGAGATCTTCGTCATCATCCCGGCGATCACGCTCTCGATGAGCGTCTTCGTCTTCTCGGAGCTGTACTCGCCCCTCGCGAAGAGCCCCGCCGAGGAGCTCCGCATCATCGTCCTGTCGACGACGATCATCCACATCACGATCGCCTCGATCGCCGTCCCGCGCATCCTGCTCATCAGCCAGTGGTGCCTCCTCGCCCGCTTCACCTGGCTCGTCATGACGTGCTTCCTGACCGCGTTCCTCCGCGGATGGCTCCGCGCGCGCTTCGCGTCGACGCCGTGGTGGGGCATCCCCGTCCTCGTGCTCGGGGCCGCGAAGACGGGGCGCCTGGTCGTCCGCACGCTCAAGGCGCAACCGAGGAGCGGCATGAAGCCGGTCGCCGTGCTCGACGACGACACGACGAAGCAGGGCACGCTGCGCGCCAGCTTCACCAACGAGGTGCTCGATCTGCGATCGATCACGGTGGCGGCCACGAGCTTCATGAGCGAGTCCACGCGAGCCGCGCTCGCGGACGAGCTCCTCGGTCCGGAGAGCTCGGCCGCTCCCGTCGAGGGCGCGAGGAACACGCCCCCTCCTCCCCTGAGCACCGTGCCCCCCTCGACCCCATCGAGCGCACCGCCGGCCCGCAAGCCACGCCACAACGAGGAGGCCTTCTTCGGCCCGGAGAGCACCCGCACGGCGCTGAAGATCTCGTCCGAGCGCCCCTCGACCTACTTTCCTCGCGGCAAGTTCGCCGAGGTCGAGGGGGTCCCCATCGTGGGCGATCTCGGCCTGGCCCCTGTCTTCGCGAAGCGTCTGAAGATCCCGTACGCGATCCTGGCGATGCCCGGCGTGGACTCCAACACGCTGCTCGAGATCACGGAGCGCGTGGGTGGCCAGTTCTCGCACCTCCTCGTCATTCCCGACCTCTTTGGCTTCGCGACCCTCGGCGTCCCCGCGAAGAGCATCGGGGGGATCCTCGGCGTCGAGGTGCGCCAGCAGCTCCTGCTCCCGTGGCCGCGCCTCCTCAAGCGCATCATCGACGTGACGCTCACCGGACTCGGTGGCCTTTGCATCCTGCCGTTCCTGCTGCTCATCGCGCTCTTCATCAAGCTCGACTCGAAGGGGCCCGTCTTCTATTACCAGGCGCGGCTCGGGCGCGACGGCCAGTACTTCAAGGCCTACAAGTTCCGCACCATGCACGGAGACGGCGAGTCGCGTCTGAAGGCGGTGCTGGACTCCGACCCCGCCCTCCGCGAGGAGTACGAACTCTACCACAAGCTCCGGAAGGACCCTCGCGTCACGCGCTTCGGTCGCCTCCTGCGGAAGTTCAGCCTCGACGAGTTCCCGCAGCTGTGGAACGTGATCAAGGGAGACATGAGCCTCGTCGGCCCGCGGCCCTACATCGAGCGCGAGCTACCGGAGATGGAGGGCCAGGAGAAGATCATCCTGCGCGCGACGCCGGGGATGACGGGCATGTGGCAGGTGAGCGATCGTCACACCGCCTCGTTCGCGTGGCGCGTCCAGGTCGACGTGCACTACGTCCGAAACTGGTCGCCGTGGCTCGACATGCATATCCTGTTCAAGACGATCGGCGTCGTGCTGCGCGGCTCCGGCGTGTGAGGTATACTGTCATCCGATGAGAAGACTTTTCCTTGCGCTCTGCTGCGTCTCGATGGGTGCGACCGCCTATGCGTGCGCCGCGAAGAAACCGACCATCGTGGTCATCGAGGACGAGGCGGCGCCGCCATCCGGTTCGGACTCGGGGTCGACGTTCGATGGTGGGTTCGACTTCGACGCCGCCATCCCGGACGACGCGGCGTCCGACGCCGCCGCCGACGCAGGCAAGTCGACCTCCGACGCCGCCACGGACGGTGCCGTGGTCGCCGATGGCGGGTTCGGGCACCCCCTCCCCGACGGCGGGACGGCCGGGGTCGTGTACAACGGGCTCCTCGGCGAGAACATCTTCTTCGACGGTGTCGTCTGGGTCGGTGACAAGGTCCTCTTCTCGGACGTCGGCGGCAACGACGGTCGGTACACCGTCAACCCCGACGGCACCGGCATCCTGAACCAGCCCCCGTTCGAGCAGGCGGTCGGGAACGCGGTGGCCGGCTTCGTCGTGCCCCCGGCCCCGGCGACCATCTACTCCACGTTCGCCGCGACCGGCGTGATCCGCAAGACGGGCATGGCCGTGCCGTTCGCCACCGGTTTCGGTGGCCAGCCGTTCAACCAGCCGAACGACCTCGTGGTGCACTCGAACGGCACGCTCTACGTGACCGATCCGAGCGGGTACGCGCGGGACGGCCTCCCCTCGCGCGTCTACCGGATCACGAGCGGCGGGGTCGTCTCGGTGGCGAAGGAGTACCCTGCCTCGGAGAAGGTGAACGGCGTCGCGCTCTCGCCCGACGAGAAGACCCTCTACGTGAGCATCACGGACGGGAACAAGGTCGTGAAGTTCGGGGTGAAGCCCGACAACACGCTCGACGTCGAGCAGCCCTTCGTGACGCTCCCGGCCGGCTCCGATCCGGACGCGCTCGCGGTGGACGATGGCGGCAACGTGTACATCACCGGGACGCGCGCGGTCGCGCCCGGCTTCGTCCTCATCTACAACGCGGCGGGCGCCAAGATCGGGCAGATCACGGTCCCCAAGATCCCCATCGTGTCCGTCGGATTCGGCGGCGCCGATCGCAAGGTCCTGTTCATCGCGGCCGGCAACGGCAACGCCGGGGGCGTGCCATCGCTGTACTCGATCCGGCTGAACGTGCCGGGCGCGCCGTAGCTTGGTCCGGTTACGAGGGGCCTGAGAGGCCCCCTCGAGCTCCCATCGTCCAGACTCACTTCAGGGTCGCGAAGAAATCCATCACGGTCGCCGCCGCCTTCGGCCAGACGCCGTGCCCCAAGGTCGGGATCGCGCACAACCCGAGGTGCCGCCCGTCCGCGCCCGCGTGCGCGACGCACGGATCGGGCGACGACTTCTCGGGCGCGCCACACCGGCCCCGGGTGCGGTAGAACGCCAGGGTGTCGTTCGTCTCGGAGAACTTCACGTTCGTGTCCTTCTGGCCGTGGACGATCAGCGCGGAGACGGGTCCCATCCCCGGGCACAGGAGCCGGCCCTGGTCGTCGTAGGACTTGCCCGTCGCGTCGTAGGGGCCGCCGCCTGCCTGGGGCGCGACGCCGCGGAGGACCCCGCCACGCCAGCAGGCGAGCTGGTTCACCATGTAAGCGCCCCGGGAGTAACCCGTGAGCATCACGCGCGCCCTCGAGACGCAGTACTCGTCCATGACGTTCGCCAGCGCGGCATCGAAGAAGGCGACGTCCGGGTTCTTCTCGGGCGCCTCGTTCAGGTCGAAGCCGTCCCCGATGGCGTCGGGGTAGACGAAGATCGTGGGCTCCTTCGCGGCCCGCTCGAGGCCGAGCGCGGTGCGGATCTGCGCGCCCGAGCCACCGTCGCCGTGGAAGCCGAAGACGAGCGGGTGGGGTCGTGTCCGATCGTAGCCCCGTGGCACGACCAGCACGAAAGATCGGTTCTTCCCCTGCACGACGAGGGTCCTCGGCGTCGTGCCGGCCGCCTTCTCCTTCGAGCAGCCGGCGCTGTTCGGCGGGGGCGGAGCGGCGCTCGCCGTCGCCGTGGTGGTGGGCGTGGCGCTCGCGGTTGGGGTCGACGGCGCGGCGGGGGGCTCCTCGGGTTCGGGCGCGGTCACCGCGGGGGGCGAGGGTGTCTCCGGCCGCGGACGAGCCGGCTCACGGCCGCCGCACGTCGAGCCGCCGAGGAGCGCGAACGTCACCGTGCCGACGCCCAGGCCGAGCACTGCGCAGGCGCGCACGCGTCACTCCACGACGACGACGTCGCCGTGCCGGAGGAAGAAGCCGACGCTCTTCGGATCGCCGGAGCGGAGGTCCGAGTAGCGGAAACGCACGCGCTGCTGCAGCCCCTTCCGGACGACGAAGATCCTGTCGGGATCGGCGTAGTCGTTGAGTCCGTTGGCCGCGGCGAGCGCGTGGAGGACGTTCCCCCCGTTGTCGATCTGGAACGTGCCGCCCTGCTTGACCTCACCCACGACGGCGACCGGGAACTGCGTCGGCTGCTCGACCGCGATGGACACGTTGGGCTGGTTGAGGACGCTCTTGAGCTTGTCCTCCATCTCCTTCGCGAGCTGGCTCGGCTTCTTGCCACGCGCCACGATCTCTCCCATGACGGGCATCGCGATCTTGCCGTCGGGCCGGACCCTCTGCTCGCTGGAGAGGTTCTCCTCCTTCCAGACCCGGACCCTGAGGAGATCGTTGTCCCTGATGACGACCTCCGCCTTGGGCACGTCCTCGGCGGATGTCACCGAGTCGGCCCAGACGAACGGTCCCGTGCTGGCGCATCCCGGGAGGGCGATACCTCCGAGGAGCGCGACCCTGAGAGCGGCCTTCTTCCACATGGCGCGAGGGTACACCAACCGCATTTACCTTGCCAACGACCGGAGCCAGGATCGCGGGTGCCGCACGAACTCGAGGAGGTGCACGAGGCCGTCCGTGACCACGGGCCCCGGATCCTTCGGGCGGCGGACCGCGTCGGCCAGGTTCGGGCCGTGGCGGCGCATCCAGCCTCGCCAGTCCTCCTTCGCGGGGCCACCGGTCAGCGCCGTCACGCGCTGGGCGCCGTCGACGGCGCCGAGGATGAGCCGGTGCGTGAACGCGTGGTCGCCGCGCGGCGACCACGCCAGGGCGCGGTCGTAGGCGCGCGCGTACTCGGCCTCGTCGCCGATCGCCGCGACATAGTGGAGCCAGGGCAGGGGCGCCTCGCGCGCGACCTCGAAGGCCATCTGCCCGTAGGGGCGGGGGTTGAAGTCGATGAGCAGGTTCTCGCCGCCATGCTCGATGAACTCGATCTCGAAGATCCCCGCGTAGTCGAGGTTCTTGCATAGTACACCGATCTTCCGCACGAGGTCCGGGTTCACGGTGGTGCCCTCGAAGCAGAGGCCCACGCCCAGCTTGCGGGGCCGCTGCAGGACCTTGCGCGAGGCGCGGACGATCGGGGGCCGCCCGCCCGCGTCGGCGAAGCCGGCCAGGCTGTAGATCTGGAAGGCCGCGTGACGGTGGTACTCCTGCAGCATGGGCCACACGACCTCCGCGTCGTGGGCGACCAGCTCGGGCCCGTACGGGTTGTCCTTCACGAACCTGTTGAACGCGTGCACGAGATCCTCGCCGCGCGGGGCCTCCGCCGCCTTCGTGCCGCTGCGGAGCTGGCTCTGCGACTTGGGCTTGAGGATGACCTCGACGTCGATCTCGCCCAGGATCCGCCGGAGACCCTCCTCGCCGCTCGGGAACCACGTCTTCGGGAACGAGATGTCCGCGGCCACGCACGCCTCGTACAGGCGGTGCTTGTTGAGGATGCGGAACGTCGAGTCCATCGAGGGCATGAAGAGCCTGAAGCCCTGCTTCAGCTCGTCCTGGTGCTTCGCGAACAGGAACACCAGCTCGTCGCTCGCGGGGAAGAGCACGGCCCCGGGGTACGCCTCGCGCTGGCGGAGCAGCCACCGGATGAACGCGTCGGCGTCCGACACGGGTGGGCACAAGAGGCGCTTCTCGATGTACCGCGAGCCGGTCGCGCGCACGAGGCGCCGCTCGTCCGCGAGCAGGATGGGCACGCCGCGCTCCCCGAGGCATCGCGTCGACGCGAGCGTGCCGTAGTAGTCGCCGAGGAAGAGGAAGGCGTGTGGCCGCATGAGCTTTCCGGCGCGTCTCGGGCCCCTCGCGACTAGTTCGAGAACCTCATCGTCGTCGGGTAGAAGTACATCACGGCCACGAGCCAGGCCGCGCTCGCGATCGCGGTAGCGACCACGGCCCGTACGACGCTGCCCCGCAAGGTCTTCGCGCGCGCGGCGTAGAAGGGGATGACGAACGACGCCACGAGGATGGTGATGAGGACTTGCTTTTCCATGCGCTGAAGGCCGGTGAGCGAGGACGGCGTCCCATGCTAACATGGCCGAGGCCCTTCGCCACGGGTCCTCGCCGCCTCCCCGCGCCCGCATGACTCCCCAGAAGCCCCCCCCGCCCCAGGCCTTCCGGCGCCCCATGGCGTCGGGCGACCAGTTCGAGGCGATCCGCAACCGCGTGAACTCGCTCTACGGCGAGTTCGGCCAGCGCCCGGAGGAGGTCCAGCAGCAGCGCGAGCAGCCCCTCGAGGACCTCAGCAAGCCGACCCTCAAGCTGCTCGCCCCGCTCTTCGTCGTCAGCGTGGCGCTCGGCTACACCGTCGGTGACGTCGAGGCGGTGAACACCTTGCTCGTGCTCGGCGTGCTGGGCGTTGCGTACAAGCTCATCTGGAAGTACCCGCCCCACGTCTCCCTCCAGGGCTTCCTCGCCATCTCGCTGTTCCTCGAGTCGAGCGACGAGATCCCGACCTGGTGGCAGCCGCCCCTCCGCATCGCCGACATCGTGTACTACGGCAGCATCAAGGAGCACACCTACATCCCCGGGATGTCGCTCCCGGCGTTCTTCCTCATCGCGCTGATGCTCCTCTTCCGCTCGCGCCGGGTGGCCAAGAAGGCGGGGACGCTGCCTCCCCGCATCACGGAGATCGTGATGTTCGCCTACCTCGGCGCGGTCTTCGTCGTGGAGGCATGGGGCATCGCGCGTGGGGGGAAGATCACGCCGTCGTTCTTCCAGATCGAGTACCTGTTCACGATGCCGGTCGTCGCGCTGGGCATCCTCTACGCCATTCGTGGTCCGGAGGACTTTGCCGGCCTCGGCTCCGTCGTGGTGGTGGTGGGCGCGTCCCGCGCGGCGCTCTGCATCGTCACGTACGTCGTCGTCGCCTCGGGCTTCCGCGATCGCGACGGCTTCTACGTGACCACGCACTCCGACACCCAGCTCTTCGTGGTGTCCCTCGTCATCATGGGACTCCTCGCGATCGAGCGGCCGAAGTGGAGGACGCTGCTCTGGTCCGTCGGCGTGGGCCTCCTCATCCTCGGGGCGATCGCGCTCAACAACCGCCGTATCGCCTTCGTGACGCTCGGCATCTTCCCGATCATGATGTACCGGGCGCTCCCGCGGTCGAAGCTGAAGCGGCGCCTGTTCACCCTCGGCCTCGTGGCCGCCGTCCTCGGGGCGGGGTACCTCGCCACCGCCGCGGCGGTGCAGAGCGAGTCGGTCGTCTTCAAGCCCGCGAGGCTCGTCCTCAGCCTCGCGCAGCAGCGCGACAACTCCAGCGAGTCTCGCGACGTCGAGAATTTCAACCTGATCTACACGCTCAGGACCTCGCCGGTGCTCGGCCAGGGGTTCGGCCACGAGTACATCGAGCACCTCCACCTGTACGACCTCAGCGACGTCTTTCCGATGTACCGCTACCTCCCCCACAACGGCGTGCTATGGTTATGGAGCGTGGGCGGCGTCGTAGGCTTCACCGGGCTCTGGTTCGTCTATGTGGTGGCTGGCACCTTCATCCTGCGGGCCAACCGGCTCGCCCGGACGATGGTGGAGCGCATCGGCACCCTCACCGCGCTCAGCGGCGTCATCGCCTTCGTGGTGCAGATATGGGGAGATGTCGGCCTGAACAGCTTCATGGGGGCGATCATCTTCGGGCTCGCGTACGCGATCGCCGTGCGCATGGAATGGGCTGTGGGGCGGGCATGAGGGGGAGTCTCACGATCGCGGTCGGCGTCCTCGCGCTGGTCGCCTGTTCGACCGAGGAACCCCAGATCGTCTCCTCGCTTCCGCCTGGAGAGGACGCTGGCGGCGGCGGGTCGATCACGCCGACGCCCGGCCCCGACGGGGGCAGGGTCGGGTGCTCGAGCGCGTCCGAGTGCGACGGCGGGCGGTGCGTGGACGGTGTGTGCCTCGCGGCGACCGCGACCGACGGGGTGAAGAACGGCGACGAGAGCGACGTCGATTGCGGCGGATCGGCTGCGCCGAAGTGCGCGGACGGGAAGGCGTGCAAGGCGCCGGACGACTGCGTCAGCAAGGTCTGCAAGGGGGGCGTCTGCGCGGCGCCCTCCGCGACGGATCTCGTGAAGAACGGTGGCGAGACCGACGTGGACTGCGGCGGGGCGTCTGCGGCGACGCCTCGGTGCGCCCCGGGAAAGGCCTGCATCGTGCACGGCGACTGCACGCGCGACGCGTGTCGCGAGGGCGTGTGCGCGCACGCGCGGAGCTGCCGGCAGAAGTACGGCGGCGGCACGTGCGGGCCGGGAGAGGTCGGCGTCCCAGGGGCGAAGCACGAGGACTGTTGTGTGGCCGTGACTGTGCCGCGGCCCGCGGCGAGCGGCGGCCCGTTCGAGCTCGACAAGTACCTCATCACCGCAGGCCGGATGCGCGCCTTCCTCGAGGAGGTGAAGTACGACGTGCGCGGGTGGGTCGAGAAGAATCGCCCGCCGTGGTGGACGGGGACGGGGACCACCACCTGGGACGCGATGCTCCCGACCAACGCCGACGAGTTCCTTTCGTTCTCCGCGACGGGAGGTTCCGGGTGCTACGTCGGCGCGGGCGTCGGCGACAACGGCGCGCCGGCCTTCTGGGCACCTGCGGCGGATCTCCTGCGCGTGATCGGGGGCGCACCGCGGGCCTACACGAAGGACGAGCTCGACACGAAGGTGATGAACTGCTTTCGCGCGCCGCTGTTCCACGCGCTGTGCGCGTTCGACGGCGGGCGCCTCCCGAGCCGCGACGAGTGGATCGAGGCGCGGACCGTGGCTGGAGAGGTGTTGGAGTACCCATGGGGGACGGAGGGGAGCGACGCCGAGCGAAGGGCGCGCGCGTCGTACGACTTCGACTACTGGTGGCCGCGTCGGCCCACCGCCGCCGACCGCGATCTCGGAGGGTACCTGCCGGCTCCAGGCCGGTTCCCTCTCGGCAACGGGCCGTTCGGGCACGCGGATCTGCTGGGCGCGGTCGAGAACATGGGGAGCCGGCCCAACACGGGCGCGGGGGTGAGGGGTGACGGCTGGTTCCAGTTCTCCTTCCAGGAGCCCGAGATCGCGGCCCACCCCTACGGACAGCAGTCCACGGGCTTCGGGGCGGGGACGTACCGGCCGCACTGGGCGGTCGGGGCGCGGTGCGTGAAGCTGCCGTAGCGGCGCTGGCCGGCGGTCGTCTCGATCCACCCGATCTCCCGGCCCACGGCCGACAGCCGAAGGGATCGCGAGGCGGCCCCTCGTCGATCAGTCGTGGAACTTCCCCTTCAACCTGAGGAACGGGTTCTCGAAGAACCGGAAGCTCAACCACGCACACCCGTAGATCGCCACGATCCCGCCCACGATGATCCCGAGCCCCACCGCCTGCTGCATCGATGTGCTCCACGCGGCCTGCACCTTCTCGATCCGGGGCACGAGCAGGATCACCAGCACCCAGTGGAAGATGTACATGCCGTAGCTCACCTTCCCGCACGCGACGAGCACCCTCGACGACAGCATCGCGCGGACGCGCTCGTTCACTGCGCCGTCGGCGAGCATCGAGACGGCCGACGCGAAGAAGAGCGCGAGCGTGAAGTATCCCACCGCGACCATCCGGCGGTCATAGTCGTTCAGGCCGTGGCATACGGCGTACAGCCCCGCGAGCATCACGCCCGTCGCGACGAGCACCGGGAACCTGAGCCGCCGCCACGCGATCGCGATCGGGTGGCGCGCCTCGCGCTGGAGCACCGCGGCGAGCGCGCCGAGGAGGAGGCCGTCCGCCCGTGTCGGGGTCGCGCGGTAGACGAACTTCACGGTCTGTTCGTCGTCCCAGATGTGCGCCTTGAACACGAGCCCGATGCGCAGGAGCACGCACGCCGTGACCAGCCCGACGATCACGACGATCAGGCGCCGGCGCGGCACCACGAGCGCCACGATCGGCCACACGAAGTAGAACTGCTCCTCGATCGCGAGCGACCAGAAGTGGGCCGTCCAACGGAGCGCCACCGGGTCGAAGGCGAGGGTGTAGTTCTGCATGTACAGCCAGTAGTGCCACGACGGGATCCACCCGAGGCCGAGCGCGACGGCGATCACCGTCCCCACGATCACGAACGCGTAGTACAGCGGGAAGATGCGGAGGACGCGGCGCATCCAGAACATCTTGAGGCGCGTCCCTAGCGCGCGCGTCGACGGGGCCACGAGGCCGCGCGTGATCAGGTAGCCGGAGAGCACGAAGAAGAGATCGACGCCGATCCACCCCGACCACAGGAAGTCGTGCATGCGCTCGGCGAGGCCGCCGTGGCCCTCGCCGGGGTACGTCCAGGCGAAGTGGAAAACGAGCACGGCCAGCACGGCGAGGCCACGCATGCCGTCGAGCGTGGGGATCTGCTTCGCGTTCGCCCCCTTCGTCGATCGCTCGACCTCCGCGTCGACGTGCTCGCTCGGCGGGGGCTCCTCTTCTCGGAGCGGGAGGCGCTCGAAGCCGTCGTCGTCGCGTACGGTCTTGAAGGCGAGCAAGAGGATGGCGGCGAGGAACGCCGCGATGACGCCGACGTCGACGCCCGAGTACGCCTCGGGAAGAGGAACCCCCGCCCGCGCGAGCTGGGCGGCGAGCGCGTCGCCGTCGTCGACCGGCGCGCCGAGGATGCTCCGGTCGACGCCCGTGACGCTGCCCCGGAGCTGGAGCTCGTTCGGCAGCTTCTCGAAGCCGAGCGTCTTCTCGACGTACTCGACGTCCGCGTCGTTCATGTCGACGAGCTCGACGATGAGCTTCGAGTCGCGCTTACCCAGGCTGTACTCGTAGTCCCACTTGTCGTGGCCGGGGGAGAACACGCCGCGGGGCGTCTGCTTCGCGATGACGCGGTCGTTCTTGCCGAGGATGTCCTCCGTCGGGCGATCGGAGAAGTACGGCGTCGCTCCCGCCGCCGCGACGGCGACGCGGAGATCCTTCGGCGTGGTCGACCGGATCAACAGGCCGAGGCGCGTGTACCGCGCCTCGTCGACGTACTGCGCGGCGTTCGAAGCGGCCCAGCGCGCGAACGGGATCGCGTGCGACGGGAACCACACGACGCCCGCCACGACGAGCGCCGCGAGCGCCCCCTTCGGACGCGCGGCGAGCTTGCGTCGTGCGTACGCGAGACCCTCTCCGAGCCCCAGTCGCAGGTCGCGTAGCAGCAAGAGGACGCCGAGCCCGGCGAAGCCCGCGCCGACCGCGAACGACGTCTTGCTGAACACGATCGTCGCGGCGGTCCCGGTCTCCGGCCGGACCTTGCCGTAGACCTGCAGCACCACGAGAAGACCGCCCCACCCGACGAGCGAGAGCGAGAAGCGGCGCGTGGCGGCCGCGCGCTCGGCCTCGGGCATCTCGATCATCGCCTCGACCAGGGCCATCACGAGCACGATGAGGGCAGGCATCCCGACCGACATGTAGCGGTTCGCGTAGAGCATCCACTCCCACGCGTCGCCGCCGACGTACACCGCGTAGGCGACCTGCATGCCGAAGATCGTGCAGAGGAGCAGCTTGATGCGCGCCTTCGGCTCCTTCTTCAAGAGGGCGAGGAGCGCCCGCGGTTCGAACCGCACGCCGAGGACCGCGCCCACGATCGAGAGGGGCACGGCGAGGTGCATCGACAGCACCTGCAACGCCACGAAGACGCCGCGCTTGAGCTTCGCGGAGGTCTTGATGCCGTAGAGCTTGAGGTAATACGTGTTCGGGAATCGGTCGTCGAAGTGGGTCCTGCGGTACTGGAGCTGCGCGAGCACCGCGGCGCCGAGGCCCCCCGCCATGATCACGGCGAAGAGGACGCGCTTCTTCGCGGTCCACAGGCCGTACAGGCCGATCACGCCGACGGCGACGACCGAGTCCGTCCGCACGAGGAATGCCGCGCCCGCGAGGAGCGACATCAGCGCCGTCCGCGCCACGCTGAAGCTGCGCTCGTTTTCGAGGACGCACCACACGAGCGCGTAGACGATCAAGGTGAGCGCGCCGACTTCCATCCCTCGCAGGGTCCAGAAGACGAGCGGGTAGCAGAACAGCGAGGCCGCGACGCACGCGAGCGGCACCCAGGGCGCGTCCGAGAGGAAGCGCGCGATCCGCCCCGTGAAGAACCCGACGCCGAGCATGATCAGCACGCCCGAGAGCATGATGAAGAGGCTCACCTTGGATTCGGCCATCCCGATCTTGTGGGCAAGGCTCATCCAGAAGACCCACAGCCAGTTGGTGAACCCCTCGATGGGCGGCTCCCCGTGGTTCCACACGAAGCCCTCGCCCGCCGCGAAGTGCTGCGCGTACCGCATCGAGATCATCGCGTCCTCGAAGAGGACGAAGTATCGCCGCCCCGCCACCGAGAAGCTCGTCCGCCACACGAAGGCCAGGTAGAAGGCGAGCGCAGCCAGGACGACCCAGAGCCGCTTTCCGTTTCGAGCCATCAGCCGAGCCCTCGCCTTCCGTCGTCCCCGCTCGCGCGCGCGTTGGTGGTCATCATCCGTCGCTCCCCCGCGGCCTCACGCCGTCGGCCGGTTCATCCTCTGGCCGAGCGCCTCGAGAGCGGCCAGCATCTGCTGCGCGTCGTCGTACCGCTCCGGCGGCTTGCGCTTGAGGGCCCGCGCCAGCACGCGCTCGAAGCCGATCGCCATCGGATCGGTGCGGCCGGTCGGCACGGGCGGCGCCTCCATCACCAGCTTCTCGCGGAAGCTCTGCGGCCCTGCGAACGGGGGCGTCTGCGCGACGGCGCGGAAAAGGATCGCCCCCACCGAGTACACGTCCGCCTTCTCGGAGACGCGCCTCGCATCGATGAGCTGTTCGGGCGCCATGTAGGGCACGGTGCCGATCGCCGACCCCATGGCGGTGAGGCTCGACCCCTTCTCACCCGGCCCCGCGCCGGCCTTCAGGCGGCTCAGGTTGAAGTCGAAGATCACCGCGCGGAAGCCGATCGCCGCGTTCGCGACGGGCTGGAGCATCACGTTCTCCGGCTTGAGATCGCGGTGGATCACGCCGTGCTTGTGCATCTCGAGCACGCCGCGGAGGATGTCGATGCCGAGCAGGATCGCGGGCTCCACGGCGAAGCTCTGCCGCTTGAGGTACTCGTAGAGTAGCTCGCCGTCGATGAACTGCATCACGAGCGCGAGCCCGAACGCGGGATCCTGGATCATCTCGTACATCTCGGCGATGTGCGGGCTTCGCATCTTGCCGAGCACCCACGCCTCTCGCCGGAAGCGCTCGATCGCCTCGGACGACTCCGCGGCGGCCGGGTGCAGCACCTTGATGGCGACCATTCGCTTCGTCCTCGAGTCCCTGGCGAGCCAGACGACGCCAAAGGCGCCGACGCCGAGCATCCGGTCGAGCGTATACGACGCGATCTTGTTGCCGGGCGCGAGATACAATAGACAGTGAATCCTACACCGGCTTCTCTCCCGTGTGGCGAAAAGGATGGCCGACACAGACGACCGGAAGCAGGGCGCGGACGCGGACGACTTCATCCCCGAGTACGCGTCCGTGCACATGCGCGTCGCGGCGCCGCCGCCTGAGCGCGTGTCCGTCCGCAAGCTCGAGGGAGCACCCGCGCCTCCCTCTTCGCGCAGGCCAGGCGCGCCGCCCCCCGCGTCGAGCCCCGCGCCTGGATCGACCGACAGCACGCTCACCGACGCGACGGACACGCCTCCGGTCGCTCCGCCGGACGATCCAGGGGCCGTCTCGAGCGAGGGAGCGGAGCGTGCGTCGGCTCACGCGATCCGCAAGGAGGGCACCGTCGCGTTCTTCAACGCGCTCAAGCTCGCGGCCTCGCTCTCGCTGACCTGGAGCGTGGCGCTCATCGTCACGTTCAAGCTCCCACGCTACCTCGGGCCGCTGAAGTACGGCTACTACTCGTTCGCGGAGTCCTTCGCGGCGACTTTGTTCGTGTTCATCGGGCTCGGCGTCGACACCTACGTGCAGCGCGAGGTGCCCGTCCGCCCCAAGCACGCGTCGGACTTCTTCCTCGGGTTCACGCTCGCCCGGCTCGTGCTCTCGCTGCCGCTGTTCCTCGCGGGCGCCCTCATCCTGCACGCCAAGCCTGCGGAGGTGCAGGCGGCGGCCTTCCTGTTCGGCGTTGTTCAGATCTTCACGACGATGAACGAGACCTTCGCGAAGATGCTCCAGGCGTCGACGAACGTGGGCGGCCTCGCCGTGTCGAACGTGGTCGCGAAGATCCTCTGGGGCGGCGGTGCGTTCCTCCTCGTGACCCTCGAGGTCCCGCTCGCGTACCTCGTGCTCCCGATGCTCGCGGCCGAGGCGCTCAAGGCGTGCTTCCTGTACGCGGCCGCCCGGCGGGCCATCGGCCTCGAGCTCAAGCTCGACCTCGGCGTCACGCGCGCGGTCATCCGGGAGAGCTTTCCGTTCTTCGCGAGCGCGATCGCCGTCACGCTCGGGCAGAAGCTCGACGTGACCATGCTCGAGTTCATCAACCCCGGCGAGGAGGTCGGCTACTACGGCTCCGCCCGCCAGATCGCGACGCTCTCGGCCTTCCTCGCGCCCATCGTGAGCGGCGTGCTCATCCCGATGATGCGCCGCGCGCACGAGCGCAACGAGGAGGACTTCTACGCCATCCTTCGCCGCTGCCTCGAGGGCGTCGTCGTCGTGGCCGTGCCGGTGACGCTCCTCTTCGCGCTCGGCGCGGACTACTTCATCGCCCTCGCGCTGAGGAAGGACTTCGCGCCGGGCGCCTCGAGCATGCAGTACCTGGCCCCCACGTTCGTCCTCTCGTACGGCAACGTCCTCTTGTGGGTCGCGCTCATGATCCTGAAGCGGAGCTGGACGATCTCCATCGTGTCCATCGGCGGGCTCGTCGCGCTCCCCATCCTCATCCTCGCGTTCGTCCCGCTCACGCGCGGCCTCGGGCCCGGCGGTGCGGGGATGGGCGCCGCGCTCGCGGTCAGCGTCCGCGAGCTCGTCGTGCTGCTCATCTTCCTCTACTACCTCGGCAGGAAGGCGACCGACCGCCGGAGCATCGCGTCCATCGCGGCGACCCTCGCCATCGCGGCCGCCGTCTTCGCGATGCACCGCTTCCTCCTCGGCTCCGCGCACCCCCTCGTCCTCCTCGCGATCGACGGCGTGGTCTTCCTCGTCCTCGGTCTCGTCGCGCGCGTGTACCGCGTCGGAGAGATGCTCTCCGTCCTGAAGCTGATCAAGAACCGCGGCCGCTGACCCGCGTGCGCGTCGCCGTCACAGCTTGTGGGGATGCTCTGGCACGTACGTGAAGCTCACGAACCCGACGAGCTGGACCGTCCGGCTGTCGAAGAGGGAGTTCGTCATGTCCTGCAGGCCCGCGCGCACGCCGACCTCGAGGAGGGCCTCTCGCGTCAACCTGTAGCCACCCGCGGTGTCCCCGACGACGAACGTGTAGCGAGACACCGACTCGAGCTTGCCCAGCGTGCGGATGGCGCTCGCCTGGCCGCGGTACACCCAGTGTCGATCGAGATCCACGTGCGCGGCCACGGTGAGCTCGGTGCGCGGCTCGTACTCACCCGCGAACAGGTTGAGCCACGGCGCCTGCTTGAGCACGACGGCCCACTTGGTGCGCGGCGTCCGGTACACGTACTGCGCGTGGCCGATCGGCGACAGCTTCAGGCCCTGGGTGCGCACCCCGGCGATCGTGCTGCCGATGCCCACCTCGAGCTCGCCCTGGCGCGACGTCTTGTACGCGAAGGACTGCTCGGCCGCTGCGTTCGAGACGGCGGCGCCTTGCCTGTCGCCGATGACCTGACCGGCCACGTCGATCTGCGCGGCGAGCACGGTCGTGTACGCGGCGCCCAGGAACGTCGTCAACGTCGCTCGCCGCGTGGGCTTGTACGCCAGACGCGTCTCCGTCTGCGGACCGCGCGTGAGCGGCAACGTCGCACGCGACTGAGACTCGGCTCCACCGAACGCGTTGAAGCGGACCATCGGCGTCAGCGACCACTTGGCGTCCAGCCGGAAGGTGGGCGTGGCCTGGATCTGGTAGAACGCGACGGTGAAGCGGTTCGACCGCTCGGCGGGCAGCAGGATGAGCGGCGTCTCCGGCAGCCTGTCTCCGCGCCACGGCGGCTGGTTGAGCAGCGCCGCGGTGTTGATCGATCCGATCGCCCCGAGGGCGAGGAAGTCGAGCCGGAACTTCGGGCGCGTGTGCCCGATGGCGAAGCCGCCGTTGTGGAACGTGCTGAAGCGCGACTTGCGCTCCCCGGCGTCGCCGAACGAGGGGCTGAGCGTGTCCGGGAGGATGAAGCGCGGCACGTAGATGGCCGTGAGGTAGTCGTTCGCGCTGTTGCCGATGATGGTGTAGGCGGCTGTGGGGGCCACCTCCAGCTCCAGGGCGGAGTCCTTGCTCTGGGCGAGCGAGCTCGAGCCCGTCTCGCTCCGCATGCGCCCTTCCGTCCGCGCCGCCACGGTGACGGTGCTCGTCGTGTTCAGCAGGGCGACGGACGCGAGGATCGTCAGCATCGGGCCGCCGCCCGTGATAACACGGACCCGATCGCGGCGACAGCTACCACTTCATGGTCGCGTACACCGGCAGGCCGAGGCGGTCGCGCACGTCGCGCGGCTCGTAGAACAGGCCCGACGCACGGTCCCGCAGCACCGCCGCCACGAGCATGAGCGCGAACGTGCAGAGCGCGCCGATCACGCCGGCCATCGGACCCACGGGCTTCTTCGGGCCTCCGGGGACCTCCGGCGGCCGCGTGACCGAGTAGCGGTTCTTGAACGCGAGCTCGATGCGCTTCTCCTGCACCTTCTGCTGGTTGAGGTCGGCCTCCAGGTCGGTGAGCTGCTTCTCGAGCCGCTCGTAAGCCTGCCGGAGACCCTCGACCGACAGCGGGACCTGCGGGACGGCGGGCGCGGCCGAGTCCGTCGTCGCCACGACGACGGTCTTCTTCTCGCCCAGCTTCGCGTTCTTGGAGTTCTCGAACTCCTGCGCAAGGCGGCGCTCCTCCGCGCGCGCGGCCGCCAGCTCGGCCGGGTCGTGCTGCGTCGCGGCGAGGGTGTTCTTGAGGGCGATCATGTCCGGGTGCCCGGCCGCGTAGGTCGCGGACATGTCGGCGAGCTTGGCGTTGAGCTCCGCGAGCCGGTTTCGCTTCAGCTCCTCCCGCTGGGCGATGTCGCCCCGCACGGCCTCGAGCTTCTTGAAGATGGCTGGGTCGCCCTGTCCAGGCTCGTTGTTCGCGACCTCGCGCGACACGAAGCGGGTCTTGCCCGTGGGGTTCTTCTTGGCCTCGGCCTCGTTCAGCTCCTTGGCGATCTTCTGCGTCTCCTTGCGCTTGTCGTCGACCTGCTTCTGCAGGGCGCGCACGCTCTCGGGGATGACGCCGACCTCGACCTCGAAGCGCTTCTTCTGGAAGTTCTCCACCGCGACGGTGACGATGTCCTTCGCGCTCTTCGGCTCGCTCCATTCGAGGCGGAAGGCCACCGTCGTCGCGTCGACCTCGACCTTGAGCCGGCCCTCGATGGTGCGCATCAGCGCCTCGAACTTCTGATCGTCCGTCGGCCGCGGCTGGCCGAGCTTGGCCTGGATGTTCGAGATCAGCCGGCGGTGGGGCGACTGGATCTCGTTCCAGCGCTCGACCAGCTTCGCTTGCTGGACGATCTGGATGATGTTGTCGCGCGCCATGATCTGCTGCTCGTACTCCTTGGCGAGCTCCTTGCGCTCGTCGCCCGTGAGGAGCTGCGCGGCGTTGGGGCCGCCGAGGGAGGTGGTGCGCGTGATGAGGATCTGCGCGTCGCACTCGTAGGTGCGCGGGGCATAGACGACGGCCACGATCGTGAAGGCGACGCCGATGATCAGCATGAAGAAGCTCAGGAGCTTGCGGCGCATCGCCGCGTGCATCGCCTCCCGGACCCGGTCCCCCAGGCCGATCTGGATCTCGTCATCGTCCGGAGCGGCGGGTCGCGCCGCCTGCTGCTGCTGGGCCCCCTTCCGCCCGCCGCTGGCCGGTGACATCGTCACCTTCGCGTCAGGACGGAAGAGCGTGCGATCTTGCTCCCATTTCGCCATGCGAGGAGCGTATCGAAAGCCTTGCCCGATCCGCAAGCGAACGGGGAAAGCGTCGAGCTACGGGTCCTCTGGCGGCCCCGTCGGGGGATCCCGGGGTGGGGTGGGCGCCGCGCCCCTCGTCCCCGCGTCCTGTGCGCGCGCGGGAGCGCGGCGGGCGGCCGGCGGGGAGACGGGCAGATCCTCGAACCGTATGACCGTCGCCGACGGGGGGGCGGACACGGTGGCGACGATCGGGGCCGCGCCGTGCCCCGTCGCCCCTGCCGTGGATTCCGGCGTCCGGGGCGCCAGCACGACGGGGTGGCTCTGCGCGGTGGGATCGGCCGCCGGGGTCTTCACCGGCGCCGGCGTGCGCTTGAGGAACAGCACCGTCGCGAAGCCGATGAGGGCGGCGACCACGGCGAAGGCGATCGAGATCGCGAGGCGGCTCCCGGTCCGCGGCTTGTCGAAGACCAGATCGTCCACGTTCGACTCGAGCGGCGCGTACGTGGGATCGCCCGGGATCGCGTGGGGGACGACCCCGGGAATCGAGTGGCTCGCCGACTGATCGCTGAAGGAGGGCGCCCGCGGCCGGGGCGGCGCGAGCTGCTCGTGGTACGAGGCCGGTCGGGGCGTGACGTCGTGAAACGACGGCTGGACGGCGCGCGGTTGGGGGGGGGGACCGTTCGGCTGGGAGGGGCCCGTGAACAAGGCGGGCGGGACCGGCACCCCGGGGGGGAGCACCGCAGTGCCTGGCGCGAAGGGATCCGCGGGCCTCCGGGGTACGGGTGGGGGCTTCGGTGGTTCCTTGCGCGGCAAGGGAGGCGCCGGCGCAGGCTGCGGGCCGCCCATGGGCGTGGGAGGCGCCATTCGGGGCTGCGGGTGGGTGCCCGGCAGCGGCGCACCCCCGACCATGGGCGCCGTGCGCCCGTGCGCGGGCGGCCGGCCCTCCGGGGAGGGAGGTGCGGGCGGCGTGAGCTGGATCGGAGGCGAGCCGATGATCGTGGTGCGCGGCGGTGCGCCGCCGTAGCTCACCTCCGGTGCGGGCGCGGAGTGACGCGGAGGGGTGATGCCGGGGCGAGCGGAGGTCTTCTCCGCGGCGGCCGCGAGGATCGCGCGCGCGTTCCGGCTGGCCGAGATCTTCATCGTCTCGGACATGGGAGACGACGCCATCACCGGGGCGGGCACGATCGGCGCCTGCTTGCCGCCGGTCATCGTGAGCCGCACCGTCTCCGGCTTCGGCGCGATCGACGACCTCCGGTCGCCCGCCGACGTGGGCGGGAGCGATTTCTTCACGTGCGCGAGGGCCGCGCGCATGGCGTCGATGCGCTGCCAGCGGTTCTCCTTCTTGAACTGGAGCGCCGTGTCGATGACGAGCGCGATGTCCTGCGGGAGATCCGGCACGACGCTCTGGATGGGGCGCGCGGGCTGCGACGACGCCATCAGCAGACGTCCGGCGATCGTGGGCGCAACGTGCACGACCTCGCCGGTGATCAGGGTGAACATGATGGCGCCGACGGCCCAGATGTCGCTCTTGGCGTCGACCTGGTTGCGTTCGCCGAGGGCCTGCTCCGGCGCCATGAACGAGGGCGTGCCGAGGACGGCGCCCATGATGCTCAGGCTGGACGCGCCCTGCTCGTGGAGCTTCGCGACGCCGAAGTCCAGGATCTTCACCTCCCCGTCGTCCGTGATGAACACGTTCTCGGGCTTCAGATCGCGGTGCACGATGCCCTTCACATGGACGATCGCGAGGGTCTCCATGAGGCTGTCGGCGATCCCGAGCGTCTCCTCGGTGCTCAGCTTGCCACCGCGCCGCTGACGGAGGTCGTGGAGCGTCTCCCCCTCGAGGAGGTCCATGGCGAGGAAGGGGCAGCCGTCCTCCGTCATGCCGTCGTCGAACACCTTGACGATGCCGGGGGCTTTCACCGCGTTGGTGAGGTACCCCTCCCCGAGAAAGCGCTCGCACACCTGGTCGTCCATCGCGAGCGACGCGTGGAGGATCTTGAGCGCCGCCCGCGAGCCGTTGCGGTGGGTCACGGCGTAGACGGCAGCCATGGCGCCGGCGCCGAGCAGCGTGTCCACGCGCCACTTGCCGCCGATGATCTCGCCTACGCGCTTATCATCGGATTCCATGCGGGCGAATAGCGTACCACAGGCCCGCCGCCCGGGGGGAGTTCGGGGCGAGACGGCCGCCCGCGGCGCTCACCAGCAGGTCTTGGCGCGGATCGCGCCCGTGAGCTGCTCCGCCATGATGGCGTGCGTCGCGAGGTTCGGGTGGAAGTCGCAGCCCATGCCACGTCGGACGCCCTGGTCCAGGAACTCCATCATGTACACGCGGGGGTCCTTCATCAGCGCGACGACCTCCTCGAGCACCGCCCGTATCGCGCTCCGCGGCTGATCGTCGAGCGCGTCGCTGATCATGGGCGGGATCGCGAGGATGATGTGCGCGTCGGTGAAGCCATACTTCCCCCGCAGATCGCGCACGAAGGCGAGGTACTGGTTGCGGAACAGAACCATCGGGCTGGGGAGCCCCACGAAGAAGTCGTTCGTGCCGAGGTTGACGAGGATGACGTGAGGCTTGGGCGCCTTCGCGAAGTCGTGGCGGACGATGTTCTTGTCGCCCTCGGCGTCCTTCTCGGGGTCGGGCCTTGCAACCTCGGTGGGTTGCCTCGTCTTGTCGTTCGGATCCATCGAGAGGTTGAGCGCCTGCGCGGCGGAGGGGATCGTGCGATCGAACAGGAGCGGCATCGTCCCCTCCCACTCGGAGTCGTTGTTCCGCCAGATCCCTCGGCCCGAGAACGCGACGATCTCCACGTCGGCGTCGAGCGCTCGCCCGGCCACGACGCTGTAGCTGTTGAACGTGTCCTCGGTGTCGAACGAGAAGCGGCACTGCGCGTTTGCCCCCTTGATGCCGTACGCACACGTGATGGAGTCGCCGATGACGAGGATGCGGCGGTCCCGTACCCGCGCCGGCAGCAGCTTGCCACCCGGCACCGTGAAGCCGTTGAACTCGAAGACCCCCGCGAACGCCTCGACGCCGCGGTGGAGCCTGACGGTGTGGATGCCGAAGGGCAGGTTCTCCGCGAGCGTGTAGTCGGTGAAGCTCTGCGAGACCGGCAGGAGGCCCTCCGGCCGGTCGTCGATCTTCACGACCATGCGCGTCGTCACGGCCTTGCAGCAGGCGCGGTGGGTCGCGGCGCACGCCTTGTCCTGCGCGCACACGGCGTTCACGACCGGGGAGAACGGGCTGCAGAGGGCCTTGGTCTCGTCGGTGACGTCGAGCGCGTGGGCCTTCTCGTAATCCGCGATCCTCTGCTGGCAGTTGTCCTCGAAGACCTGCAAGTACACGATCGGGACCCGCATCGACGCGTGGATGGAGGTCCCCTCGAAGCGCCCCTGGATCTCCGTCCCGGACCACTGGAAGCGCGCCTGGGCCGGGTTCGTCAGATCGAAGCGCCCCACGAACCGCGGGCCGGCGGGCTCGACGCCGTCGTGCGCAGGTCCCTCCTTGGGTCCCCCGCGGCAGTCCGCTGGCGGGCCCGTGATGCCCCCGTTCGGCAGCGGGTCGTCATCGGCGCGCGTCACGCGGATGATACAACCCGCGGTGACGAGGCCGACCAGGAGCAGCGAGCACACGGCGGCGAGGGGCGAGGGGCGCATGACCGTCGGAACCGCCTGGATTCTAGCACGTGCGGCCGACGCACCATACTTGCATCGCAAGCGCAGAAAGCCCCATAATGCCGCCGCGGAGCGACGACCGGGCCGATGCACCAAAACCCCATGCACCCCGGCGCCGGATCCGGCGCGTTCAGCCTGGCGTCCACCAGCCAGGATCCGACCTGGCAGCGGCTGTGGCTCCGGTGCCAGCAGCACGACTGGATGTCACTCGCGCTCGTGGGCAGCAGCAAGGCCTACCCGAACGTGGTCATCGAGCTCGCCTGGGGCCTGGCTCGACTCGCGCATGAGCTGGGCCAGGAGATCCAGGTCATCGACGCGCGGAACTTCGGGCTGCGCGAGATCAAGCAGGTGGAGGACGAGATCAAGCGGATCTCGGCTCGGGGCAAGCGATGCATCGTGGTGCTGCGCCTGGTGAGCGAGAACGCGACCAGCGTGCCGCTCGGGCAACTCGTGGACGCCGCGCTCCTCGGGGTCTTCATCGGCGAGACGTCGACGGTCGCGGCCTCCCGAACCATCGACGAGATCGGCCGGCAGAAGTTCCTCGGGACGGTCATCCTGACGCCGAAGTAGCCTGCGGTGTGCCCCCCGAGCACCATCCCCACCGCCAACCCGCGGCCACACCCCGGTAGGTGAACAGAAGTTCACGCAAAAAAGCAGCGCAATAACGCATGGTTACGCGAGCGTGGCCTCCCCGCGGACTGGTCCGGCACGTGCCTGCAAGGTCCTGTGACCTCCGTCCGTAATTTGAGACTTTTCCTGGTATCGAGCCCGGAGGATGGGAAGATTCGAGGGACCGTCTATCTTAACCCTGGACGACCGGGCGATTCCTCACCCAAGGAGGGCGGCGACCCATGAGCATCCATACGTCCGGCTGGCTGGAAGTCGTCGCGCTCCTCGGCGCGAGTGTGCTCCTCGTCGGGTGCGGGGGTAACGAGCCGGAGGCGGTCGCGCCGCAGAACTTCGTCGAGCCAGCGCCGTCGCCCGAGCTCGCGGCCGCAAGCTCCGCGACCCCGCAAGCCCAGGGGACGGCGGACGGGACCCCGGCGGCGGGCGCCGCCACAGGCGAGATCGCGATCGGCGTCGACGAGACGACCTACGCAGACACCGACGCGACGGCGCTCACCGAGTTCCGCGAGCCGCTCGCCCAGTACGGCGCGTGGGTGGAGGACCAGACGTACGGCACGGTATGGATCCCCCATCGCCACGTCGTCGGTCCGGACTTCGTCCCCTACGCGACGGCCGGCCACTGGGCGTACCAGGACGAGTACGTCTGGGTGAGCGACTACGACTGGGGGTGGGCGCCGTTCCACTACGGACGCTGGGCCTACACGCCGGGTGGCTGGGCCTGGATCCCGGGCCGACGGTACGCCGGCGCGTGGGTCGTGTGGCGAACGGGCCCGGTGGGCTTCGGGTACGTGGGGTGGGCGCCGATGGCGCCGACCTGGTACTGGCGCGGCGGCTACGCCTGGGGGTGGGGGTACGGGTCGTCGCCCGCGCAGCGGTACGTGTACTGCCCCAGCCAGGAGGTCTTCCATCCGGGCGTTGGCGGGCGGATTCTCAACGGTCCGGCCGTCGCGCAGGCCGAGGCGGGTACGCGGACGTACACGCCGGCTTCCCCGACGGTCGGCGGAGTCGCAGGACACTCGCTGGCTTCCCCGACGGTCGGTGGTCATACGCCGGCGTCGCCCACGGTCGGGGGGCGATCCCGCACGAGGGTGGCCGGTCCCGATCCGCACCGGGAGCTGGGTATCCAGCAGATCGCCGCGCCGCCGAAGGATCACGTGGGCCTCGCGCGGGCGACGGCGTACGCCGAGCCCCACACGGCGACGGCGGTCGGAGCGAGCCGGCCCCTCGGGGCGGGGCTCCCTGCGGCGGCGGCGCCGGCGTTCCGGGCCGAGGGGGCGGCATCGCCCCGGCCTTCGCGGCTCGACCCCGTCGCCACCGCGCCCCGGTGGGAGGGCGCGCCGCGAACGGCGCCCGACCACCGCATCCCCTCCTACACGACGCCGCCGGGCTACGATCCGCCGCGCGCCTCGCGCGCGAGCCCGTCCTTCGATCCGTCGTACGCCCCTCGCTCGCCAAGCCCTTCCTACGATCCGCCGCGCGATCGCGGACCCTCGCGCATCGATCCCCCGCCGCGTGTCGCCGCGCCGATGTCACCCTCGCCACCTCACGACTTCGCGCCCCGGCCCTCCATGACCCAGCCCTTCCCTCCGTCGATGGCGAGACCGAGCGGGCCCACGTTCTCGGGTCCCCCCGTGCGGATCGACCGGCCGATGCCCGCGCCGCACATGACCCAGGGCCCTGCCGTGACCCACAGGGCGCCGCCGGTGCACATCGCCCCCGTCCGTCCCTCCAGCCCGCCGACCCACATGGCGCGGCCGCCCGCTGCCGTCCACATCTCGCCGCCGCCCGTCTCCAGGCCGAGCGGCCCGCCTCCTTCCTCGACCAGGCGACCCCGTCGCTAGGAGAACTCCAGCATGATCTCGAAGGCCACACTCTCGCTCCTCGCCGCCGCCATGCTCGTCCTCGGAGGATGCTACGTGGAGAGCGAGGGCTACCATCACCGCCGTGGGGGCACGTCCACCGTCCCGACGCCGAGCGCCACGGACCCCACGTCGCCGGCGCCGAGCGCCAACCCGACGTCGCCGCTCCTCATCGAGGTCGACACCGACCAGACGCTGAACGTCGTCCCCGGCGACGGGGTGGGCGTGTTCGTCGAGTACCGACAAGGCGGGGGCTGGCACCTCACGTGGACGTGCGACACCAAGAAGTCGAACAAGGCCTGCAACTTCGAGATCGCCGTGACGGCCGCGTCCGCGATCTCGGGCGCGAAGATGGAGGGCGTCGACGCCCAGGCGCTCGTCGTGAAGGACACGGGCCTGCACATGACCACGGCGACCGGTGCGAGCCTGCACGGCGTGACCTTCCAGACGACGGCCGGCGCCGTCATCACGGTCGAGGCGAAGGTGGACGGGATCAGCGACGGGGCGTTCCTGTTCTTCGTGCAGGACGGCAAGGTCAACGGCGACTTCAAGGGCAAGCTCACGAACCCCGCGCAGTTCGTCGGGAAGAAGGCGTGACCGTCCCCAGGTTGCGGGGGCGCTGAGAGGCGCCCGGCCTCCCATGCAGACGCACGTCGTGATAGGGCTCGGGTCGAACCTCGGCGATCGGCTCGCCAACCTGCGCGCGGCGTGCGAGGCCATCGAGCGGCTCCCGGCGGTCTCCCGTTCTCGTCGATCCCCGGTCTACGAGACCGCGCCGGTCGGACCTCCGCAGCCCCACTACCTGAACGCGGCGCTGCGTGTGGAGTGCACGTGCACGCCGGTCGCGCTGCTCGACGCGCTGCTCGCGATCGAGCGTGGCATGGGCCGGGAGCGAAGGGAGCGGTGGGGCCCGCGCACGATCGACCTCGACGTGCTGTGGTGGGAGGGGGTCGCGATCGACGACGGCCCCGTCATCCTGCCGCACCCGCGCCTGCGCGAGCGGGCGTTCGCCCTGGTGCCGCTCTGCGACGTCGCTCCCGACGCGACCGATCCCGAGGGGGCTCGCTTCGCGGATGTCCCGCTCGCCGTGGGGATGACGCCGTTCGCGGCGCTCTGACCCGAGCTACAGCCCGAACGAGCGCAGCTTCTTGTGCAGGCCCTCGCGCGTGATGCCGAGCGACTTCGCGGCGGCCGTCTTGTTGTTGCCGTGCTCGCGGAGGCTCTCGATGAGGAGCCAGCGCTCGACCTGGTCCATCATCTCCTTGAGCGTTCCCTTCGTGGGGCGGACGCGCTCGATCATCCCCTCGACCTGTCGCACGCGGGGCGAGAGGAGCTCGGGCGTGACGAAGCCGCCGGAGTCGAGCTGGATCATCAGGCGCTGCACCTCGTTCTGCAGCTCCCGCACGTTGCCGGGCCAGTCGTACGCCTGCAGGAGCTCCATCGTCTGCTGGCTGAACCCGGCCGCGGGCTTGCCGAGCTCCTTCGCGTAGCGCTGGAGGAAGTGGTCGGCGAGGATCGGGATGTCCTCGCGCCGCTCGCGCAGGGGCGGCACGCGGATGGGGAACACCCCGAGGCGGTAGTAGAGCTCCTCGCGGAAGCGGCCCTCGGCGACCTCCTTCTCGAGGTTGCGGTTGGTGGCCGCCACGATGCGGACGTTGACCTTCTTCTCGACGGTCGCGCCGACGGGCCGCACCTCGCCCTCCTGGAGCGCGCGGAGCAGCTTCGACTGGAGCGAGAGGGGCATCTCGGTCACCTCGTCGAGGACGAGGGTGCCGCCGTCGGCGATCTCGAAGAGGCCCTTCTTCTCCTCGTGGGCGCCGGTGAACGCCCCCTTCTTGTGGCCGAAGAGCTCGCTCTCGAGCAGGTTCTCGGGCATGGCCGCGCAGTTCTGGCCGACGAAGAGCTTGTCCTTGCGGCGCGAACGGTAGTGGACGCTCGCTGCGATGAGCTCCTTGCCCACGCCCGTCTCGCCCTCGACGAGGACGGTGACCTTGGTGTCGACAACCTTGTCGAGCTGCGTGACGAGCTGCCGCATCGGCGCGCTCGCGCCGATGATCTCCGGCGCGCCTGCCGTGACGCGGGGGCCCATGCGGCGCTCCTGCTCGCGCCCCTTGAGGAACTGGTTCTCCTTGCGGAGGCGCTCCTCGGCGGCGCGCAGCTTCATGAGCAGGCGCGCGTTGGCCACCGCCAGCGACGCGTTGTGGGCGAGGACCGCGACCACCTCGAGGTCCTGCGGCGTGAACATGCCCGGGCTCTCCCGGTTGTCGATCTGGAGGACGCCGAGGATCTCCTCCCCCTTCCACAGCGGAACGCCGAGGGTCGAGCGGATGCTCGCGCCCATCAGCGACTCGCTCGAGCCCACCTCGTTGGGGGCGTCGGCGGCGAGCACCGCCGCGCGCTCCTGGAGCACCTTCCGGAACACGCTGCGCGTGATGGGGATCGGGGCGGCCGCGTGGCCGGCCTGGCCGCGTACGCGCGTCATCACCGGGAGGTAGCCGGAGATCCCCGGCTTCGCGTCGTCCTCGCCCTGCACGACGATGGTGACGTGCGTCGCGGAGGGCACCAGCGCGAAGCACGCGTCGATGATCGCCACGAAGACCTCGTTCAGGTCGCCCGCCGCGCCGACCCGCTTCTGCGCCTCGTAGAGCGTTCGGAGGCGGTTCGCGTCGCGCTCGACGAGGACCACGGAGCCGGCCCCCAGATCCGCGATCTTCCGCATCGCGAGGACGTGCGCGCTGTTGGCGCTGCTCTCGACCTCTTCGAGGATCGTGAACTTGAGGTTGACGATGCGGTCCTGCGCGCCGAGCTCGACGATGTCGCCCGACTCGAGGCGCGCCGTGTGCCCGACCGACTCGTCCACGGGCAGGCGCTTGAGCGTGGGGCCGGGCCCGCGCAGGATGGCCGTGCCGTTCGTGGAGCCCAGGTCGACGAGCCGCCACCCGTCCTCCGCGAGCTGGATCATGGCATGATCGCCGGAGACGTGCCCGTCCGAGAGGACGAGATCGTTCCCCTCCGCGCGGCCGATCCGCACGGTGTCCCCGGACCAGTCCCACACGGTCTTCTCGGCGATGCCGCGGAGGACTTCGATGTGGATCAAGCCGGCCCTACTTCGCGGTCGCGCGCGACCTGAGCTTGAGCGCGTACTTGAGGAAGACGCCGGCCGAGTCGTTCTTGTTGGCCGCCGCGTCCTGGGCCGACAGCTTCTCGAGGTTGTCGGCGATCTGCGCGTCGCCCTTGGGGGCGAGGTGGTCGATGGCCTCGACCATCGCAAGGCGCATGGCGTCGTCTGTCACCTTCTCGAGCTTGGCGGCGAGGTCGGCGCGCGCCTTGTCGTCTCCGTAGCAGCCGATCATGTACGTCGCCTTCAGGTGGCCCATCTTGGCGGCCGGGGGGGACGACGGGACAGGCTCGTCGAGCTTGCCGAGGTAGCAGGAGATGTTCTTGTCGCACTTCGTCACGGTGTCGGAAGCCGCCTTGAAAGACGCGCCGAAGCGCTCCTTCTCCTGCTTGTTGAGGTGCGCCTTGGAGAGCGCCTCGTCGACGGCCTTCACCTTGTCGAGCGGCATCAGCTTGAACGCCGAGGGGAGCGCCGTTTGCGGCCAGACCGCGGCGGCGTCGCCCTTCGCGGTCGTGCCCTCCTTGAGGAGCCAGTCCGTCACGGCGGGATCGTAGAGCTGGGCCGAGACGCTCCAGAAGACGGAGTGCGCGTTCCCGTTCGGGCTCACGGCCTCGTTCCCCATCTTCGAGTAGGCGCCGAAGAAGGCGTCCTGGACCTTCTTGTCGTTCCTGTCCGACGCGAAGTGGACGAGGTTCATGGAGATCAGTGTGCGGTTCGCGTCGCTGTCCGCCGCGTTGAGCAGCTCGATCGCGGCGTCGCGCGTCTTCTCGCGCGAGATGTACGCCAGCGCCTCGGCGAGCCACGGGACGTGGCCCTTGTTCGGGTACTCGCTCGCGAGCTTGGCGAAGTCCGGATCGGTGCCCTTGGCGGCGGCCACGAGCTGCACCTCGGCCTCGTCCGGGATCTTCATCAGGGCGAGGCGGGCGGCACCCGCGAGATCGAGCTTGTTGGGCGTGAGCAGCACGGTGACGAGCGGCTTCGCCGCGGGACCGTACTTGAGGGCGCCGAGAATCTGGATGCAGACCTGGTACCAGAACTGGACCTTGTCCATGCCCTCGGTCGGGTCCTTCGGGTCGATGATCGGCTGGGCGAGCTTCTCGATGGCCTTGGGCCCGTACGATGGGTGCTTGACCGAGACGACGCTGTCGCGGAGGTCCTTCACCACGTTGATGCTCTTGTTCGAGACCGACGGGCGGAACTTCACGAAGCACGCCCAGAGGGCATCGACGAGGGTCTGGTCGGTCAGCTTGTTCTGCTCGGAGAGGCGCTTCGTCGCGAGGGCCGCGTAGCGCACGTCCTCCTCGTTCTTCCCCGGCTCGAAGTCGTTGAGCGCCTTCGCGAACGCGGGCGTTCCGCGCGGATCCGCCATCTCCGAGAGGAGCTTGATGAGGTCCTTGCGCGTCTTCTCGTCGAGGGTCGCCGTCGTGTACGTCTTCGCGAGCGGCTCGACGCCGGCGTCGAGGACCTCCTTCACGCGGGGATCCTCCTTGTTCTTGCCCGCCTTCGACATGCGGTCGTCGAACGCGGTCTGGAAGCGCTTGATCGCGCCCACACGGCCGGCGGGGTCCTGGAGTTGCTTGGCCCAGGTCTTCGGATCGTTCTCGTCGGCGCACGCCGTGACGAGCGTGGCGCTCGCGCCGAGGAGCGCGACGGGCAGGAACGAGTGCGCGCCGGCGAGCGCGAGCCTTGCCGTCAGTCGAAGAAGAGAACCGTCGAAATGCTTCCTCATCGCCACTGCTCCCTGGTCGGACCGGCGCGCAAAAATGGCGCCTTTTCGCGGCAAACCCGCGGATCGGGGCGCACGCTACCCGGGGGATGTGGGGGTGTCAACGCGCGTTTACGGGCGGGACGAGCGCCGGCCCTGGAGCCGATGCCGATCGGGTAAGGCAATCTTGGAGCGAGGGTGCCCCCCGTCGCTCTTCGCGCGCGAAGAGGTTGCGTGGAGGCGGTGGGGCGAGCCCGCGCAGACCTCACCCCCCGTCCCCCTCTCCCTGAAGGGAGAGGGGGCATGTGAACGGGAGAATCGCCTCTCGCAGGGTCTCCCGGTTCAGTCGTGCGTTCTCGAGGCGAACGACGGGGACGCCACGGCGCGCGAGGATCGTCGTGCGCCTCGCATCCCGTTCGGGCCGCTCCGCGTCGTCGTGGACGGCGCCGTCGATCTCGACG